>CAYHWW010000284.1:0-2517 GCA_964360145.1 uncultured Oligoflexia bacterium | reverse complement strand
CCAGCCACGCCCAGTCAAGGCCACTAAAATAAAATCCGACAGTGGCACCACCGAAAGTGTTCCCCACTCCGACGCTCATGGGTTTAGGCGCCGTAAACTTACCCACGGTGAAAACCGTGTACCAGTTGGGCACAGTCACATTACCCGCCGTCATCAGCGCAGAGTTCGCGCCATCGTAGGTGAGCGTGGGTTGATTATTCAAATTTGAATTCGTCGTAGTAAATGCCGGACGTTTAGTCGAAGTCGACTGCACAAGGTGATTGCCATTGCCACTTTGATCGCTCCACTGCGTGACGGCGCTGGTGCTGTCTAATCCCACGGCGCTGTCAGCTTTATACCAGGCGACAAGGCCGGTGAGGCTTGTGGGCGAAGCGCTGTCGGTGACTGGTGCGCTTACAGCGACGGTGAACGCGTGGGTCTTACTCAACCCTGCGCTGTCGGTAGCGGTGAGTGTAATCGTAGTGCTACCAACCTGGCCCGCGGCTGGCGTGATGGTCATGTTGTGAGTGAGTGTGCTCGCATCCACCACGCCTTCATTCAGCGTCGTGCTCAATGTGATATTTAAGTTAGGTACCAGCACGATGTCAGAACTCGTGGCGGTGATAGAGGTGATTTGCTGCGCATCTTCGCTGGTGCCGCCGCCTTCATCTACGGTGAAGGGAATGTTTCGTATGGTCACATCTTGCAAGGTGCCTTGGTTGGGAATAGGCGTGATGCGGGGCGCGCCGTTGATGCCGTAACGCGTGAGAAGGTAATTTTCGACTTGCTGACGCTGCGCCACCGTTAGGGTTGAGTTGTAGACGAGGAGTTCAGAAATATTTCCAGCGATACCCGCCGAAATAGTCGTGTTGTAGTTGGTGCCGATGGTGAATGTGTCGTTGGAATTGGGCGCACCTGCCACTGTGGAGCAGGCCGTGGTGGCACCTCGATCACACATGTAGGAGCCCGTACCCGTAGTGTAGCCGAAGGTCAGTAATGACGGGGTGTTGTTGGCGGCGCCAGCTACGCTAGACCCGGGGAGTACACCCTCGTGGTAGATTGAGATGTTGGGGTTGGCCCTCACAACGGTCAAGCCGCCGCCGCCGGCGCCCGCAGAGCGACCCCAGAGGTTCACAGCGTTGGATGTGCCTCCGGTTCGGTTGACCACCATAAATGCCGTAGCGTTCGCAGGCAGAACAAGCCCGCCAACCGTCAAGTAATCGTCGCCGTCGAATGTCAGCGCAGGTAAGGCGTTGATGCCCGCCGCAGTGTAGGTGGGCTGCGCTGCTGCAGTGCCTTGCGCCACATCTCTGTTGTTACCAGACTGGTCTTTCCAGCTGGTGACAGGAGCCGCAGAGGTAACCGTTCCAGCATCGGCGGCGTACCAGGCGTAGGCGCTGGCGGGAACATCCACGACGCGCACGGTGAATGTAGTGGTGATGGTATCAGTGGGAACATCACCGCTATTATCCTTTACGGTCACGGTGATGGTGGCGCTCCCAGTTTGTGCCGCGGCGGGGGTGATGTCGATGGTAGGAGCGAGTAACGCCGCATCAGCTGCACCATTGTCGGCGTAGTTCACCGTGATGTTGGCGTTGGGTACTAATACGATGTTGCTGCTCGTGGCGGTGACCGTGAGGGTTTGAGCGTTCTCCACTGCGCCGGTGCCTTCATCCACTGTAAAGGCGATGCCCGTGCGTGCGGTGGCCATGGGTGTCGTCACATTGGCGATGGCCGTGATGGTGGGGGATGTATTCGTGGGGTCGGCGACCGTGACCACAAGGGTATCACCGCTAAGCCCCGCCGCCGCCGCCGCCAAGGTGACCGTGCCTGCGGTGGGTTTCTTGTAGTAGATGGTCGCGGTGCTGGCGCCGGTGATAAGGCCAATGGTTGCCGAAGGCACAGCGCAGGCCGCGTCGGAATAAAACGCGCCATCACCGGCGCCGAAGAAGGTGATGGTGGTGAGGGTTGCCACTGCGGCGGTAACACCAAAGTCATCTTGGGTGGTGATGGTGAAGGGCGAGCACACCGCGGTGGTAATGGCGGCTACGCCCGATAGATCGAGCTGGGTGGGGTAGGTGGTTTGTGATTGTGGCCCAGGAGGCCTGGGGTCAGGTCCAGGCCCTGGGTCAGGGTCTGGCTCCGCAGGAGCACTCGCACTAGAAGTAGGAATGGGGCGTTCAAGGATGTTCTTAATTCCATCCCTCCCTGCAGCAGGAGCCCGATCGCCCCCGCCGAAATTATTTGAGGACAAAGTTATCTCAGGGCGACTGCCGCCACCCGCCGCCACGGGAGCCATGGGGATGCCCCCAAAGGGCATGACCCGAGGGTTGTCTTCTTCAGCGGCGCGGGCATCCACCTCGGCGGCGGAGCGGCCATTGTCCGAAGCTGTGACTGCTGCCGCCGCTGTGACAGGGCGGGCCACGCCGATGCCGCTGGGCGCCGCGCCTCCGGGGGCGCCGGAGGATTGAAGGGCGCCCTCCGCGGCTTGGGGGCTGGGGATTTCGACCACGGTGGGTGTCGTGGTGACTTGGAAGA
>CAYHWW010000283.1:0-2529 GCA_964360145.1 uncultured Oligoflexia bacterium | reverse complement strand
GGGCATACCGACGTAACCTTTTCCGCAGGGGAGGGCTATGGCGCTGTCGCGGGATCAATTAGCGCGGCTTCGCTTCGACTCGGGGGTGCTCGAGGTCGTTGTGGGGGGGCAATCCGCCATCGATGTGCAGGAAAGCCTCGGCATCCGCAGTGTTGAAGAGGCGGCGCGGTTCCTCGATTGCTATGGCTTCAATGTCGAAAACCCCATCGAGAAGGCGGAGCTCTTCGGCCATTACCAGGAGGCCGTGAGTTTCATCCGCAAAAGCTTTCTCTATCCCCACAACCCCGATGGCCCCAAAATAGAGATTCCTCGCAAGCTGACGGAGCTCTCTGATCCCATGCAGCTCCTCATCGTCGCAAGCCAGCCGGAAACCTCCGGCACGGCCCCCGGGGCCAGCCTGCCTCACTGGGCCTGCGCCATCCTGAAGGTGATGCATACCATTGGCCACATCGATAAAGATGTTCGGACCTCGCATTTCTCGGACATCCAGACCCAGATCATGGATCGCGTCTATAAGTTCATCCATAACGAAGATGGCCGGTTGTTTCTGGGCAAAGATGCTCGGGATTCGGAGCTGGTGGAGTTGGTGGCCTTCCACAGCAAGCCGAAGAAAAGTCGCGACAGCCTCATTCTCAAGATGCTCCACAAGCCTGAGAACGTGGCCGAGGACATTTTCGATCGCGTCGGCATTCGTTTT
Organism: uncultured Oligoflexia bacterium; assembly: GCA_964360145.1. Classification (GTDB taxonomy): domain Bacteria; phylum Bdellovibrionota; class UBA1018; order UBA1018; family CAYHWW01; genus CAYHWW01. The sequence goes on along the minus strand of CAYHWW010000283.1, from coordinate 1,832 downwards.
GTGACGAAGACCCGTTTCGATGCCCTGCGAGTGGTGAAGTTCATGCGAGATCGCTACATCATCATGCCGGCGAACATCAAACCCAGCCGTTCCCGCAACAGTCTCGTGGATCTCGCGAAGTTTCGCGAGACGCTGAATCAGGCGCTGGAGCAGGCTTCGACGGGCGATGCGACCTTTGATGCCGTAGTGGAGCGCCTGAGGGCTGTTTGTGACGGGGGCATTTCTAGCGAGGGCCGTGGAACCAACCCCTTCACCAGCAAGGAATACGCCTCCATCCAGTTCACTTGCCGCCAGCTCATCAAGATCACCAATCCGCTCTACGAAGACATCAAGGCGCTCAAGTCTTACAAAGACAGCCCACTTCCCATGGAAGTCGCGAATGTCATCAATCGCATTGAGCTGAAAAACATGCAAAAAGAAGTGCGATTTTTCTACCCCGTGGAAGTGCAGCTCTACGATGACGCGAGCCACAAGTCCGCGGTGGAAGGCGAGGCCGCGCACTCCCAGTACAAAAAAGGGCAACTACTGGCCGCCATGAAGCGTGTGATGCGAGGGCTCCTCTGACGCGCCTCAAGGCTGAAGTCGTCATCATCGGGGAAGGGTGCGCTGCCCTTTTCGCCGCTGCTCGGGCGGTGAATCAGGGGCTGAGCACCGTGCTCGTAAACCCATTGCCCGGTTTTTTGGCGTGGGATATCCGCCCTCGGGATGGGCTGTCACTGTGGAATACCGCTTTTCGCACCACCCAGAGTTCCGCGGTGCCCAGCCTCCCGCGGCTTTGGGATGACTTGAACGACCGCCTGAGAGAAGCCATGCCTGCGTCAGTGGGGGAGGCTGCCTTGGAGCGTTGCGAGCATTGGGCATTGCTCAGTAGCGTTCCCGTGCACCGCGCCCGCACCGCGGAACACGAGGAGTCCTTTTTACGTCTGGAGCGCAAACCTTGGAGCGCGGGCCATGTACGGCTCGCGAGCCCGGATTACGTTGATGCACGCCTGAAGGCCATGGGTCTCTACACCTCTCAGGTGGCGACCCTTGAGGGCGCGGTATCCCGTGCATTCGCCGTCAACTGGGATGCTCCCGCCATCTGTCGGCGTCTCTCGGAATTTCTCCACCAGAAGAGCGTCGAAGGTCGCTGCACGGTGCTTTCCAATGCGGAGATTACCGGCAGGGTTGGTCGTCGCATCACCCTCGCTTGTGGCAGTGATGACATTACCGTGGAGTATGACAACGCCTGTTTGATTTACCTGTCTGGTGATCTGACGCCCGCGGTAAGGCGGATTTTGAAAGGCGAGGAGTCGGTTCCTTGGTTGCAAGCGCTGCGTAAGCGCCGCCGCGAGCGCCACTTTCTTTGGTTTGCCTCCCATGCCGCCCCCACAGTGCCTGCGTGGCTTGAGCTGGGTAACCTCTCTCTGCTTTGGCGTGGCAACAGTGGCTTCGTCACCTGGGCCACGGAGGCGGGGCCCGATTCCCTGGACTTGGCGGTTGATGAATGTCTGCGCATGACAGGCGGTCGCATCATCAGGACCGCGCGGTGTTTCGCATTAGAATGGGAATGGAAAACCCCCCAATGGAGGGAGACTTCCTACGGGATGCATTGGGCCACGGCCTTTGAAGGTGATCTGTGGGGTACCTTGGAGTTGGTGTGGAAAAGCCCGGTTTAAGCACAGTGCGCACCAATGTTTGTTTAGTGCTGCATGGCATGATGCCTGGGGATAACCCTCCGGCGGCGGCTGAGGAGTTCGCCAAGCGGTGCTTGAAGGCGGGACTCGCAGTGACCATCATCGGCCCGCGCCCCAAGGGGCGCATGGGTACCAAGGGGGTGCTGAAGTTCCTCG
>CAYHWW010000282.1:0-2537 GCA_964360145.1 uncultured Oligoflexia bacterium | reverse complement strand
TGCATGGTAAGGCAACAACCGTTGCCTTGCTGCGGTGCGTGGCGCGCTGGCCTGGTAAGGCAACGATTGTTGCCCTCCCAGGCCACATTGACGGCCAATGACTATCGGGAAGGCAACAACCGTTGCCTTTCGCGTCACACATGATTGATGGGGGCGGATTTGTGGGATATGCACGCGGTGCATTATCACTGGGGGTAGGGAATAATGTCGGGGCGTTTGGGGTTTTTGACTGCTTGTTTGCTCTTCGTGGGCGTGGCCCTGGTGCTTGCGTCGGCCCCTGCCGTGGCGAAAACTCCCCACGTGGAGTTCCACGGCATTGCCGTCACCGAGCGCCGTGTGCTCACTGAAGATGGCGCGACGCTCTCGCTCGTGGAGCTCGCTGGCAACGACGACGGCGCGGTGGTGGTCATCCAACCCGGCCTCGTCGAGACGGCCCAGACCTTCGATGACATGGCGTCTTATTTCCATGGGCGGGGTTTTAAAGTCATCCTCATGCAGTCCCGCTACGTGGGGCGCGGCGCCTACCGCTCTCAACTGTCGCCCACCGCGGATAATGGCCTGGAAGATATTCTGCTCAAAGACACCGCAGCAGTCTGGCGCTACGTCCTGCGTCGCCTGCCCGCGGGGCGTAAGTTCCACGTCATCGGCCACAGCAAAGGCGGCATGCAGATCCTCGCCGCCTTGAACCAGCCAGCGCTGGCCGCGGAGTTCGCGTCCCACATCGCCACGGCGACGCTGCTCGCAGCCCCCGACCGCATCGAGGACGTGCCGGTCTACGTGCGCGAGATCTGCAAGCGCCTCATCCCGTGGCTTGAGCGCATGCACCGCGGCGGGGTGCGTGCCATCGACGTGCATCACGGCATCTTCGGGCAGCTGAAGGGGTTGAAGGACGCCGGGGCCCTGGGTGGCTTCATCGCACGCCTCATCGAGAGACCGGTTGCCCTCATCGCCCATGAGGTGATGATCGGCGTGCTCCTTTCTCGCTTTACGTCGAGCCGGGAGACGCGTCGCCTCGTGCGGCAGGAGATTTCCGCCTTTCCAGTGAAGCTGCTTTTGGATTTCGCCCGCGCCGTGGTGACGGGCCGGTTGCCCGTGCCCATGAGCGGCGCCGCTCTTACGGTGCCGACCCAGGTCTTTTCCGCGGAGTACGATCTTTTAGTGCGGACCTGGCATCAACGTGATTTATTTATAAGCTTGAACAACGTGCCCCGGGAGGGGCTGGACGGGGAACGCCAGCGCCGTTGGGTGATCATGGAAGACACCCATCACGTGGACCCCGTGGTGTCCAAGCGCCTGGGCGCCGTGATGCTGCCCCTGATGCTGGAATTCATGGCGGACCCCGCCGCCGCCGCCACCCGCGCCCGCATGATCGATATCACGCGGGTGGAGGTTGAAGCGGTGAGCCGCACGCAGTGCCGTCTGATGCTGATGCCCGCCGTTTAATTTTTTACTCAATAAAATCAATGTCATAAATATGTATGGATAATCCATACCATATGGATTATCATGATGTGATGACTCTATCCCCGGAAAGATGTTTGCATTCTGCGATCGCGAGGATGATCTCATCGATCTCGTCAAGATGCGCCCTAGCGGTAAGGAGTTGGATGGCATTTTTGATTGGGTCATGGAGCGTGATGCTTCCGTTTATTGGCCTGATCGCGTGCGGGATTGCTTTGAACGGCTGAGAAAAAGGTTGGGGTATGGCGACTAAAGCCACGCAAGAGCAGCTTGTTTCCCTGGGTTTCGCTTTTCACGGGCGGCCCTCCGCGCAGCCCGCGGACCCTGAAAAAATTATTTTGGAATTGCTGTCGGCTTTTTATGAAGACCGTAAGACGTTTCGGATCATGTTGCGGTGGCTCCTCACCACGTCAGAGTTAATCCATGTGGAGCGGTTGGCGGCGTTGGCGAAATACATCGCGTCGGAGGACAAGGCCGTGCTTGGCGCTTTGGCGTTGAAGTTGGTGCGGGCGGGGGATCGGCGTTGGGCGATGATTGTCGAGCGCGCAAAAGTGGATTTAGAGAAGCACCCCTCGTCATCGAGTGCGCCGGAGGAGTACGCAGATCCCTACTTAGTAGAAAAATATGGGACTGACGCAGAGTTTTTAGCCTTCGGGCTCAAGACAGCCACCGTCTCGCCAGAAGACGAAAAAAAGGTACTCACCCTTGCGGGGATATTGAAGGGACATGGGTGGTTGCGATTGCGAGCATTGATGGGCCCGTGCTTCCGTGCGGATTTAGCCTATTTGAGGATCACGGCGGAGGTGTCCAATCCCAATCAGGCCATAAAGATTTTGGGTTGTTCCCGCGAGACGGCCTATCGGCTCTGGCGGGCTCTTTCTCTCTACGATGGTTTGCATCGGTTGGTTGCCGCCGCCTGAGGCAAGAATTGCCCCCTGCGATCGCGATGCCGCGCCACGTGGTTGCGGCGGGGCGGGGTAAATCAGTATGCTTTACCAAGGCGCCACTTATTCCCTGGGGGACTCATGCTGAAGCACTTCACCGTCTATTCCATTTTGTTCACGCTGGTCACCGGC
>CAYHWW010000281.1:0-2574 GCA_964360145.1 uncultured Oligoflexia bacterium | reverse complement strand
TGACAATAAAGCAGGGGGTGCGCACGCTGCCCAGCACGCGCCCCGTCTCCGCGATGATGACTTTTGTCGTGGCGCTGATCTCGCCCTGTACGAAACCATCGATGATGATGGAATCGCACTCGATGCGGCCTTCGACGACGCCCTGCTCTCCCACCACAAGGGTGCTGCCCGGGGCGCAGTGAATGGTGCCCTTGGCCTCGCCATTGAAATGAGTGTACTGATCGAAATACACGGTGCCTTCGAGGCGGGTGCGTTCGCTGAGGAGGTTGACGGGCTGTTCCACCGCGATGGGGGACCGGGGCAACAACGTCTCGGTGGTGCTCATTTGCTCACCTCCGTGGTGAGGTTCAGGAGCACTTCACCGGTGCGTTTGAAAATCAGGATCTGGAAATTAGAGACGGGATCCCGCGCATCATAGGTGTCGAATTGGGCGTTCACCATACGGAAGCGGCTCACCTGGAAGCTCTCACCCCGTTCGAAATCCACCAGGTAGGGGCCCTTGGGGTTCAGGACGTTGGGGTAGGCTTTCACTGCGTTCTTCGTGCGGGCCAGCACCACGATGTAGCCTTTCTGCACGCTCATGCCGGGCTCGCTGTTGTGGAGCTCGAAGGTGAGGGTCATGGGTTCTTTGCCGTTGCCCGCGGAGAAGGAGAAGTTTTTCGCCATGACGAGCTGCTGGGACTTGGTTTGATCGCTGACGGTGGGGGGGAAGAGGGCCAGCACGGGACTGCGGTTATCCAGGTCCTTGGGGGACTCTTTTTCTGTCATGAGGTTTTTGATGCGGGACTGGAGGCGGTCCACCTCATCTTGGAGGGTCTTGGTTTGCTCTTCCGCCGAGTTGAAGGGGCCATAGGTATCCGGGCTGACGCTCGACTGCCCAGACGGAGAAGTAGCCAGTGGCGCACGGCCCATGAGGTGCCAGCGGGTGACCAGCCCCAATGCGGCAAGAATGACCATGAGGAGGAGGGAGGTGCCCACCAAGATGCGTCTCACCCGGACGGGATCCACGGTAAGGGCTCTGGGGAATGAATTGCCCCGGTAAAAAACGACCCGGAGGCTTGGTTCTGACATGGAAGTATTTAACAGTACGTGTTTTTCTGTGTCAACTTCAGTGACCGCGTCGCCGATAGAGATGGTGATGAGAGTCGTCCTTTTCGATTCAGACAAGGCCTTGATCGACCTGCTGCAGGAACGTTGCCGCAAGTGCGCCGTGACGCTCGATGTCTTCGCGGATGTGGAGCAGGCTTTTGCGGCGGTGAAGGAAAATCCGGACTCCGTGGATGTGGCGCTCATCAGCCGTGAGATGCCCGCTGGTGATGAAGCGGGTTTCTCCCTGACGAAAATGCTGCGGGCGGATGCGCGCACCCTTGAAGTTCCCTTCATCATTCTTTCGTCAAAACTGAAGAACACGGACTTTGCGCTCCATCAAAAGAGCGATGATGGCGCCAATGCGTATCTGAAAAAGCCCGCCACATTGCAGCAGATCCTCAGTACCATCGAGGCCGTGACGGGGCTCAAATTCCCCGCGGAGAAAAAGGCCGTGGTGAAGAAGCCCCCCCCCAAGGCGCCCGTGCCTGGGCTCAACATCACGCTGGTGGAGGCCTCGAAGGTCCTTCGCCTCATGGAGAAGGTTCCCAACCAAGTCCCCGGAGGGCAGCTGGTTTTCTTCCCGGATGAGGCACCCGCGGAAGGCATTGAAGCGGAAGCGCTTGCCCCAGAAGAAGTCCCCGTGGGAGAGGAAGTCGTGGCGGCAGCGGTTGCCGCCGCTGAGACGGCCCCCGCCGAGCCCCTGCCCATTGAATCTGTGCTAGGAGACGCGCCACCCAGCGCCGTGTCCCCTGTCCCGTTGGAAGCCCCCGTTGCCGCGGTTGAGGCAGCGTCGCCAGCGTCCGGCCCCCTTGAGATATCGTTGGCCCTCGAGGTCGCCCCGGTGGCGGCAGAGGTTCCCTTTGAGATTTCAATGGTTAGCGCGGAGGCCCCTGCACCACCGACTCCAGTGGTGGACGAAATCGACCCCAATACGCCGGCCTCCTTTGATGCCGGTGCCACGGCAGCTCCCCCTCCGCCGCTTCCCGCTGTATCCGCTGAGGCGGAGTTGGACCAGCAAGCGGCCCAGGATCTGCCCTATCTCTTTGGCGGCACCACAAGCACGACCAAGGGCAACGCTCCCTCTGTCTCCGCTCCCACCATGCCCAATGCCGCTGACATCGCCGCGGCGGCTGTAGCCGCCGTGAGCGCGGCGGGCGTGGACATGTCCCAGATCAGCGATTCTGGTGACGTGGAAACCCTGAAAAAGTATTTGATGATGCGGGAACAGGATATCGCCATTCTGTCCGCCCAGATGGGTTACGCCAAAGAAGAGTTGGGCAAGGCCGAGCAGTCCATCAAGTCTCTCAACATGCAGGTGGAAGACTTCGTCCACCAGTTGGATGACCGCAACCAGCGCATCGAGACCCTAGAAAAAGAGCTCATGCACGCGGGCAAGAGCAAAGAATCCGAGATCGAACAGCTGCGTTTCGAGACCAAGTCCAAGATCGATCGCATCAAATTTCTTGAAGACCAGCTGTCCACATC
>CAYHWW010000280.1:0-2634 GCA_964360145.1 uncultured Oligoflexia bacterium | reverse complement strand
GGCTCTCGACGGCGCTTCCTGTAGAACCTGACTATGACGCGCTTATCTCCCTTTCTCCCCCGCCATTGGATTCTCACCTGGTTCGGTGCTGGCTTGGTGCCCAAAGCACCAGGCACGGCAGGCACGTTGGCCACAATGCCCCTGGTGTGGATCCTTTGCGCGGAGACCAGTGTTATTTTCCGCTGTGGCGTAGCGGTAGGACTCACAATCCTAGCCTGTTGGCTTGCAACCCGTGAGGTTGCTGCCACGGGCCGCAAAGACCCCCAATACATCGTGGTGGATGAGTCCGTGGGTATCCTCTGGAGCACGGCGTGGTTAACTGGAGTTCAGTGGCAGTGGCTACTGGCGGCCTTCGTGCTCTTCCGTCTTTTCGATACGCTGAAACCCTTTCCCGTCAACTTGTTGGACCAGGCTTCAAAGCGCGCCGCCTCCAACGCCGCCCGGGGGGCGTTTGTGATCTTGGATGACGTCGGCGCGGGGTTTTTGACTGCTGCCGCGCTGGAGGCTGCGCGGTATTGGCTCACTTCCTGAATAAATGGATCTTAAAGAGCGCGGGCCCCAGGGCAAAGGGCAACGGAACCATCTTCTCATGCTCAAACCCCGCGCCTTTGATGTCGACTTCGAGGCGATCCACATTGGTGTGATGGTAGTCACCCTTGCCGGAGAAACCGGCAATGAAGCGCCCGACCTTGTAGATCCCACTTTCCGTGGGCCCTGAAATCACGAGCCTGCCACCCTTTTTAAGCTTGCGATGAAATGCCGCGGCGTATTTGCTGGGTTCATCCAGGTGCTCCATGACGTCGGCGGCGATGATGAGATCCAGGGATTCATCTTCAAGATCTTCGAGGTCTTTGAGAAACGTTACGCTCAAGCTCCGCTGGCGAACCAACTCTTTGGCGTACTGAGGAAAAAGATCCATGGCGAAAACCCGGCCCGTGCGCTGCGCCAGCGTTGGCAGGAACAAACCCACACCGCAGCCGAATTCAAAGACGCTCTGTCCCGGCTTCAGTTGAGCCATCTGAGCGATGACTTCGTAACGCCGCCACATCAGCCAGCGGATCAACGGATTGGAGTGCAGGTAGGAGGGGATCGCCATCTCATCGCGATCATGCTCATTCATGGCCGGGTTGGGCGTGGACACGATGTTGCGGATGTCTTGTTTTTTCAGTTTGATCGTCAAGGCTTGATTCAGCATGGGAACATACAATGTAGTTCCCGCGAAAAATCAAGCCCACTTCACGGCGTACTTCAACGTCCCCCACTGCAAAACACCTCCGTCGCCCGCAGCCACGGCCCCCACACCAGCAGGTGTACCAGTAAAAAAAACATCCCCAGCCCGCAAAGGAAATAACCCACCCACCGCAGTGATGAGGGCGCAGGGCTGCCGCATCATGTCAGCGGTTCGGCCCGTCTGCCTCACCGCGCCGTTGAGCGCGAAGGTAAAAGACTCATTCCAGATCTTTCGTCCCTCGGTCACGGACAACCACGGCCCGATGATGGCACTGTGATTAAAAACCTTACCCGTGGTCCACGGCAGCCCTGCCTTCTTCAAATCCGCCTGCACGTCGCGCAAAGTCATATCGAGGCCGAGGGTCACGCCATCTATGTAATTCCACAGGTCTTCTTCTCGCTGAGAGGGGGGAACAGAGGCCGTTTCCACACCACGAGAGAGGCGCAAAACGATCTCGCACTCGTAGTGAACCGCGCCGCGATCCCAGGGATGGGTGACCTCAAGAACCCCTCCCTCGTCCCCCATTTGCCGCAAAACACTGGGCGGCTTCAAAAAGATTACAGGCTCCGCGGGCACTGGCTCACTCATCTCCGCGGCATGGGCGCCATAATTTTTCCCGACGCAAATAATTTTGTCCATCATCGTCCTCTTTGGCACAGCGCACTTCCCACAGCGCGAAAACTTTGGTCTTCTTATTGCTAACCCCGCGCACGTCAGTCCCATGGAGCGGCGAACCGCTCTTTAACCAAGACCGCGAAGGAGAAAAGCATCGTGTCTACAACTCAAAATACACCTGATCTCAGCATGAACAAAGCCAAGGCTCTCGAACTGGCTTTGAGCACCATCGAAAAACAATTCGGCAAGGGCTCCATCATGCGCCTCGATAAAGGCCAGTCCTTGATTCAAGACGTACCGGTAATTTCCACCGGTGCCTTGAGCCTGGACCTCGCCCTCGGCGTAGGCGGCCTGCCCCGAGGCCGCGTCATCGAAATCTACGGCCCTGAATCCTCGGGCAAAACCACCCTCACCCTTCACTGCATCGCCGAAGCCCAGAAACAGGGCGGCATCGCGGCCTTCATCGACGCCGAGCACGCCCTCGACGTTGATTATGCCCGCAAGCTAGGCATCCGCACCGAAGACCTGCTCATCTCCCAGCCCGACACCGGTGAACAGGCGCTGGAAATCGCCGACATGCTCATCCGCAGCGGCGCCGTGGACCTCATCGTCATCGACTCCGTGGCGGCTCTGGTGCCTCGGGCGGAAATCGAAGGCGAAATGGGCGACTCCCACATGGGCCTCCAGGCCCGCCTCATGAGCCAGGCGCTGCGGAAGATCACGGGGTCCCTCAGCAAGGGCAACACCACCATGATCTTCATCAACCAGATCCGCATGAAGATCGGCGT
>CAYHWW010000279.1:0-2655 GCA_964360145.1 uncultured Oligoflexia bacterium | reverse complement strand
TCGAAGCACTCAGTGGCAGCACCTCCCGCGACCCCATTGTGGAGCATGCTCTTGAGCAAACGGTCCAACGCACGCGAAGATTGTCAGATAACTCCACCGCTACTCGCGCCCAGCAGATTTTGGATCAAATGCGTGCACCGCCTGCAAGGACCACCGCCAGCGCTGGTGTCGGCTGCATCCCAAAACCTGTATTTTATCGCGGCATCATCCGCCGACTCTTGGGGTCTGTTAAACAATAACAATCGCTTTGCCAGATCCCCTCATTCTCTTTAGAACACTGACATGGTCCTTTTGACCCGGGTCATCCTTGTTCTCACCACGGCCCTCCTCGTCGCCGGCGTGGTCTATCCCCTCGGCGTTTTTTTCAGCGTGAGCACCGGCATCGGCGCCGCCCTTGCGGCAGAGTCCCAGGATCCACGATTTTGGCGCGCCCTTCACAACACCTTGCTCCTGGCCTTCGGGGGCGCGGCAGTGGGCACCGCATTTTCGTTTTCCGCGAGCTGGGCCCTGTGGCGCTTTGATGCGCCAGCTCCGGCTCGCCGCCTGAGCGAGCTGTGCTTGAAGCTGCCCTACCTCGTCCCCCCTTTTTTTCTCGCCCTGGGCTGGACCATCCTCGCCCAGCCCCGGGTTTATGGCCTCGGTGGCACCGCCCTCGTCCTCACCCTCTGGCTCAGCGCCCTCGGCACTATTCAAAGCCAGGGTTTCTTCCGTAGATTTCCCTCCCACTGGGAAGATGCGGCAATGCTCGGGGGCGCTCCCCCTTGGCGCGGGTTTCTCTCCATCACTCTCCCCCTGGCCCTGCCCCAGTTGCTCGCCACCTTCACAAGCCTCGCGGCGGCGGGTCTTGCGTCGTTTGCCATCCCCGCCCTCATCGCGCTCCCCGCCCGGGAGCCCGTGCTCACCACGCGCATCTATCAAGCGGTGAAGTCCAGCAGCGGTAGCAGCGAGGGCTTCACCCGGGCCGCAGCCCTGGCCCTTGTGCTCCTCTCGTTGAGCATCGGCGTCACTGTAGGGGCTGCGCTCTGCCAGCGGGCGCTGCAGCGTCGCCTCGGCGGCGCCCTCATCGGCGGAAAGGGGGCCACGGCCACGAAGCTTCACTTGAGTCGTGGTAAGCATTTACTATTTTGGGGCCTTGCCCTCCTGGTTGCAGCCCTTACGGCGCTGCCCCTCGCTGCCATGGTGTGGCGAAGCTTCCTCAAAGACCCCGCGGACATGATGAGCTTCACGTTGGCGCGCTACATCTATGTCTTCACAAGCCTCCCCGATGTGCTGAAGGCCCTGATGAACAGCGCGGGCAGCGCCAGTGCCGCCGCACTGACCGCGGTGCTCTGCGCGGTTTTCGCGGCCTTGGCCTCCGCCCGAGGGGCAAAGAGCGCACGCCTCACCGAAGTGCTGGGGGCCGCGGGCACCGCTATTCCTGGTACCGTGCTCGCCCTCTCACTCATCGTCGCCTATGGGGGCTCCCCCCTCCCTGGCCTTGCCATCATTGCGCTTGCCTACTTCTCCCATTATTACTCCCACGCCCAGCGCACCCTGACCCCTGCGGTGCAGTCCATTGGCCGAGACCTCACCGAGGCCGCCGCCATGGCAGGCGCGTCGCCGCTGCGGGCCCTCACCTCCATCACGCTCCCCCTGCTGAAAGCAGCGCTTTCCGCCGCCTTCGTCCTTTCGCTGGTACCCATGGCCTCAGAAATCACCATGTCCGTGCTGCTCGCCGGCGGCGACACCGAGGTGCTGGGCACCTTAATGTATCGCCTGCTGGAATACGCCGACCCCGGCTCCGCCTGCGTGCTTGCTTCCTGCTTGCTCGGCGCTACTCTCGCGGCTAACGCAGTGCTTCGTCGCATATCCCGAGGGGAGTTTGGCATATGACCGTGGAAATTTTGAGTGTGGCTAAATCCTATGGTGGAGCGGGCACCCAGCCGGTGGTGCAGGACATCTCGCTGCGCATCATGGCAGGCGAGCTCATGGCGCTCCTGGGCCCCAGTGGCTGCGGCAAAACCACTCTGCTGCGCATGATCGCAGGGCTAGAAACCCCCGACCGCGGACTCATCAAGTGTGGTGGCGTGACATTCTTTGACCCTGCCTGCGGCATCAACCTACCACCCCACAAACGCGGTCTCGGCATGGTCTTCCAAGCCTACGCCCTCTGGCCCCATATGACGGTGGCCGAAAATGTGGGCTTTGCCCTGAAGCTGCAGGGCATGACCACCAAAGACCGCGCCCATGCTGTCAGCGAGGCCCTCGCGCTGGTGCGCCTCCCCGACCTCGGCGGGCGCTTCCCCCATGAGCTCTCCGGCGGTCAGCAGCAGCGGGTGGCTCTCGCCCGGGCCCTGGCTCAGAAACCGCGGGTGCTCCTCCTCGATGAGCCGTTATCAAATCTTGATGCAAAACTGCGGGAAGAAATGCGCCACGAACTGAAGACTTTGCAGCGGGAGCTGGGCTTGACGATGATCTACGTCACCCACGACAGGCATGAGGCGTTGGAGCTCTCCCATCGCATGGCCATCTTGGACCGGGGCCGCCTCGTTCAATGCGACACGCCAGAAAACGTGGTGCGTGCACCGGCCAACGCCTTTGTCGAGTACCTGGTGCGATGAGGCCGCTCTTCAAATTGCCGCATCAAGACGAAGAAGTGCCTGTTTGACACTCAAT
>CAYHWW010000278.1:0-2669 GCA_964360145.1 uncultured Oligoflexia bacterium | reverse complement strand
GAAGTCATCATCAACGAGAGCAGGATAGCGATGATCCAGGCGCTCATCCCGCTAGTGCAAAATTTCACCCGACCGGGACCACCCGATTTCAAATGTTAGGGACCATGCGATTTCATGGAAGCGGGACCACCCGATTTCATGCGAGCGGGACCACCTAATGCCGCGGTGTTCCTAAGGCTTTTCGGATTGCGTCATAATCACCCCCTGGCGTCCCATCGAGGGACCAACCAGGAGGGGAATGATGGAATTCGAAAGGACGTCCGTGGCGCAGTTCACCGAGATTCAGAGATTGATCGAGGCCGGGCAGACCAATAGGAAGATCGCCCGTAGCCTTCGCTGCCGCCGCACATTGGTGGCCGAGGTCCGCAAGGGGCTGTTCACCCGCGACGCGCTCAGCCGTGCCCGTGAGCCGCAGGAAAAGCTTCCGCCAGGCTGGGCGCTCCACGTCGACTGGGCGGCGGTCGAAAAGGACATCCGCGACGGCCACCAGCTCAAGCGGATCTGGGAGGAGGTCGCGGCCGACCGGACCTCGCACTCGAACTTCTTCAAGTACGTGAAGCACCGTTTCGCACGCCTGCTCACCGCCACCGTCACTCTGCGCGAGTTTAGGGCCGGTGAGTACTGCGAGGTCGACTACGCGGGCGACAAGATCGACTGGCTCGATCGTCGTACGGGCGAGATCCATCAGGCGCACGTATTTGTCGGCATCCTCTGCTTCAGTCAGAAAATATTCGCCGTCGCGCACGAAGACGAGAGAAAAGCCAACTGGCTCGATGCCCACCGGCGCATGTTCGAATTCTACGGCGGCGTTGCCGCTGTGCTCGTTCCCGACTGCCTGAAAAATGGCGTCGTCAAATCGCATCGCTACGATCCAGATCTGAATCAGGACTACGTGGAGCTCGTCACGTATTACAAAACGGCGGTCGTGCCTGCCCGCCCAAAAAAGCCCAAGGACAAAGCTCTGGTCGAGAACGCGGTCGGCATCCTGATGCGCTATTTCCGCTTCATTTACCGCCGCCGGACCTTCACGAGCTTGGCTGAGGTCAACCAAGCGCTCCGGGAGGCGATTGACCGAATCAACGGCAAGATCCACACGCGCTTCAAGGTTTCACGCGAGGAACGGTTCGCGAGCCTGGAAAAGGCCGCTCTCCGCGCACTTCCCCTTGAACCCTACAACATTGGCGAGTGGAAGGCCGCGACTCATCACCCAGACTGCACGGTACATGTGGACAAGAACTTCTACTCCGCCCCACACGCCTATCGCGGCAAAGAACTGCGGGTCAAACTGAGTGCGAACTTGGTCGAGATCTTTTTGGATCTGGATCGGATCGCCATCCACGCCCGCGCACGCGGCAAGGTGGGAGAGCGGATCGTGGACAATGCCCACCTGCCCGATAACTCGCGCGCGTATCGCGAGACGACGCCACAGATGATCTTGGCGCAAGCCAAGTTCTCGCACTCGGAGCTGCATGCTCTGATTGACGAGCTTTTCCAAGCAGACACGCTGGCCCACCTCCGGCGCGCGCAGGGGCTCGTGCGTAAAGCCTACAACGTGATCCAGGCCGACACGCGCGAACGGGCCAACCCCTGGATTGCGGCCGCCTGCGCCCAGATGCGACGATTTGGACGTGTGCGCGTCCAGCTGTTCGAGGAGCTGATAGCAAGCGAGAAGAAAAAGACAGCCGTTTGCCGGACCGACCGCGAGATCCAGCGTCAGCCCGGCAACCCGATGGTTCGCGGTCATGGGACCCGCAAGCCCGAGGGTGAAACTGAGGTCGTCCCAACACTGCTGCGGCTCGTCTGAGCCGCGAAAGGAAAGAAACGTATGTCATTGTCCGTAGTGAAAAATAGAATGCTGGAGCTGGGGTTTCAGGGCATGTTGCCGGCCCTGGAGAGTGTGCTGGATCGCCTGCAGAAGGGCGAGCTGCACGTAACGGAAGGGATTGATTTACTCCTCGAACACGAATGGCGATTCCGTCAGGAGCGGGCCACGAGCACGCGAAAAATCCGCTCGAAGATCCGAAAAGGCGCGGCGCTCGAGGAGTTCGACTTGAGCTTCTCGCGCGGACTCACGAAGGCGGATTTGAGGCTGCTTGCGAAGCTCGAGTGGTGTGACCAGGGCAAGCCGCTGATTCTGGTAGGCCCCACGGGGATCGGAAAATCCTACCTCGCGCGAGCTTTGGGACTGCTCGCCTGCGAGCGCGGCAAGACGGCGCTGTTCCTGAGCGTGACGGACTTCTTGGAACACCAAACGATCGCGCGCAGCTCGAACGGCTATCTCAAGTTCCGAGCCTCCCTCGTGCGACCCGACGTGCTCATCCTCGACGACCTGGGAATGAGAAAATTCTCAGCTCAAGAGGCGGAGGATCTGCGCGATGTCATCGAGCACCGCTCCTACGGCAAGTCGACGGTCATCACGACCCAACTGCCGGCGGATCACTGGAGCGAGGTCATGGGCGACGAGATCATCCGCGACGCGCTCATCGAACGCTTGCAGCCGGCGAGCAACACGATCCTCATGCAGGGGCCTGGGTACCGCGCCGAGTCCGCCAAAAAGATGGACAAAGGCGCAGTGCGCAAGTAAGACCCGTCGCTGGCGCTCCGAAAAGCCCTTCCTACGTGGTCCCACTCAGATGAAATCGGGTGGTCCCGCTCGATGAAATCGCGCA
>CAYHWW010000277.1:0-2692 GCA_964360145.1 uncultured Oligoflexia bacterium | reverse complement strand
AATGTGGTGATGGATCCAGCCACCGTACTGCACGGCAACGATTAACAGCACGGACATCAGAGTCCGAACTCGAACACGCCACAGCTCTTGAACCCTGTCGCTGCTGAGTCCCCTCCTCCAAGCGGAGCTGAAGGGGTTACTTAGTTGCAGCCTGAGTTTCCAATTAATGGGGCCTGTCGTTTCGTCGCTTTTCCAGGACCAGAGCCAAATTAATACCGTAAGAACGTTTGGAAGAATCCAAAGAATGGGAGTCATATAGTCACTTCACTTTCAGGCCACATAGTACCGCCATGAAGCCCGACCCGGCCGTCGGGACTTGCTCAGTGGCCAGAGATCGAATCAGTTCTGTCTGCATCGCACGAAGCTGGCCGATAGTCGCTTGAGTGCGCTCCAGAATCTCTCGGTCTCGAGGACTATTGCCACACTTGTTCTTAAGGGCTTCCGCTTGAGCAATGGCTTCATTGATCTGGTCCAGCAGGGCTATTGTTTGCTGGACGTCGAGGACGGTTTCCATGCCAGCTGCTGCTGCGTATGCTAAGCAAACTGCCTGTATTACCCCCATAGGACTTTCGCCCATGGGGTCCGTGTAGAGCAGCGGACTATTGAATCCATACCCATGCATCAATAGGTCACCAGATTTTAGACCCAAGGGGTCGACCTGATAGAACCTACCCGTTGTGGGATCATAGGTTCGAGCGCGGTTGTAATATGTCTCAGATTCCGTGTCCCACTGGCGACCGGCGAACCCATACACTACGGCGTCGCTGCTGGCTGTGATAGTCGGCACAATGCCGATGATCTCACCCCATGGCGAATAGGTTTTGCTGTTCCCGCCAGCGGGGCTGTTAAGAACGCTGCCGAGGTGGTCCGTAATAAAGACCTTCACGCCGGTGGCATCCACTTGGGCCAGGTGCTCGTCGATGCCTTGGCCGTCGATGAGGAGCTGAACTTCACCACTACCCTTTTGGGCAAGGAGGATCTTATCCTCTTCCCCGAGGTAGGCGTAGGACTGCACTGTCGTCACATCATTTCGTATGACGGACTTGCCGATCCGACGGCCCAGGGCATCGAAGCTGTAGGTCGCAGAGGTATCCACGCGACTTGCCCCGCTGCCAATGCTCTTGGTGAAGGCTGTTACCTTGCCGTCACCCCTCACCGTAAAGCGAGCGTCGCCAACGGAGTTCTGGTTGCCAGACACCCTAGAGATGTATCCCGTGCCGTTAACATCGGACTCGTAGTTCCGCCTCCCCTGGGAGAGGATCATGTTGTTCACGAACATACCCGCGCCAAGCACCGAGTCGTTGACTCGGTTTCCAACGCCATCGTAGGACCACGCGCGGTTATCAACGAGTGTGCCAAGTGCTGCAGGGCCATTCACCCCAGTGAGCTGGTTCGCATTGTTGTAGCTGAACGTGAAGGTGCCCATTTCTCTGGTGGCCGAGGTGATATTTCCGGCCGTATCATATACCAGGGCCTCAGCAATGCTCTGGGCAACGCTTCCATCATGACCAGACCACGTTGCAGTCGTCATCCGATTCAGGGCATCCCAAGTCCATGAGCCAGAGAGGCCCGTGTTGGCCGTCTGTGATATTTTGCGCCCGAAGCCATCGAAGCCCATGTTGAGCTCCAAGTCCTGGCCGGCATAGTTCGACAACACTCGGGTCAGCCTTGCAGCAGGATCGTATTGAGCGCTGTAGAGCTCAACCCCATCCTTACTGACCGAGGCGATGCCTCCTGTGACGTCCCGGCTAATGGAGTACATGCCCACTGGCAGGTGAAGGGGGTTGCCTGCCTGCACGGCTTGCTTGGTAAAGCCAAGAAGAACGTAAGGGGGAACCGCTTCATGCGTGAAGGTCAGACTTTCTTTGTCATTGTTGGCCTGTGTGCGAAGAGCCGCATCAAGCTGCGCCTCGTACGCAAACGTGGCGCTGTCTTGCACCGTTACCGCACCATTGGCGGCCACGCGCTTCTGCACGCGGCTCACCATACGGTCGAAGTCGTCATAGACCATCTCGGTGACTTCGGTTGCGGCGCCCGCAGCCGTGCTCGTCACTTCCTTCTTGGTGAGCCTGTCCGCACCATCATAGAAGTAACGTTTGATTTCGGTCACAGCGACGCCGCTGCCTGCCGAGGAGGGCCGTTCTTCACGAATCAGACGACCGTTGCCGTCCCAGAACAGCCGGGTGCGGTGATTCTCGGCATCGGTGATAGCGATGAGGTCGCCGCGCAAGTTGTACTCGCGCCGGGTAACGCTCCCATTGGAATCCGTCATGCGGATGAGCCGCTGCCTGGAATCATACTCCATGGATGTCACTTTTCCGTCTGGAGCAATGAGCCGGCTCGGTTTATCGACGACATTGCAACCTACGGCCACGCGGTCGTACTCCATGCGAGAAACTCGCCCTGCCGGGTCAGTTACGCGGATGAGGCGATCTCGGTCGTCCCACTGGTAGGCCGTCGTCTGCTGATGGCTCCCATCTGAAACCGTCCGTGTCAGCATCCGTCCCATGATGTCATAGACCATCGCAACGTCCGGCCCATGGGAATCCGTGATCGTTAGCTCACGGTCGAAGTTATCATATGTGTATGTAATCGAGCGACCGCTGGCAAAGGCGCGATTTATCACCCGTCCCCGATTGTCGTAAGACCGCGACTCAGGATTCCGAGCATCAAACACGGACGTCAACAAGCC
>CAYHWW010000276.1:0-2711 GCA_964360145.1 uncultured Oligoflexia bacterium | reverse complement strand
TTGTGGACCCCATAACACACTCTCCTTTGGTGTCCACGAAACCGGGTCAAGCTCACATAAGCAAGATAAGGCACTTCGTAATCGCGTGAAACTCTCTGGTTCTACGGTCATGAAATTGCCAGTCTCGTACTAGCCACACAATTGATAGAAGTACGGTTCCCCCTTGAGCAATAATTTTGAGAACCATTGTTACATCCTTTAGCGTCACCGGACTGAGCGTATTGAATCGGTAGTATAAACTACCTCTGTAGATCGGCTGCGACTTGTCGGAGTAACTGTACCCATTTGTCCCGATCAGACATGATATCGAGATCAATTTTCAAGGCAGAGACGATGGAGTTCTTGCCCTCAAACGTTCCGGTGAACTGCTCGATCCAGTCTGCAAATTGCGCTAGGGTCTCTCTTTTAAATTCGAAGACGTGGCCGACAACGTCTCCTGCCTTATTGCGAGCCATGGATAACGGCGCATCCTCAGTAGGGAGTGTTTCTTCTCCGTTCTGAATGAACCCCAAATGCACGGTAAGAAGCCGGCGAGGTGCTTCGTTCATCTCGTGAACGTGAGCAATTAGAATGGGTGGTGGCGAAAAGAAGTAGTGATTTGAAATTGCGCAGCATCCAAGTACACGTCCGACGCCGAGGTTGCGCACATCATCTCGAACGAAGACGCCGCCAAATTCGTCGCGAGTTGCCTCTTGGGCGATGTAGCAAATCCCAACCGGCTCTTCCGTGTCGGCTGACTTTTCAATGACTTCATATAAGCACTTGTCCTCGACCAATTTCTGAAACTGAGCAAGGTTACGTGGGAAAAGATACTCGCCCGCATGCTTCTTGTGGAATTCGAGAAGCGCGCTTACGCGTTCTTCAGAGGCGCGGCGTAATACAAAAATACGACCCGAGTTTGCAATCACATGACGAAGCTAAAGTCGCCACGTCATTAGGTCAATAGCGACCGCTGGCGGCCATCGGTGGTTTAGATCCTTCACCACCGAAAGAATCCCCTGAGGACGAATGGGAAATCTTTTTAAGCCGCTTAAGCTGGGCGCTGGCTAGCTTTTTGAGGCGGTTGTAAATGAATTCACGCGCAATAGGGTACGGTACATTCGTGCCACTCTTCCAGCGCGTCACTGTGGGGCGGCTCACGGTAAATTCATCGGCCAGGGCGTCATCAGAGAGCGCCAAGAGACGTGCGCTTTTAGTCAAAATTTCTTGAAACAAAGCTGCATCGTGAAGGCCTGCTTTCTCGGCTTTCTTGATTTGCTCTACCAGCATTGAAAGTTCTTGCTCGGTGGTCATAGGCTTCTCCATTCCTACAGACTAACAATGCAATTCGTACGCCATGTACACAATAATCGCAACATGATTATTAAAACTACTTAAATTTCATTGCGTTACATGATTGTATCGGTACAAGATGCACAAAACTTTAGGTACATATTGTGTCAAACTATTGGCAATGTGTCAGGAATTCGGCACTTCCGGAGGGGGTACTACCCTTAAGGGAGGGGAGCACGCTGGTCCATTACTCCTAAGCCTTATTGGGCCTACGTAAAGCTTACAGTGAAGCTAGCGATAGAGATCGGCGGGTCTTCCAAGGCGGCAGGCGAAGTGTGTGCACGGCGAGCAGCGCAATGCCTCAGCGGCAAGCGCTACACGTCGTTTAATAAGTTTATTTTATTCGCATATTCAGTTTTCAAAGATCAGCAGCCCGAGATTGCAAGAAGGACTGGCAAGGCAACCGTCGAGGGCTGAGTTCGCCCATTCACCGTGGATCGCGTGAACGGAAACTCTCATATATATCAATTGCAATGCCGGTGCCATGTCTACAAATGTATTTTGTTTAATATTTTCGCGTATTCGAAGTTTCACGCGCAAGACGCACGTCTGTAAAAAATTCCAGTCCTTAGAAAATTTACAGGACTACGTGTTCACTGCCGGACAGTTTTTGAAACGCGCGGTGATGCTCTGTGATGATGGCGACCGTCCAAGCCCACACCAGGGAAGAACGCCGGCATGTGCCACCCCCGGGATGAGCGGATGGCCTCCCGGACGGCAAAGGCCCGAAGCTCTTTGTAGTGACCAGTGGCCATAGCCAGGCCAATGACGGCCAAGCCAATGCGGATCAGGGGCGTAATGTCAGTCGAGTTCATGTCGGTCTCCTTGAATGGAAAGATCCCCGACAAGTCGAAATGGATGAGCCGCAAAAGAAGTCCGCAGGCCTACGCTCTTGGAAGCCAACGGAAGCCAAATGGAAGCCAAGCTCCGTGATGGACCGTGATTTCGCGTGATGGTTTCTGCACCCAGGCCCGAATCAAGCCCTGAAACCTTTGGGTTTTATTTTCGATACTTACTTACTGATTCGCGTCTAACCCAGGAATGGAATGGCGGAGGGGAAGAGATTCGAACTCTTGTTACCCGTTAAGGTAAACACGCTTTCGAGGCGTGCTGTTTCAACCACTCACACACCCCTCCGTCAGGCAGAATATGCATTTAAATAGCTAAAAACACAACAATCACTGAGGGTTTGCTGGCTCTCCACTACCTTGGTTGTTGCTGGCCATTTATGGGCGTTTGCGGTGGGTATGTTCCCAAATTGTTCCCAACGCTGTGGTCAGCGCGTCCCAGGCCCCATCCCTAAAGGAGGATATGCCATCCCACTTCAGGGAAAGGGCTGATCTCCTGAGCTTTCTGCGCCGAGTAGAAAGATACGACAT
>CAYHWW010000275.1:0-2716 GCA_964360145.1 uncultured Oligoflexia bacterium | reverse complement strand
TTGCTGCGGCTCACCAAGAAGGGGAACCAACTGGGGGCCATGCGCAGCGCCTACGATCTGCCGCGCGCCCATTCCCTCGACTACCGCACTCTGGAGCATGACACGCTGGTGACCACCCTGCGCCTTCGACTGCGTGAGCTTTGGGATTTCACCTGGGTGCCCGAGCGGGCATTGAAGGATCGCTACGAGATCGTGCCCGATGGCCTGGTGCAGTTCGCATCGGGGTTGGCCTTTGCCATTGAGGTAGAGAACTCCATGAAGGGGGCCACGAGACAACGGGCGATCCTGGATACCTGGGATCGCACCGCAGGTGTGCAGATGGTGATCTTCGTATGCACCAAACCCCAGGTCTTTGATGCGTGGCAGCGGTATCTTACTGAGGGCCCACGGCGTATCGCTTATGCGCTGCTGCGCTGGGAAGAACTGGTTGCGGGCCACCCGGTGGCTTGGTCGCCCAAGGGGCCGTTGCCTTTGTTTGAGCGGCGGGGCTTTGGATGACGATCAGTCTAGTGTTTCTTGTTCTTGTAGGTTTTCCCAGAAAGAATATTCTTGATGATGGAAATGCTTACTTGAAACAACTTTGAAAGCTCGCGCGCCGTAAATTCAGGTTTGAGTCTACGAATTTCTTCGGCTTGGTTTTGAGTTAGCAGTGCACGCGGTGCGTCTTCACCAGATCGATTTTCATCGTAGCATTTAGGACACCCTGGACTTTGATACCTTTTGCGACCAAGCGGCTGTCGATACTCGTGCCCTTGAGGGCATCTCCAGGAAAGTGGTGCATTCCTATGAGCGACTGCTGTACTCACCAGCGTTTGTCCTGTCCTTAATGCAGTCTGTTGCGCCTCGCTTAATAGTTGAGGGGTGTAGATTATCTCCTCATAATTAAAGGCCAGTGCCTTTTTAAGGTTCGGTGGCTGTATATTTGCTTTGGAGAGTGCGCTGTGTATTTGCTTTGCTGCATTTCTGATCTCAACTATCGAATGAATCTGCGATATTTCGATCAGAATTATGCCCAATCGCTTACAGATTTTCCGTTTTTCAGAATCTAGTCGCCTACGCTTATTCCATTGTTGAGTGCTCGAAGTGAAGTGGACCTTCTCATAGTGGTGCCTACCGTGATGCTCAAAGGCAATACCTGCTGACTCAGAGTATCCGTCTAGCTCTAACCGCTCTCCATGCTTCGTCTGCAGCCACTTGGGGCGCGCCTTGGGAACGTCTACTCCGAATGCCAACTCAAAGAATTTCCGGCATATCTCTTCGCCGAGACTCAATCTTACACAAGTAGGGCACCACCTTCGCCCATTCAATAAGTTGTCCGGCGTTGTGTAAAATACATGGTCATTCGCACACTGAATTCGAATTTTTCTAAATCTGCCATCATATGTAGTGGTGAGTAGTTTTCCACCTTTTTTATCGATGAATTTACCTAACTTAGACAAGTTACCCGAAGCCCATTGTATTTTATGACACTTCTGACAACGGCCTACTTTGCTAAGTCTGGTTCTCGCCAATCTACTTGTGTGTTTATTTTTGCAGGTCAGAGTCACATGATTTTTTGAAAGTTTAGTTAGCTTGTATCCTTTGGATTCGGCCATCTTTTTAAATTTATTTGCAAGAGCTTCATCCCCACACTTCGGACAACGAAGCCTGGAGTATAGATTGTAAAGTGATTGCGTAAATCTATGCCCACTCCGACAGGAAAAATCGTATTTCTCATCAACGCCCTTATAGGCGTCGTGAATCAAGAACCCTTTTTTCCTGATGCGATCAAAGTATCTGGCAATACGTTCATGCTTGGCACATACGCGACATTGCCCAGATTGAGTGATCACTTGCAGATATCCTTTTGTTAAGTGACCACGCTTACACCGTATGGTTATGGGTTTCCGCGAGCCTTGATATCGCCTGACCAGAACTAGTCCAATTTTACTAAGTTTTGTTGTGACTGATTGGCTTGTCAGTTTTTTTGGCATTCGGCTTACTCTGCGTGGGACTACATGCTCGTTATTCAATACTAACAGGTCAGGCTGGCGCGCCTCCTAAATCAGTCTACTCCTCTTGTCTGGCACACCCATTGCTCTCTATCGCCACACTGGAGGTAACGGGTGGCTCAGAGTGCATTACGCAGGGTGCGAGTTCAAAAAATTAGACTGGCGAGTCTAATAGATCAGATTTCCGGACTGTGGCTGCAATGAGCCCAGAGCAAATCGCACTGCTGTCTTTAGCTTCGGGCCTAAGCGCCCTCGGGTTGGCAGTGAGCGCTGCACCCTCAGCAGGCAGAGCCTCGCGTCTCATGTCTTTCTTAAGGTGGGGTAACCGCGGCCCTGGCATCAAGCTATCCGGCCAGTTCATCGCCGATCAAGACCGCATGCGCCACAGCCACATCGTGGGGGCCACGGGCTCAGGCAAGACGGTGCTCATCGAGCACCTGCTCTTTAAAGACCTGGCCCGTGGCTATGGCGCCTTCGTCATCGACCCCAAGGGAGATCGGGAATTCTTCGACCGCGTCGCTGCCTACTGCGAAAGCATCGGCCGCGCCGATGACCTTATTCTGCTTTCTGCCACCCACCCCAGCGAGAGCGCCCGCTGGAACCCCTGCGGCCTGGGCAACGCCTCAGAGCTGCAAACCAAGTTCTACAACTCTGCCATCTACAACGAGCCCCACTACGCCAAGGCCTGCGAGGCCGCCCTCTTAAGCGCCTTCAATGAACTCATC
>CAYHWW010000274.1:0-2726 GCA_964360145.1 uncultured Oligoflexia bacterium | reverse complement strand
CTGCGAATTCAAAGAGAGACGGGCACTGGTATTGAGAGAGGTACAGCCGCCGTTCCTCCACCTCACTCAGGTGGTGTAAAATAGCGACACCCACTCTCCGCTCGTCGGTGACAAGGGTTTTCAATTCAGTGATCAGGCGCTCAGAAGAGAGATGTTTTAAGTTCATGGGCCGCACTCTATCATCGGTTTTTCGTGCGCAAGATTTCGTGCAGAATCGCCCGCCATTGCGTTTCGCGATGAAGATAAGGCGCGAGGCCTCAAGTACATCCGCGGCACGCTACAGAGCGCATTACCGCGCAAATTGCGGGTGAATTCAGGGCAGGGTCACCACTTCGCGTTGAACCCCAGTCAAGAAAAATCGAATCCTGTTATTGGGCATTGAGACTGATCTTTGCCCATCTGAGTAATCACTGCCATCATTGTCAGAGCATGGCCGGTAGGGTAATTGACGTGAGATCTCTTAGAGGGGCGTCGATGCCGCGAATATTGGGGTTATTTTTCTGTCTATTTTTTTCGACCATTGTAAGTGCGGAAACCTTTCACCTGGCGCGGTCCGACGGCTCTACGATTACCTACTATCTCGATATACCGAACAATACTCAGAGCTTCTCGATATTCGCCATGCTTCAAGGGTCGGACTGCCAAAATGTCGGGGACAAATACCCAGGGTTTAAGGCGTTCTTCACAAATGTTCTGAAGATGGCAATTCTGACCGTAGAGAAACCTGGGCTTCCCACCGCCGAACCTGGATGCCCAAGGGAGTATTTCATCCGAAATACAATCGACCAGCGATTGGAAGACTTTCAGGCCGTGATGGGTGAACTCCGCACCAATGTTTCTGCTTGGGATCGTCGCCTCTACCTGGAGGGCGGGTCAGAAGGCGCTGTCGTTGGCGGGCTCTTAACTCCCCTTATCCCTGAAATCAAAGCCGCGATGCTTCTCGCTGGCGGTGGTGGACGGACCATGGCGGAAGAGCTTTTACTGCTGCGCCAAAAAGAATTGGTCGCACAAGGTGCATCTGAGAACCAGATCAGTTCTGCACTTTCGGAAATGCGCGCGAATTTCGAGGAAATTCGTACAAACCCTACGTCAGATCTCACTTGGTACGGTGAAACCAACACCTACAAGTGGTGGTCTTCGATTCTATTCAGAAGCCTCGTCGATCCGCTCCAGAGTTCGTTGATGCCACTTTATATTGTTCAGGGGGCTGCTGATGAGTCTGTCCCTGTAGAAAGTGCTGATGAGCTCATTTCGGCACTAGGTCACGCTGGCCGAGAAGAGGTTACTTATGTGAGACGCGAGGGGCTTTCTCATTCTTGGGTCGACTCTTCGGGGCAGCCACATGCTGAGCAAATCTTTTCTTCAACCATTATTTGGCTCATGGCCTTTGAGGATCAAGAAATCCGCTCCAGGCTCATGGAGCTGCTGAGGCAAAATCCAGAGCACCCAGATCTTCCAGAACTGGCCAACAGGATGGCAGCGATTGATCAAAGAAACACGCTGGCCATGAAAGTATTGATAGGTCGATCGGGCTTCCCACTGATTTCAAGCCATGGGGCGCAAGCGAACCGCGATGGTTGGCTTCTTGTTCAGCATGCGGACCAGGATGTAAATTTTCAACGCACCATTCTCGGCATTCTTGAGACAGCGCTTACGCAACACGATACGAACCCACCGGATGTTGCCTATCTTGCTGACCGAGTGATGGTGAATGAGCGTTTTCAAAGCGGTCAATCGCCTGAGCAGCATTTTGGGACTCAGGGGCGCGTTGTGGATGGCTGCTGGGTGCCTTGGACCATTCTGGAACTGCCGACAGTTGACGCGCGACGTACTGTTTATGAACTTGAGCCGCTCGCGGATTATATTCGTCGTAACAACGATCTATACGGAGATGGTGAGTGCCAGGCTCAAGGGGGACCCTCGCCATCGACCCATTAGATTCCGAATCCCTCATTCTCGCAGGTTACACCGGAGGTTGACCTTTCAGAGAGTTTCTTCGCTACCGGATCGAAGACCCAAGCCAATCTTACTGGATAACGCTCAACTTCTTTAGACGCATCGCTGATAGCTAGAATAAATTGTTGAGGATTCTTTTCGTCGCGACAATCACAGGTCTCTAAAAACTCGTTCGCTTTAAGTTTGGGCTTTTTTAAGCTAGCCAAGACAATCGCTGGTGGCGCGTTCTTTCCTATCTGCATTTTCGCATCGGAAACATGAACAACGTAGTAGGTGTCACTTTTCACCTGTATTTCGTTCACTCCGTAACGGAGCTGCGCTTTCATTACGTCTTGATTGAAAAAAAGACAGCCTCCCATGTCCTTCCCACTCAGTTCGGATACTAGCTGCTCGGTTTTTTTTCCTACCCAAGACTTCGTGCTTGTCTCCAACGAAAAAGCGAACGTCGGAATGAGGATAAGAAAAAGCGCTTTTAGTCCAATTGTGAATTGATTTCTCAAACCCATAAATACTTTTACTCCAAACATCGACCAGTTCTTCTCATCAATAATAGCAAACGTACGGGGACCAGATTCAGCCCATTTATTTGATATTAGTTACGAACCGCTTAAGGAAGCCTCTGCGACCGGCACGGCAAGAATGGCAGATCGAAGGCGTCGGGATCGAGCCAGATGAAGTCGTCTCCTTTTCGACCGAGGGGCCTTTTCACGACAGCCAATTGAAACACGCTGTTGAGTACCTGAAATCTCTCGGTAGTCGCGCAGCCATGG
>CAYHWW010000273.1:0-2740 GCA_964360145.1 uncultured Oligoflexia bacterium | reverse complement strand
CGCGTCGACTGGAGGGCAATTCCCCCCGGCTCCACCATTTGATTCAAGTCAGTAGATCGAAAAAGAGCCTAAACCCCGATAACTAAAACCCAAAGACTTCAGCGGTTTTTCAGTATCAGGCTTAGCAGGTCATCACAGGGTAACCCGGGAAATCACAGTCCTTGGCTACCGCTGTGCTACCGGCTGGCTACCACGGTAGGGCGCTGCTTCTTCGATATGTCGATGATAGGCTTTCTCGCCATGAGCGTCATCGAAACCGAACGACTGATATTGCGGCAAGTGTCCCAAGACGACCATGGCGACATCTTAGCGATGATTAGCGACCCTGCCGTCAAAGAGTATGATTTGCATGGGTTCCGCAATCCGGACACAGCGCAGCTGTGGGTCAATCGCTCCTTGGAGCGGTATGCTCGTGACGGCTTTGGCATGTGGGCGGTTGAGCTAAAAACCAACCCTGGCTTCATTGGCATGATGGGAATCATTAATCATCACATCCCTGAAGTCGATGAGCTCGAGGTCGCTTGGCACTTGAGGCGCGTCTATTGGGGCAACGGCTATGCCACCGAAGGGGCTATGGCATGTCGCGATTATGGCTTCAATAAACTTGGTCAGCCAAAGATGGTCTCGCTGATCAGTCCCCTGAACGAGCTTTCGATGCGGGTCGCCAGACGTATTGGTATGGCTCAGGAAAAAGTGATCTTTATCAATAAATTCGAGCGGGATACCGCAGTCTTTGGAGTGCTTCGCTCCGATAAATAGCAATATTAAAGTATGGCTATCTATACATATTTATGGCAATATAGACCTTGAGTTATGGCACCAACAGTCATCTTCGGAAGATTTGAATGGGACGAGGAAAAGGCCCACGAGAACGTCCAAAAGCATAACCTAGACTTTTACACAGCAGCACTAGCGTTTCTCGATCCACATCGTGTCATAGCCATCGACGAGAAGCACAGTTCCAAAGAGGAGCGGCTTTTTTGCATCGGTCGCATTGGTTCTCGCATCGCCACGGTGAGGTTCACCCGGCGCGGCAAACAGATCAGGATTTACGGCGCCGGTTTTTGGCGCTCCGGGAGGAAGCTCTATGAGCAAGAAACAAAAAGCAAAAGATCCTAACGAACCCCAGGGAAAGCTCACGCGTATTCCTGACTTCCTTCCTCCCCCTGAGGAGCTGCTGCCCTTAGAGGAGACGATCAAGATCACCATTGCCCTGGATTCGGAGACTCTTAAGTTTTTTAAGAAGTACGCCTCGAAGGCAGGCCTCAAGTACCAACGCATCATCCGTGAAGTGCTCAAGGGCTATGCGAAAAGGTATGGCTAATCGCTTCATTTGGATCCTGTCGCTTTTGCTGATTGTCTGGACAGGCAATGCCAGTGCGCGGCAAGTCGAGGGTCGCCCCACCTTGCCAAGCGATTGCTGGAAAAGCGAAGTCTGGGTCCGTGGCCATCCCAAAACCACGGGAATCTGGACCGCGTTCTGCCGAACGAGGGATGGTGACAAGAGCTCACCAGCTTATTATTTCATTGCTCCAAAATTCAAACCAGGTCCGCCAGAGAAGTGGCCTTTTGATGACGAGCATCCCACTGAGTGGCAGGCGAAGGATGTTGCTGATGTCCTGTGGTCCATTGAGCATATTCCTGAGGCCTTATGGGATCGCCAAATTCGGGGCATTTACCGTTTGGCGCGTTCCATGGATTATCCCAATCCAGGGCTGTATCGCGGCGGCCACATCATTCTATATGATACTGCATTTCAGAATGAGGAATACACAGCCAGAGTGCTGGCTCATGAGCTTGCACATGCAAGATTCACAAGATTTTCGAAGGCCCAGCGACTTGAGTACTTAAAAACAACGGGATGGGGTTCTCATTCCAGGCAGTATGTCAAAGAGGACTGCCGAGAGTCCGTTGATGAAGATTTCGCGAATAGTGCTGAGTTTTTCGTATTCCAGCCCGAGACGTTGAAAGCGGCTAGTCCCCGCGCGTATATGTGGATGGAAAAGTTTCTCGGCGGCAGCTCACGGAGGAAAAAATGACGCACTTATGCACGCTCTTCTTTTTGATCCTATTGCTCTGTCAGGGATGCTCTCATCATCCTGCGCCGAACGTGCCGGACATGAGCCTAACTTTGCATAAGGTCGAAAATGTCGCGCTTGGTACTCTAAAAGATGGTCTAGAGCAGTCATTCGGTCAGCCTCAATACGTGGCTGGGCCTTATCCTGAGCAGAATACTGTCGAATGGTTCTATGGCAAGGGCCATTACAACCGCGCTGCTTTCCTAATGGACGGGGCATCGTCACGAGTCACCTCTAAGTTCTGGAACATTGAAGAAGGTGATCCAGAACGAAAGCTTGAAGTAGCATTGGCTCGATACCCGCAGGCTCACTTCATGAAGCGAGACTCAAAGTTCATTCATGCCCACAGGGGGCATCCTACAGATGTTTGGTATGAAGATCAGGCTCTTGGCCTTTCCATCCTGGTTAAAAAGGCGACTAATGAGGTGGACGCGATTTATTGGTGCTCGGTGAATGAGGCGCAAACAGATGCCACCTGCCTTAAAACCCGAATGGATCGTGACTGGAGATAGCATTGTCGAAACTGACGGCCCTTGGGCTACCGCGAGGCTACCGGGCGAGCTAAGTAGCTGTAATGTTTTGAAGCATGAACAGCCTAATCGACCCGACCAATAAAACGGTCGCAGCACAACCTCTGCTGCGACCGTTTCTTTTGCACGTCA
>CAYHWW010000272.1:0-2803 GCA_964360145.1 uncultured Oligoflexia bacterium | reverse complement strand
TTTTTGGTAAGAGCGTGGCCATGCCTTGGCTGCTTTCCATCATCTTTCTTCTTGCGCCAAACCTCTACGCGGCTGGAGCCGAAATCCCTGAGGCCTGCATCCTTGGCCTTACACGCAGCGGGGAGTATCTGGCGGGTTCATTCAATCTCACTTCGGAGTTCCCGCGGTTGTTGCTCCCTGCAGCGTGGCGCCAGAGGGAACCTTCAGCGGTACCAAGGAGTGTGCTCGATCAGCAAGCCGCTCTGCTCGCTCGGGCCGTGGGTTCTCGGCTCCGTCGCCTCACTGTTTTAGTTTCTGAGCAAGATGCCGCGGGTGCGTCCCTTGCGCCTCGCCCCGTAGCCTATTTCCCCTATCTCATCGAGAAAGTGGGAAGCCCAGATATAGAGATCCTGGCCAGCAGTGGATTGGTACGGGCCACCATCAGTGGGATCTACGACGAACTACTGAGCCTCCATGCGGCAAACTCTAACGCTGACCTCAATGGTGCCCTGGAATCCATGGCCGCGGATACCCGCGATCTCAACCCCCTGGACATCCGCAGCCTGGGTGGCGACTTGGATGTGCTGCTCAGGCTGTCCGATCATGTGCCGGAAGCGGATCGGGCGACGTTGCTTGAGTCAGCGAAAACCCGCATTACCGCCATCACCAATAGCGTTGAAAACCGCTATGAATCCCGGGATGCGGCGGCCAACTCCGCAGGAGCAGTGCACCGCACCCTCTTCACCGTAGGGGACGTGAAGGAATTCCGTGCGCAGCTGGGTGAAGCTGTTTCTTCCGGTGGCAGCACTACGGACCACCTGGCCTTTTCCTTCCGGCATAACGCCTTCGTGGAACCGCCACGGGATATGCGCCGGGTGGCCTCCATCGTGGATGACCTGCTCCTGGGTTACTACGAATATCTACCACCAGCGCCGGGCGCTCGAACCCGTTCCCCGCAGAAACAAACCGTCCGTGGTGCACGCCCCCTCCTTGAATTGCCCTGGCTGCGCCTCAAGGATGACAGGGTACTGCGCCTGGAGCTCGAAGTCCTGCTGCGCACGGTGCAAACCGAGGAAGGTCGCCGGGACTTCGACCCCAAGGCCCGGGAGCAGTTCCATAAAATGGTGAGGAACCAGCGCCGGGGCGGCGCCCACAACCGCTTCTATCGCTCTCCAAAGGATTCCGTCGAGGGGCTCTTCCTCGCCATCGCCGACCAGTTGAAGTCCGCCCCCAACTCGCCCCTCATTCCGGAGTTCGCCGATGAGTTCCCCCGCACCGGCCCCGAAGCGCCACATAAACTGCCGGTTCCCACGGAAGTGCTCATGCCATTTGATCGATTCATCGCGGAACACACCGAGAACGGATACCTCTTCCATGGGACCCCCGAGATCGAAAACAGCCTGGCCATTCTCCGCGGCGGTTTCTTTTTGAGCCACGACAAGCAGGGCGGCGCCTATTTTGGCCGAGGCGTGTACACCTCCAAGTTGCAGAGTGCTGCCCAAGTCTACGCCGGCGCCCGTGGCATGGTCTTCCGCCTGCCCGTGCGCCGGGATGCAAATCTGCGCGTGCTGGAGTACTCCGCCTACGAAGGATCGGACTTTCAAAAGCGGGTGGAGCGGGAAGCCGCTGCCGAAGGGCAGGACCCTTTTGAGCTCCTCACCCGCCGGTACGGCATCGATGTCATTGTCCGTCACCACGTGTTGGTGCAGAACAGCTGGACCTTGGTGCCGCCCCAGTCCATCCGCGACATCCTCCTTGCCTTCATGGGCACCGTGGACAGCGGTGCCTATCCCATACCGACCCGGGTGACGAGCTTCGTGGCCCTGAGCCGCTATGCACCGCTTCTGCGCCTGGCCTATCCGGATCTGGCCGAGGAGTTGGACGGCGTCGAGGAGCGATTCGCACGGTTCATCACGTCCTTTGCCGTGGGAGACGCTAAGGAACTGGAGGTCTTCAACGGACTGCAAGCGGACGAGCATGACGACGTAGGTTATCCCATTCACATCAGGCGGTTGCTCGAATCCAGGGCGGGTGCGGCGGGTCGCGGGATTCTCGACCGCTATCGCACGGAGCGGGATCGACTGAGAGCGAACATAGCGGCGATTTACGGCAGGGACTACTACAACATGGTCGCCCTGGACTTTGCGGTGGCGCGCAATATCCGCGGCGAAAGCACCGCCCTGTTGGTGTCATCATTGCGTCCCCGCCTTGCCGAGCGATCAAGCCCTTTTTCGGCGGCTCACTTCGCGGCCGCCATGACCGTCCTTGAAATCAGCCGCCGCGCTGATTTCACCGCCGCCGATGCCGAGGAGCTTTTGAGGAACATGATTCAGTCTAGCTTCACGCCCTTCAACGCCTTCCTCTCCTCCAGTCTGCTGAGGGCCACGGCGCTCCCTGAGAGCGCCCGAGCGGTGCTAGCGGTGTGGCCCATGGTGATGGAGAAGGCACCCCCTTTTTGGACGACGTACTTCCGGGACGCCGCTGACCTCCTGCACGTCGCCATAGCGATGATCGCGGCCCCGGACGGCGCCGAGGTGCCCCAACGTTATCAGGATAGTCTTATGCGCCTCAGGGACTGGTCGGAAAGTCGCTACGCAGGCCTGGGCACCGAGATGCTTATCCTGGGTTACGCAATGGCCAGAGATCACCGGCCGGAGGCGCGCATCTACGCCATGAACTTCTTGGCCCGCCGTCTCACCACTTTGCTCGGCTTAGACACTGGAAACGGGGGCCAGGAAGAGGCCTTGGGCCATCTCGAAAACTTGGTTTCCCTCCTGGAGACGCTGCCTGAGGGAACCCTTGGCATCGACGGGGGCCGCCCCTG
>CAYHWW010000271.1:0-2819 GCA_964360145.1 uncultured Oligoflexia bacterium | reverse complement strand
TTACTGCACCGAAAGCGCAGACGTGAAACAGTCCATCTACAGCATGCTCTTCGACATCCATCGCGCGCTTGAAGCTCGCGGAATATCCCAAGCCTCTCTCACAGCTGTGAACCCCGATGCCGAACTGGCATGGATCGACATCCTTGGAACTCTCATAGCCCCTGAATCACTGGATCTGGACTTGAACCTCCCCACAATCCAAACTCTTTTAGGTTTCAATCCTCTGGCCGCTGACGTCATGCCAGTGGGAAATATGAGCATCAATTGTTTGACCGTTCTTAATGATTACGATCAAGCCCTCGCACGACTCTTGGAACTTGAAAGCCCTGCCGCGGCCCCCGCGCCGAGCACTGCGCCCTAGTCTCCCTTCGATATGAAATTCCTCACGGCATTTTTGTTCGCGGTTGCGCTGAGTACCACCGCCCAGGCGGGCACCTGGCTCCAGTGCATGCAAGCCCTGGTGGTCGCCGCCGGTACGGCGGAAAAACAGTCTTCCGACAGGTACATGGCCCTCACTGACGCCATCAGCGAGAACATCCGCGGCTACTGGGACGCAACAGACCATGCGGAGTGGCTGGAGCAGCTCGCAGGTTCCGGCGACGACTCCTGGACGGCATGCAACGCCGCCACCATGGAGGCCCGAGAGTGCCTGTGGCGCCAAGAAGATCTCACCCGCCGGGCCCGCCTGGCCTTATCCAACTTGGGCGACGATCTCGGCGTCACGAAGGCGCTGACCACCGCGTTGCTCCCCCCTGGCGCCACTCCCTACGCCCTCCTCACCACTCAGCGGCGCGGCTTTCGCCTGGTGCTGCCCGCCACCACCGACCACCGCAGCCCCCGCGCCGTGCATCTGTTTTTTTTGCCGCACTCCACCGCGGACGTCAATGGCGCTGAAATCCCCACCTACCGCATCAACATCGCCGTCTCGAACCGCGACGAAGCCACGGAAATCGTCGAACGCCTCTACGACCTCATCATCGGCGGTCGCCATCGTGCGAACCTCGGCACCACGCCGGTGGATGTCCTATTCCCCCTGGTGGGCACCTACCGCGGCCTGTCCGTCATCAGTGCGGGAAGGCCCGGCGGCGGCACCCTCTCACTCTCCTTCAAGCCCCGGCGCACCTTCACCCACGACACCTTGAGACTCGTCTATCACCTCATGGTGCTCACAGGGCTGATGCCGGAGCGTGGGCCATGAAGCAGATGGCCCTTTATCGACGATCTACTATTCCCGCGTGATCCGGGTGGGGAGACGGCCATGCTTGCGCACGCCCGAAGCTGCGCCGCGCACATCCACGGCGGCTGTGCGCCGTGAGCGACGGCGATAACGACGACGACGCTCCTTGGAGGGCTTCTCATCGTACAACGAGGCGATGACCCGCTTGTATCCCGTGGGGATGGGAAGAGTGAGGTCGGCGCCGGTCCTCACGCCATCTTGGCGGAGGCCAAGGCTATTGAGCTCGCGGATGGGCTCAGGCTGGGTGGCGAACTTGCGGGCGATGCGGGTGATGGTATCGCCAGACTTTGCCTTGTATGTGGCAAACACCACGCGGCGATCAAAGGACTCGCTATTGTAGCTGGCGAGAAACTGATCCTTGGAAGAGGATGGCAGCTTCACGCGGTAAGTCTTCATGTAAGGCGGCGTGCACCAGCGCGAGAGCTCGGGGTTCAACATCTTCACGGCGGAGAAGGGGATATTGGCGGCGCGGGATACCGCGAAGAGATCCGCGGGGCCCTTCACTTCAAACTCCACGATCTGCTCGTTGGGATTGGCCACCATGTAGACGCAAGAGGTCGCCACATGCTGATCGCCGCCCTCGACCTGCGCGGCGAAGGAATCGTCTTCCTCGACATCCACGTCCGCCACATCCACGAGGTCAGTGTCCTCAAAGTCAGCGGCAACCTTGGGTTCCTCGCCCAGCTCCTTCGGTACGATCTCGTTGGGGTCGAAAAGCGTGGGGTTGGGAGTGTGGCTGCCAAAGGGGTCTTGGAAACCAAAGGCTTCCGGATTCTTCGCGATAATGGCGGCAGCGAACATCTTCGGGACATAATGGCGGGTTTCAGACTTCAAAAAGCGGTGGTTGGACAGTTGCCAGTAATCCCGGGTCTTGTAGCGACGAATGGCGGTGCGGAGCTTATTCTCGCCCGCGTTGTATGACGCGGCCGCCACTTCCCAGGAGCCAAACTCCTGGTAGAGCTGCCGCAGATAACCGATGGCCGCCATGGTGCTGGCCTTGGTATCCCGGCGTTGGTCGATCCAGTAGTTCACGGTGAGGCCATAGCGGCGGCCCGTGGCTTTGATGAACTGCCAAGGCCCCACGGCGGCGGCATGGGAGCGCGCCACGTTGTTGAAGCCGCTCTCGATCATGGCGAGGTATACCAGATCCTGGGGCATGTTGTTTGCCCGCAACACCTTGGAGATCACCGGGATGAAATAACGGGAGCGCAGCAGATATTTCTCGAAATGGACGCGGCCCTTGCCGGTGAAATAGTCCACCCATTTCTCCACGGAGGGGTTCACCACCACTGGTAAATCAAACTTATTGTTCTTGAGTTTCCGCCCGCGCACTTCCTCGTTCAAGACCACGGTGAACTGAGCGGGAGCGGCGGCAGTGGGGCTCTTGGCCGCCTCTTCAGTGGCGGAACCGGATTCACGGATCACTTCCGCGACTTGCCCCGACCCGTTGGTGGCATTGCTAGTGGCGCATCCCCAGGAGGCGGCGGTGAGAAGAAGAGTGAGGCCCCTGAAAACATGTGATCTCAAACAGTTTTTCACGTCGTAATGTCTCCAAAGAAGGGCTTCCACGAAGTCCTCTTAA
>CAYHWW010000270.1:0-2826 GCA_964360145.1 uncultured Oligoflexia bacterium | reverse complement strand
GCTAGTATGTAAAGTAGTTCTATTCAATTCGGAGTCCACGGAAGGGTCCCCCGGATGTCGAAAATACCTTTGCCCGCACTTTTAAAAACCATGGTGGATCAGGGGGCGTCAGATCTCCATATCACCGTGGGCACCCCCCCTCAGTTCCGCATTGAAGGCAATATGGTGCGAGTCAAGGCTGAGCCCCTGGCTCCCAACGACACAAAAGAACTTTGCTACAGCGTCGTCACCGATGCCCAACGCAGCGAGTTCGAGCGCACCCTGGAGCTCGATTTTTCTTTCGGTGTCAAAGACATGGCCCGTTTCCGGGGCAATCTCTTCATGCAAAAGGGCGCCGTGTCCGGCGTCTTCCGGCGCATCCCCATCAACATCCCCCCCCTCGATAGCCTCGCCCTTCCGAAGATCGTCAAAGACATCGCCAAGCGTCCTAACGGCCTTATCCTGGTCTGTGGCCCCACGGGCAGCGGCAAGTCCACTACCTTGGCGTCTCTCCTGGACTACCTGAATGCGACGGAAGTGGGGCACATCATGACCGTGGAAGACCCCATCGAATTCATCCACCCGCATAAGAACTGCATCGTGAATCAACGCGAGGTGGGCACGGACACAAAAACTTTCAAAGACGCCCTGAAACGCTTGCTGCGCCAGGATCCTGACTACGTGCTCATCGGCGAATTGCGTGATGAGGAAACCATTGAGATGGCTCTCACCATGGCGGAGACCGGCCACTTGGTTTTCGGTACCCTGCACACCAACAGCGCGGTGCAGTCCATATATCGCTTGATCAACGTGTTCCCGCCCCACCAGCAATCCCAGATCCGCCAACTTTTGGCCTTTGTCCTCCAGGCCATAGTCTGCCAACAGCTCATCCGCAAAAAAAGCGGGGGCCGCGCCATGGCGGTCGAGGTGTTGGCCCCTACCCAGGGCATTCGCAGCCTCATCCGCGAAGATAAAATGCACCAAATCTATTCAGCCATGCAGGCCGGGCAAGACCAAACCGGCATGGTGACCATGAACCAGAGCCTCGTGAAGTTGGTGCAAGGCCAACACCTCAGCAAAGATGAGGCCGTGGAGCATAGCTTCTACCCCGATGAGCTCGCGAAGATGCTCGGAATGACCATTTCAGGGAAATGATATTGACCCATGGCCCAATACGCCTACGTGGCAGTGAACAGAAGCGGAGAAAAGGTTCAGGGCCAGATCGAGGCCTCTGGCGAGAACGACCTGCGGGTCATGCTCCGCGCCCAAAGTCTGCGGCCACTGAAAATCCAGAAGATCAAAGCAGCAGGTGCGGGCTTAGCCGCGAGCCTATCGGTGCTCACCGGCCGCATCAGCGATACGGAGGTGTTGCTTTTCACGCGGCAGCTCTCCATCCTCATCGGGGCCGGCATCCCCCTCGTGCAAGGCCTTGAAATCATCCAGAGCCAGATCACCAGCAGGCCCTTCAGGAACATGCTCATTTCCATCAGAGAAAAAGTGAGCAGCGGCTCTTTTCTTTGGGAGTCCTTGGCGCAGCAGAAGCTGGTATTCTCGGATATTTATGTGAGTATGGTCAAAGCCGGCGAGGCCTCCGGTGCCCTTGATGTCATTTTGAAACGCCTCATGCGCTATCTTGAAGAGTCCATCAAGCTAAAGAAAATGGTACAGAGCGCCATGGTCTACCCCATAACCGTCAGCATTGTCGGCATGGGGGTTCTGTTCATCATGCTCACTTTTGTCATCCCCAAATTTGAAGACATGCTGGCCTCCAACAACCAAGAGCTGCCTGACATCACGAAGTTCGTCATCGACGCCAGTCACTTCACTCAGGCGTACGCCTTTCATATCGTGGGGGCATCCGCGGTGCTCGTCATGCTGCTCGGTCGCTACCTTGCAACGGTTGAAGGGAAAAACTTCTTTGACGCCGTCATACTCAAGGTGCCTCTGTTCGGGAACCTGACGAAGAAGGTGGCGGTGGCCCGCTTCTCGCGGACCATGCAGACCATGCTTTCAAGTGGCATCAATCTGCTTGATTCATTGGATATCGCACGAGGCGCCGTAGGCAATAATGTTTACTCCAGCGTGATCACCAAGCTGAAGACTGAGGTCGAGAGCGGGAAAACACTGTCAGACACCCTCGCCAAACAGCCCTTGTTCCCCGGCATGATGGTGCAGATGGTCACCGTGGGCGAGACCGCGGGCAACCTGGACAATATGTTGGAGCGCGTTGCTGACTTTTATGAAGAAGAAGTCACCAATCTCGTGGGCAATATGACGAAGCTCCTTGAACCCATCATCCTCGTGGTCTTGGGCGGCATGGTGGCGGGTCTCATGGTGGCCATGTATCTGCCCATTTTCAAGATGGGGGGCTGAGGGAGATGGACACCACAGTCTACAAGATCCGCCAGTATCTGCTGATCCGTCTCATTCTCCTTTACTCAATCCTGGTCACGTCAGTGCTTCTACGGTGGAACGGCATCTTCAACAGCTCCGTATCCATCGCGGTGCTGGCTTTGGCGTCTTTCTCATTCCTCATGACCACGGCATTCACCCTCATGAGGGAACGCACCGAGAAGGTATCGTACTTCGTTAACTCCCAGGTGGCCTATGACCTGCTCTTCACCACGGCCCTGGTCTATTACACGGGCATCAATGACTCTATCTACGTAACGTACTACCTCGTGAATATCATGCTCACCGCCGTGATCATCAACGGCTATGCGGCACTGGTGGCCGCCATCGTATGTGGGGGCCTCTATTTTATCCTGGCCTTCATCGCCTCCGACAATTTCACTGGCGAGCGCTCCTATCTCACCATGACCACGGAAATATCTTTTATTGTGATAG
>CAYHWW010000269.1:0-2908 GCA_964360145.1 uncultured Oligoflexia bacterium | reverse complement strand
GCGGAGGAGGAAGTTGGCGACCAAGACGCACTCCTGTGCGTCGCGTGGAGCCAACAACGACGACAACGAAGCCAGGCGGCGAAAGACCGAGCCTACTTTAAGCGGGGGCGCTTGCGGCGTTCGTAGTCGCTTGTCCGACGATCCCGACTGCTCGTGGCATCAAGCTTAAAAGTAACCTGCACGGCGTAACGTCGCTCCGTGCCTTGCCCCCACAGCGAGAGATTTTCCACGGCATAACTGGAAGCCGCAAGTTCCAGTGCCCAAAGGTCCAGGGCCACGCCCGCGCTCCACCGCAACTGATTCAGACCAGCCTGGATGGAAAGCCTACCCATCTCAAGCTCGCCCCCCACATGCATTTTCTTCCGCGGGTCTTCATTGATGCGATTGAGATGGCGGCCTTCCACGGCGAACTTCGCGTTGTAACCCTCACTTTTGCCGAAGCGCTGGATGATCGCGGCGCCTGCGGCCAAATTACTGGGAATGGATGGCGGCGCGCGATTCACGTCAGAGAGCCGCGTGCCAAACTTGGTATCCCCAATGTCGTGCCACACCACGCCGTAAACCATGTCAGTGCGAGGCGATAGGGGATGTTCGTACTGCAAGCCAGGGGTCACGCCCACGCCGAAGGCTGACGCGGAAACCAGGGATTTGGTGACATTACCGCCCGCGGCGAGGGCTGTGATGGGTATCACCCGGTTCACGCCCTTGCGGGTCAGGGCCTTCACTGTGTAACCGAAGCGGAAGTGGTGGAACTTACCGGCTTTGACGTCGAAGCCATTGCCCCCCACTAACCCTTGGTCCTGGTAGTAGTTCAAGTTGATGGCGGGGAGCGCCTGGTTGTTCACCACGGCGTGGGCGCTGAAACCTGCGTAGTAGCCAAGAGTGACATTGGGGAACAAGACCGAGGGGTAGATCATTCCGCTGCCATAAACGTTCTTGCCAAAAAGAGATTTCATGGTGTCAGCATTGAGGCCACTGCTGCTGGCTTTGCTCAGATCCTTGGTAAGCTTGATGCTGTCCGTGCTGATTTCCACCTTGGGGTTGATCGGACGCAGCTGCACGCCGCTATTCAAACCAATGCCCGCGGGATTGTAAAACACGGCATCCGCATCGTCAGAGAGGGCGGTGAATGCGTTGCCCATGCCCATGGCCCGCACGCCGCGGTAGAACTCAATGAACTCCTGGCGCCCCTGGGCGGGGGATGCCGCGCCCAGGAGAAGGATGGCGATGAGCGGGGCACGGGTCACATGAGCCATAGGGCATCGATGGCAAGCAGAATGAGCTCCCCGTAGCCTTCAGTGACAGGATCGCTGAGGCAAGTCTCGTAGCTGAGATTGGAGCATGTGCTGCCGGTGCAAATCGCCGTGACGGCGTCCTTGAAGGTGGCGATCACGCTGGCGCTGCTGCCAAGGGCAGTCAAGCAGTCCGCCATGGTGGCGAAGGCCACTTGGGCTTTGCATTTATGTGTGGTGCTGCGGCTCTGCGAAGTGATGGTCCGGGTCTTCTTGCCCGTGCTCCGCACCGTGATGCCGAGCTCGTTCATGACCGTGGTGAGGTGACCCATCTGCAGTAAAATCATATAGAAGTTGGCATCGGCGGGACGGTAGCCCGCGGATAAAGAGCTGTTCTGCGAGGATGTTTCCCTGACCAACTGTATCGCCAACGGATAATTGATGTAAGCCGTGGCAATGCTCGTGACATACAGCGCCTTGGACAAGGTGGAGTAGATGTCCGAGCCAGGGGTTTTCATGGCATCGAGCACCGAAGGGAAACTGAACTCGGCCTTGCACGCATGGGCCGAAGCCAGGGTCATGCGCACCTGATTGTC
The DNA here is from genome assembly GCA_964360145.1 of uncultured Oligoflexia bacterium. Lineage (GTDB taxonomy): Bacteria > Bdellovibrionota > UBA1018 > UBA1018 > CAYHWW01 > CAYHWW01. The sequence continues at coordinate 1,080 of CAYHWW010000269.1, read as the reverse complement.
GACGTACTTCGATTGATACAACGGCCGCAAGATATCGATGGCCTGGTCGCACATGCCGGAATTGAGGAAGAGGTTGGCCTGATCCATGATGGCCTGGCGCCCTGTCTCTTCATCGAGGGAGTCATAGCCGCCGCAACTAGAAAAAACCGAGGCAAAGAGAAGCGCCGCGACTACCACTCTATTGCTTCTTCCATCCTTGGCCAAGGTCTGCTCCCTGCGGAGCCAGGGAATTAACCCCGCCCCGCCAATCGATTCACAGCTTCGACGATTCGCCTGCTCCCCTCTTCCACGTCGGCATCCGCGCAGGCGAAGCTCAGGCGCAGGAACCCTGGGGTTCCGAAGCCCGCACCGGCCACAGTGCTGACGTGATAGGCATTGAGCAGGAGAAGCGCGAGGTCATCACTGGTGGCGATGATCTCATCATGATTGTACTGCGCCCCCAAAACCCTCTCAACGTTTAGGAAAAGATAGAAGGCCCCGGCAGGGGAAAGAAACGACAGGTGCGGGCAGGCGGAAAATATTTCCGCCATACGGTCACGCCTGCGACGGAAGGCTTCCGCCATGGGCTTCAAATCACTGTCCGTGAGCTCCAGGGCAGCTAGAGCCGCATACTGCACAATGGAGCTGGCCCCCGAAGTGCTCTGCCCTTGCAGCACCGCCATGGCGTCCATGATGGCTTTGGGGCCCGCCGCGTAGCCCAGGCGCCAGCCCGTCATGGAGTAGGCCTTGGAGAACCCGTTGACCGTGATGGTCCGTGAAAAGGCGTCACTGGAAACGGTGCCAAAGGAGCAGAATTTGCCGTCGAAGATGATCTTTTCGTAGATTTCGTCAGAGAGCACGAGCACCCGTGTGCCCTCGAGCACCTGAGCCAGGGCGGCAAACTCTTCTCTGCTGTACACCACGCCGGCGGGGTTGGAGGGGCTGTTTAAAATCACAGCCCGCGTGCGCGGTGTCAGGGCACCCTTCAGCTGTTGTGGCGTCATCTTGCACCCCGTGGCCACGCTGGTCTCCACGATAACCGGAATACCGCCGGCGATCTTCACCATCTCGGGGTAGCTCACCCAGTAGGGCGTGGAAATG
>CAYHWW010000268.1:0-2963 GCA_964360145.1 uncultured Oligoflexia bacterium | reverse complement strand
CCGAACTGGAAGCTGCGGCCAGGCATCGCTTCCTGGAAGGTCGAAATCACATTGTCCTGGAGCTCCTGAGGGCCCGTGGCGATGAACCCAGAAATATCATCGCCACTCATGAGGTAGAATCTCCCACCGGGGGCCAGATGGGTCGGCAGGTCCGCAAGGAGACGGGAAAGTAATCGGCCTTCGAAATCATGCAGATTAATCCTGGTATTTACTTCTTCGAAGAGGCCCGGAACATCGGTGAGTAGTGGCGTAGCCAAGGGAGCATCAAAAACAATGATGTCATACCGACCCCGCACCTGGGCGAAACCGTCTGAGACCCCAGCATTGACCATGGGGCCCAGACCCCAATAATCCGCATTGAGTTTAGTGTTTGCTACAGCGATGGGATTGATGTCCACGGCATCGATGGGCCGCTGCACGCCTCCGTCAGTGAGTAAGCGCAGGACATCGATGCCACTGCCCGTGCCCAGTACCAACACTCGGTCCGTGGGCTTGACGCGGGGGATGACCTGTTGGAGCAAGTTTCTGGAATACACACTGCCTGGCGCGAACACCGAGGGCATGACGAATATGTCGCCGGTCACGGGGCACTGTTTCCCGGGGGCGGTCTCCCAGGCCAGGCACCAGTTTGAGTCGAATCGCATCTGGATGCGCCCATCTGAGGGCTCCCGAAGCGAACTCAAGGGCAGGCCGAGGGCAGCAATGCCGCCAGGGCGGATAACTGAAGCAAGAAGTACGTGGAACGGATGGCCCGAGGGGAACCCGTGTATGAGATTGATGACAGTCCCCGATCGAGCCTTGGGGGGCTCGCTACTGAATCCGGCAATGAGCATCAAGGGCACTCGCCGTCCTTCATAATCAATGCGCAGCAAGAACCCCAGGTCGGGAGCTGGCTGATTGAGGTAGCGCAAACTCTCCGCAGCCACGGGGGTAATGTAAGCCTCCCGAAAACCCGGAAGCAGCCGCTCATTGGAGTAATCGATGCCCAATGCGCCAACGAATGCGTCCACCGCCCTTTCTGGAGGATAGGACCGCTGCCGGTCCGTGACTGCAATGGGAATGAGGGCCGCTGGACAAGGGTCCAATGCTGCCAGGGCGATGGAGAACTGCCCTAAGACAAGGATGACAGCAATAGAGAGGCGTTGAAGGAGCGACGTCATGGGGGGGTATCCGCGTAAGTCGAAGGTCATAACATTGTTGATAACTACAGTCAACAATTCTCCCCCATTGACCCCCGCGCCAAAGCGCATTACGGTCCCCGGAATCACAGCAGCATGAGGGGATTTATGCGCCACGTTATTTTTATTTTCTCTTTGATTCTCGCGCTCTTAGCAACCACCGGGGCCCAGGCCAAAACCAAGGTGGGCTTCATCCTCTCCACCATGCAAGAAGAGCGGTATCAGCGAGACAAAGCGGTCTTCACCCAGACCATCGAAAAGCTCGGCGGCGAGGTCGTCTTCGCCAGCTGCAACAACAACGAGCAAACCCAGGCTGCCATGGTGGATAACCTGCTCTCCCAGGGCGTAAAGGTACTGGTCATTCAACCCGTCAATGGTGACACCGCCGCCGGCCTCGTGAAACAAGCCAAAGAAGATGGTGTTGCGGTGGTCGACTACGACCGCCTCATCAAGAACGCCCCCATTGATTTCTACATCACCGAAGACTCTGAAAAAGTAGGCGCCCTGCAAGCGGAAGCAGCCGTGAAGGCCGCGGGCGGCAAGGGCAACGTGGTGCTCCTCATGGGCCAAGCGGGCCACAGCGTCGCGGAAGCCCGCACCCGTGGCGTTCTCAACGTCTTGGCCAAACACCCTGGCATGAAGATCCTCGTGAAGCAGTACCACCATGGCTGGTCACCCAATCTCGCCATGGCCACCATGGAGAACGCATTGACCAAGCACAAGAACGACATCCAAGTGGTCATCGCCAACAACTCCGGCATGGCCCATGGGGCCATTCAAGCCATCGTGGAGCAAAAGCTCTCGGGCAAAGTCTTCGTGGCAGGTGCCGACGCCGACCTCACCGCCATCCGCGACATTGTCTCGGGTAAACAACAATTCGAAGTGCTGATCTCCATCCAGGACATGGCTCGCTCCGCGGCGGAAGCGGCCTGGGCGCTGGCAACCAGCACCAAGCCCGCATCCAACACCTCCGTGAACAACGGCTGGGGCACGGTGCCCACCACCAACACACCGGTGTTCGCGGTGAGCAAAGACAGCCTGCAAAAGGTCATCATCGACTCGGGCTTCCATACTCGCAAAGCAGTGTACGGCTCTAACTGAGACTGTCGCAGTGACCGCAACCACCGGGGCTCTGGAGTTTGTGAACGTAGAGAAGAGCTTCGGCGAGCATCGCGTGCTCACCGGGGTGAGCTTCCGCGCGGAACCGGGCGACGTGGTGGCCCTCATGGGCGAAAATGGCGCTGGCAAATCCACTCTCATGCGGGTGCTGGCGGGCATTTACCCCCTGGGGGAATACGGCGGAGAAGTGCGCTTGGGCGGCTCAGCGCTCTGTTTTCAGAATGCGGCCCAAGCCAAGGATGCTGGCATCGCCATGATCCACCAAGAGCTGGGGCTCTTCCCCGAGCTCACCGTGGCTGAGAACATCCTGCTCGATGAGCTGAAGGGCGTGCGTGCGGCCAACATCCCCTGGAGTTGGCTCTTTGATGAGGCCAGCCGCTTTTTGAAAGGCCTCGGGTTCTCCATCGATGCCGCGGCGAAAGTTGGTGAGCTCGCCACGGGTTCCGCCCAATTAGTTGAGATTGCCCGCGCCTTGCGCCGGGATGCCGCAGTGTACATCATGGATGAGCCCACCTCCGCCCTCACCGAAGTAGAGGCCCAGCAGCTCTTCAAGCTCATCGATGGCCTGCGGGCGCGGGGCAAGATCGTGATCTACGTGTCCCACCGCATGGATGAGATCAAGCGTGTGTGCAACCGCGTGGTGGTTCTGCGGGACGGCCAGCTTGC
>CAYHWW010000267.1:0-2978 GCA_964360145.1 uncultured Oligoflexia bacterium | reverse complement strand
TCGTAAGTGCGTACTTCTTTATTCAAGCGTGGAATAACCCCGATTAAGCAGACGCCCGCAGTCCCACGCGGCATGGGCTGCCAGCAGCAAATAGCGCAATCGCAGCACACATGGAACTCAGATTGTAAATATTAAAAATTTACGATATGAGGCCCCCATGGCCCACCCCCCTGTTCTAGCACGCGTTCTGTGCGCCTTTTTGGCGTTCAACCTCATGCTGGCCCCTGTGCTTGCCCAAGCGGGCGGTGGCAACGGCGGCGGGCGCGTCCGCGGTGCCGCCGACCTTGAGCGCTTCCAGGTTGACGAGGCGCGGGCCACTCAAAGAGCCCAATGGGCGCTGGAGAAGCAGCAGCGGGCCACAGACGCCCAGAACCGCCTAGAGCGAAAGCAGGCGGCCCTGCGTGAAGAAGACGAGAGTAACCGCTATGCGGTAGAACAATTTGTGCGGATGGATCTATTTCATGGTCTTCCTACGGAGGGTGATGAGGCGGTAGCGGCCCTCGCGCGCAGGCTCCCTGGCATTGATAGTTTTCTGCGCCTTGGCAGCAATGGTACGGCCATCGACGCCTCCCGCACCCGCATGTTCTACACCGTCTTGGGCGAGTCATTGGCTGTGCTGCTTCATCACCCCGATCGCATCCGCCATCTGGGCGCCACCCCGACGGGCAGCGTGCGGGACCTCGGCCCCTTTCGCACGCCGGTATTGCCCGAAGGTTCTGTCACCGACGGCGCTGCTCTCGACACCCGGGCAGAACAGGTTCTCACCGCTGCAAACACTGAAAGAGAGATCGTGTCCCGCTCCGCGGCTATTGAGGGTGATGGCATTCTGAGCCGCCTGCGTCGCAGGGGCGTGAGATGGGGGCTCGCCGCGGTTTTTGCAGGGGCCGCGGCGTCTTTCGGCGCCGCAGTAGTGCAGTCAAGCCTTGCCGATCCCTTTGGTGATCATCGCTCTTGGGACGACACACTGATCTGGACTGCTCACCCCAGTTCCGACTGCGCCGGTTCGTGCCGCACGGCATGGGAACAAGCCATCGCCAAAGCACCGGGATGGGCACAGGATGAGTTGCAACACAGGGTGATGCTGTCCCCGGAAATGGCAGAAATCGATAAGGCTGAGAGTCGCGTGTTTAAACTCACTGCGGCAATGGACCCCGATGGATTTTATGTGGACTCGGCGGAGGAGCATGAATACCGTGCTTCGCTCCAAGCGATACGCAAAAACCATCTTGCCTTGATCACTAACGTGGGCCAGTGGCTTTTCCTCACCGGCCAATGGGCCGAAGGCCGTGAATCCATTACAGACACCTGGCTTGCCATGCTGCTGGGCCGTCACCTTCAGTGGGGTGGGTACGCCGCCACTGCCATGCTGGCAGCAGGTTTAGCGATCTACGCCAAAGACCGCAGGCGCGGCCATGTCTTGCAAAAAGACCTGCTCCGTCGCATGGCCGCCGGTTACGCTGAGGGCTGCCGCCGCCTCGACGTCGAGCCCGACGCCCGCATCGCGGAGCTGCTGCGCACTGGCGGCTTCGAAGGGGCGTTGGCCACGGTGCCAGGCGCTGCGGACCCCGCAACCTGCGCCACATACCTCGGCGCCACCGCTGTCCCCACCAGGGTGGATGCTGCCGCTGAAGCGGAGGAGCAAGACGAGGGCGAGCCCTCCCGGCGGGCTTTCCTGGGGCTGTGATTTCCGCGATGTAAATATCAACGATTTACATTTATGGCTCGACGCGATAGTGGGTGCCATGCCCCACTCAAAGAGAGCTTTTATAGCTGCGATTCTCTTCATCCACGCCCTCGTGGGCGCATCGTCCGCGCACGCGCTCCCCAAGTTCCCTCTCCGTCAAAGCGCCATCTGCGCCGCATATCTGATGGGCGTGTCTGATCTATACCAGCCCCTCAGTCAGCTCGGCACGGATCCCGCCATTCATGATCTCAGAGCCTTCAGTATTCGTCGGTTGGGCCAGGCAGCCGCCAACCCCAGTATCACCCCCGTGAAGTACGCCGATGAAAACTCCTCAAAACGGACAAAGCGCAAGGTGGCGGAAAGAATTCGCGGCATCCAGCTCACGAACTCTGAAGAGATCAAAAGCATGGCCATCGAGATCGAGGGTGCTTCAGACATCAGGCAGTTTTTGAATCAAAGCATCAATCATGCTCAAGGGATTGGGTTGAAGGGCCCCAAGGCATACATCTACGTTAATACGGCGGTCCTGCTCTACGCGTTAGCGAATAGAACCTGGGAAGACTGGATGAATATGGATATCGGACCAGAGTATTATCCAGCGCTCATAATGGCCACCACGATGGGTGCAGCGATCATGGAGTTAGACTCAACATTCCTGCGCTGGATCCCCAATTTGAATTTCACGCACAGAAGATGGATCAATCACGTCCAAGCCATTCTCGACGGCGAGGACAGCGACCCTCAAGGCCAAAGCTGGGCCTTCGCCTCTGTGGAGGGGCAAATATCCTCCGAGCTTCAAAAGGCCATCATGGCCAGAAAGCCTAGACTTGATGCGGAGCTCTTCCGTCATTACAGGACAGAAAATTCGGGCTCCCTCTTTAGGGTTCTGGATGGTGCAGTCAGGGCCTTCGACCCTGATATACACCCCTCACGTTATGACCATGCCATGCCCATGGAGTGGGTTTCCGTGGATCTTCTGTTCAGATTCAAGGAAGACGAAACCGATGGTCAATCCATTCCACTGCTGAGCGTAGTCGTCAGAACAGGAAAAAAACGGCCCAACGCTTTCGCGACGGAAAAAGAAAGTGAAACCGAAGCTCAGGCCGTGCTCAGTCCGGCGGGCTTGCAATGAATATCCACGCTCGCTCCCATGCCTATTCGCTTCTTTTCATTTTTCCCGTTCTCGCCTTCATCACGGGCTGCGAAAACCCGCCCCAGCACGTGGTCGTGCGCCACGGCACAGTGAAGGATGTTCGCGCATCGATCTGCGGCGCTGCTGGACAGTGCGCGGAAG
>CAYHWW010000266.1:0-2997 GCA_964360145.1 uncultured Oligoflexia bacterium | reverse complement strand
GGCAGATGGGGGGGCATCGGCCAGGGCTTTGGGGGGGGTAACTAACGCGCAAACAAAGATCAGGGCCGTGGCGGCCAAGAGGCTGATCAGGTTCTGTGTGGTAGCGCGTTTCATACGCCTAGATAGAGCAAGGTCAGTGCCAGTGATTATAAATCTAAGTAATTGATATTTAAGGGGTATGTCGCTTCTGACACAGGGGGGCTTACCCAACAGCTGTCTAACGCCGTGACAGAGGGTGGGGCTGCTGGCATTCTTACCGTCATGGCCAATAGAACCTATGAGCGCTTTGAAAAAGAACTGAAAGAGATCCGTATGCTGAACTCCGCCCAGGCTCTTTTGCACTGGGATATGGAAACCCAGATGCCGCCCCGGGGCCAGGAAATGCGTGCGAACCAAATGGGGCTTATCTCTGGTCTCATTCATGAAAAGAGCACTTCAAGTGCCATGGGCCAGTGGCTGGAAGAGCTTTCCTCGGCGCCACAAGGACTCAGCGAGGAGCAGCAGACCAATGTGCGGGAGACCAAGCGCTCCCATGACAAGAGCAAGCGCCTCTCCCGGGATTTAGTCGAAGAGCTGACCTCCACGGAAGCCAAGGCCCATCACGCTTGGGTTGAGGCACGAAAGAACGCTGATTTCGCGGCCTTTGCCCCCTGGCTGCAAAAGAATATCGATCTTCGCAAGAAGGCTTGCCTCCTCATTGGCGCCTTGCCCGCCACGGCCCGGGGTGAGGACGTCTATAATGTGGCCTTAGACGACTACGAGGCGGGCACCATCGTCGCGGATGTCAGGCCCGTATTCAGTGATCTCAAAAAACACTTAGTGCAACTCGTGGCTCGCATCGGCAAAAGTCCGCGCAAGCCCAAGAGCTTGAAGGGCCGTTACCCGGAGGCTCGTCAGCGGGAGTTCGGCGTCAAGGTGGCCGAGGCCATGGGCTTTGATTTCCAGGCCGGGCGCTTAGACACTTCCGTCCATCCTTTCTGCACCTCCTTCAACCCCCAGGATGTGCGCATCACCACGCGTTTTCAGGAAGACCTCATCGGTAGCGCGCTCTTTGGCATCATGCATGAGGCTGGCCACGGTTTGTATGAGCAGGGTTACGACCCCCGTCATGCGTTCACTCCCATGGCGGACGCGGTCTCCAGTGGCATCCATGAATCCCAGTCACGGCTCTGGGAAAACATCGTGGGTCGCTCCCGCCCCTTCTGGAACCACTGGTACCCCATGTTACAAAAAACTTTTCCGGAAGCGCTCTCTGGAATGAGCGTCGGCGATTTTCACTTCTCCATCAACACGGTGGAGCCCAGCCTCATCCGCGTGGAAGCGGACGAAGTGACCTACAATCTCCACATCATGTTGCGTTTTGAGCTGGAGCTGGGGCTCTTTGACGGGAGCATCACCGTCAGTGATCTTCCGCGGCTCTGGAGCGCCAAGATGGAAGAGTATCTGGGCATTCGCCCCAAGAACGATGCTGAGGGCGTACTTCAAGATACTCATTGGGCCATGGGGGCCTTTGGTTATTTTCCCACGTATGCGCTTGGGAACCTGTATGCGGCGCAGTTTTTCGCCACGGCGGAAAAAGATATTCCAGGTCTCGATGGCAAGATCGCCCAGGGGCAGATGTTGGAGTTACGCCGCTGGCTTCAAGAGAAGATCCATCGCCACGGTATGCGTTACAAAGCGCCGGAGCTTTGCTATCAGGCCACGGGCTCAAAACTCGATGCACAGCATTTCACCCACTACCTAGATAAAAAGTACGGGGAGCTCTACGGCTAGAGTGAGAATTCAGCACGTAGCCAAATCGCAAACAGTGGGTCATCGAAAAAAACATGGCCTTTTGCCGTACCCTCATCGAGAATCTGTTTATCTTTCAGTGCCTTGATGGCGCTATGCAGCGTGGGGGCACTGGGAATTTCGTACTTTTCCAGCAGTCCGCTGGAAAAAACTTGTTCGGAGTTGTTTGCGCACAAGCGCAGTGCTCTCTGCTGAATACCTGTGAGCGTATTCAGCAGCGTTTGATAGGCATAGGCATTCTGTCGGACAATGGTGCGCAGGACCTCGGTTACGGCACGGGCATCGATATGGGTATAGCCTTGAGCCACTAAGTGAAAGCAAGCCATCTGCACATAGTTGGGCGTTTCCTGCAGTTGTTTGCGCAACTCCCCAATGGCTTCGCGCTGGCAGGAAATTCCCACTTTTTTAAATCGCTTTTCAATCCATTCACTGAACTCATCGCCGAAGGCTGGAAATTCAATGGGTTGGCATGAGCGATAAAACGGGCGATTGGAGTTATTAAGCATGTCGCTGATAATGCTTTTCTTGGAGCCCGTAAATAAGAAAGCAACATTTTTTGTTTGCTGCATCTGGGTACGCAACGTGGCTTCTAACCACCCTTTGTCTTCAAGTTCGGCCACTTTTTGAAATTCATCGATGCAAACAATGACGTCTTTCCCGAGTTTTTGAACGGCGCCCAAGAGGTCTTGGATGGTTTCTTTGGGATCTTCATCACGAGAGCCTTCGGTGGACAGGCCCACTTCGAGCTCCCCGGTTTGGGGGTTGGCCGTCCAAGTGAATTTGGGCTTCAGCTTAGGCACTGTCTGGATCCATTTTTTTAATTTGAGGCCAAAGCTTTGTTTTGTTTTCAGCGCCCTCAACCACTGAAGAAGGAAGTCTCGATGGGACGTCACGTTGAAAATATCTACATAGAGCGCCGTTTTGCCGCTGCACTCCAATTCCTGGAGAAGATTGAGACAGAATGAGGTTTTGCCAAAACGACGTGGGCCGATCAGAACGACGTGAATGCGGCTTTCAAGGAAATGACCAACGGTTTTGGAGAGCCCGACACGAGGGAGATAGTAATCCCCTGCAACAGGGTTACCGAACTGAAAGGGATTGGAGGGTTTGCTGTCTCGTGCCATTCAATAATTATTAACAAATTAGTTAATAATTGGCAATCATTGAAATGCAGTGAAATCATATGGTTATTGCCGCCGTCGGGCT
>CAYHWW010000265.1:0-3116 GCA_964360145.1 uncultured Oligoflexia bacterium | reverse complement strand
GCGACGACGAGTGAGCGACCAAGACAGGCTACTGCCTGTCGCGTGGAGCCACGAGAAGGAGCAACGAAGCCAGGCGGCAAAAGACCGAGCCTACTAAAAGGCGTCGGCGGCGCCGAAGTCCCGGGGGTCGGAGACCCCATGGACATGCTTGCCCTCCTGGGCTGCGCCCATGACCCGGCAGGGGATGGGTTCTATTTCGATGTTGTAGCCGATGCTCTGGAGGTGTGCGGCCACGTCCCGGCGGAAACCCGGCGGGTCCACGGATAATACATCCGGCCGCCACTGGTGATGCAGCCGGGGGCGGGTGATGGCATCAAAGAGAGAGGTCTCATATTCCAAGTAGTTGAGTAAGACGTTGGCAACACAGCTGATGATGCGGGTGCCCCCCGGTGCCCCCACGGACAAGAGGGGTTTCAGCTCTTCATTCAAAACCAGGGTGGGGGACATGCTGGAGAGCGGTGTTTTCAGCGGTGCGATGGCATTGGCCTCTTTGCCCACGGCGCCGAAGAGGTTGGGTACGCCAGGTAGAGCAGAGAAATCGTCCATCTCGTTGTTGAGCAGAACGCCGGTGCCCGGCACCACCAGGGCTGAGCCGAACCACCCATTGATGGTTTGAGAGGTGGCCACCATGTCGCCCTTGTCGTTGATCAGCGAGATATGGGTGGTTTCCGTGTGCTCGTCGAGGCTTGTGATATTGCCGGGGGCCACTTCATCGGGGCGGCGGGCTTTGTCGGTGAAGAGTTTTCGCACCCTTTTAGCGTAGGATTTGGAAATGAGCTCGGCGGTGGGCACTTTGACGAAGTCAGGATCGCCCAAGTATTCCGCACGGTCAGCGAAGGCCTGTTGCATCGCGCTCGCCGTGAGGTGGGCGTTGCGTGCGCTCATAAAGCCGTTATCCCGCAGATGGTCGTGTTCCAGCATGTTGAGGATCTGCAACACATGGACCCCGCCGGAGCTCGGTGGCGGCATGGCGAAGAGAGTGAAGTTTTTGTAGGTGCCCACCAGGGGCTCCAGCCAGCGCACTTTGTACGCAGCGAGATCGTCGGTGGTGATGAGGCCGCCGCGTTCTCCCATTTCATGGGCGATGGCTGAGGCCACGGGACCTTTATAGAACCCCGCCCTGCCGTCACGGGCGATGCGCTTCAGTGTTTCCGCCAAGTCCTTTTGGATCAGTGTTTCCCCTGTCGCGAGCGGTGTCCCATCTGCTTTGAAAAATACAGCGCGGCTTGCGGGGAAGCGCGCCAGAACCTCTTTGCGAGCGGCGATCACCTCCGCCAGCCGTGGGTAAACAGGGATGCCTTTTTCCGCGAGAGCGATGGCGGGCTCCAAAAGCAGGCGCCACGGGAGTTTGCCGAAGCGCCTATGAATTTCGAAGAGGCCCGCGACGAGGCCAGGGGTTGCCGCCGCAAGCGCACCATCGAGGGAGACCCGCGGCGCCACCTTGCCTTCGGCTGTGACGTACATATCTCGGCTGGCAGCTTTTGGCGCCCGTTCTCGAAAATCCACAGCATAGACTTTTTTCGATTTACCGTCGCGGAACACCATGAAGCCGCCGCCGCCGATGCCCGTGGAGTGGGGGCGCTCCACGGAAACGGCAAAGGATGCGGCGATGGTGGCGTCGATGAGGTTGCCGCCCTTGCGGGCAATGGCCATTGCCGCCGCCGTGGTGGCCTTGCCCTGGGCGGAAACGGCGAATTTCTCGCCGGCGGCCTCGTATTGCTCACGGAGCTGCCGGGTGATGGCCGGTATCTCGCTGCCGGGCACCGCGGGGATGACGGTGGGTTCCAGGGCCTGGCGGGCGGTGGTCACTGGGCTCGCGCAGCTTGAGGCGGCGAGGGCAAGGATGATCAATGAGGCAATGAGCGCGCGTTGGTGTTGCATGGGGTAAGTGATGTTCTAATGACTAAGGGGTCTGCGCAACTCAGTATTTCGTGGGTTAACCCGCATATCTCACCAGCTTTCTGCTACGCAGGCCGATCAGCGGCGCTGGACGCTTCGCTTGGGGCGTTCTCGGGGTCTCCGGGTGCTCAACATACCGCAGAGGGTATGCCTCGCAGCCTCGACCCCGAGAAGTCGAGGCAGGAGCCGAGACTCGGACAGCCCGGGGGGCTGCGCCGTAGCAGGATGCGGAGGCGACGCGCCCCACCAGCTTGCTGCTCGGCCTGCTCGCTACGAAAGCTGGTGAGATATGCGGGTTAGGGTAGTGCCCTGGGAGCGGCTGGAGTAGGCTCAGTGTCCTGATGCTCCTCGTCACGGTGCCCCATAGCGGTGAAGCCATCCCCCCCGAAGCCACTTGGCTCCAGGGGCTGGATCCGCTCACGCTCCTCACGGATGTGGATCGTTTCGTCCATGAGCTGTACCGCCCCGCCGTGAAAGCGCTGAAGTGCGAGTTCGTCATGGCGGATTTCCATCGTTACGCCGTGGATCTGAATCGCATGCCCGCGGACATTGACAGCACCCAGGTGGAAGGCGCCCCGGCGCCGGGTTCAGGCCCCGCGAAATTCACCAGCGGTTTCCATTGGGTGCGCACCACCAAGGGTATGCCCTTGCTGCCGAAGCCCATGGACCGCGCCACCCATGATGCCCTGGTACGAGGTTATTACGAACCCTTCCATGCCCTGGTGCGGGACGCCGAGACTCGTCTGATCACCGCCCACGGGCTTCCTCGTTATCACATCGACGCTCACAGCATGCCTGCGGTGGGGTCCGTCGGTGCCCACAAAGACGCGGGCCAGCGCCGCCCCGACATCGTGGTGAGCGACTGCGAGGGTAAGAGTTGCGCCCCTGGCTTCAAGGATTTAGTCATCGCCGCTTATGAAGCGGAAGGATTTACCGTGGCCTACAACTGGCCCTACAAGGGGGGGCGCATGACGGAGCAGTACGGACGTCCGGCGGTGAACCGCCATTCCATCCAGGTGGAGCTCAATCGGGCCCGTTACATGGATGAGGGGACGCGGGAGAAACATAGCGGTTTTCTGGCTTGTGAGGCTCGCATTAGGGGCGCATTGGCGCGTATCACAAACGAAATCATAGCCCAAGGGTAGGCTCGGTCTTTTCCCGTGGAGCTTCGTTGTCGTCGTCGTGGCCTCCACGCAGCGCACAGGAGTGCGCTTTGG
>CAYHWW010000264.1:1569-3126 GCA_964360145.1 uncultured Oligoflexia bacterium | reverse complement strand
GCACGGTTTGGCTCCGCGATAAGGGCCGCTGCACATTCAAAGACTGCGGCGCGACACAGTTTTTACACTATGACCACGTTCAGCCCTTCGCCCTTGGCGGTGGGCATCTGTGAACCTACAAACACGCAGCGCCCCGGATCAGGCAGCTTCGCTATCGTCGCGGCGGCGCCCACCAGCGCATTTGCGCTTCACGATCATCGCCTCGATTTTGCGCATGGCATTGGCGGATTTTTCCAAACGAGAGAGCACCGTGATGTCGGCGTCCACTTCCAGCTTGAGGTTCTTCAGTGCGCTCTCCAGCATGCCCGCAGCGATGGTGTGGACGGAGGCGAGATTTTCGAGGAATAGCTCCTCGGCGGAAGCCTCCTGAGCGTCCGGGTTGATGTCTGCAAGTTGGTTGAGATCTTCGCGTTTCATGACTCTCCCAAGGGCCTACTCGGAAAGAGTAACATAAAACTTGACTAAATAAGTACGATTATTTTAGGGCTTTGCCCCCGCGACGCCCAGGGCCCTCAGTAAGTATGTGTATTCATAAGACTTCATCTTGACCTGCTGTTCAAGGTTGGCGGCCCCGGCGTGGCCCCCTTCGGTGTTTTCAAAATAGAGCACGGGGTGTCCCTGGGCACGCATGCGGGCCACGAACTTGCGGGCATGGCCGGGGTGAACACGATCATCCTTGGTGGAAGTCAGCAGGAAGGGGCGGGGGTACTGGGCATCGCCCTTGAGGTTTTGGTACGGGGAGTAGCGGGCGATGTATTCGTGATCACCGCTTTTATCGGGATCGCCGTATTCCTCCATCCAGCTCGCTCCGGCAAGCAGCTTATGGAAGCGCAGCATGTCGAGGAGGGGCACTTGGCACACGGCCGCCCCCATCAACTCCGGATGTTGAGTGAGGGTGACGCCGCAGAGGAGGCCGCCGTTGCTGCCGCCCATGATGCCTAAGTGCTGGGGTGAGGTGACGCCTGTCTTGACCAGGTCTTCCGCCACCGCGGCGAAGTCGTCGAAGGCCCGCTGGCGGTTTTCCCGCAGGGCCGCCTGGTGCCAGCGTGGTCCGTACTCGCCGCCGCCCCGGATGTTGGCGATGACGTAGGCTCCGCCTCGCTCCAGCCACACCTTGCCGGGAATCGCGGGATAGTAGGGCGTCAGCGCATGTTCAAAGCCGCCGTAGCCATAGAGGATGGTGGGCGCGGCGCCATTTTTTTTCGCATTTTTTCCCATGATGAGGAAGTACGGGATCTTCGTCCCATCTTTACTGGTCGTGAAATGCTGAGTGGCGCTCATGCCCCGGGCGTCAAAGCGGAGCGGTGACCCCCGCAGTTTTCTCAGCGTGCGTTTCAGCTGACTCAAGTCCGAATGGTAAACGGCGGTGGGCGTGAGGAAGTCCCAATATTGCACGAGGACTTCATCGGATTCCGGCGTGGAAGAAGTGATGCCCCCATCGCCATTGTCGCCGGGGAGTTTGAAGGGCGTGAGGGTCCACGGCGCGCCGCCCGACGTGTCGTGGACCGAGGGCCGGGCGAGGAAGGCGCGGGTGCGGATATTGTCGATGACGCCCAG
>CAYHWW010000264.1:0-1469 GCA_964360145.1 uncultured Oligoflexia bacterium | reverse complement strand
GGACCGAGGGCCGGGCGAGGAAGGCGCGGGTGCGGATATTGTCGATGACGCCCAGGATGACGGCGCTCTTTGAGGTCGCGGTTCCGCTGAGGAATCGCTGTTCATTGGGGGCAAAGACGAGTTGGGGATGGGGATCCGCCAGCTCCTCTTCTTTAATGGAGACCAGCGCGCCCGCGGGGAAGGAGGCGCCGCTCACATTCCAGGGCGTGCGCAGGGTGAGGAGGAAGCGCCCCTGGAAATACTCACTGAGCTCGGCGTCCCGTGGGATTTCAAACTTGGTTTTTACGCCATTGGCCGGGTTGAAGAGGAAGTGCTCCGCTTCGTAGAAGCTGATAGCCCGGGAGATGACCGTGCGTACTTGGTCGCTGTGGCGATAGTAGCTGGCACCGACGCTCATGTCGTCAACGGAGATTTCCAACACGGTTTGCGCCGCGGTGAGCGGTGTCCCCTTGGTCCAATATTTCAAGATCCGCGGGTAACCCGACTTGGTTAGGGAGCCTGGCCCCCAGTCCGTGCCGATGAGGAGGTGATTCTCATCCACCCAGCTGTCCCTGGTTTTGGCTTCCGGCACGTTGAAACCGTTCTCCACGAAGGTTCGCGTCTTGAGATCCCATTCCCGAAGGACCTTGGCGTCTTTGCCGCCCCGGGAGAGGTTCACGAGGCAGTGGGTGTATTGGGGCGGCAGGCAGGCGGTGCCTTTCCACACCCAGTTCTCTTTTTCTTTTTTCGCCAGGGCGTCGAAGTCCATGAGCACATCCCAGCGGGGCTTGGCTTTTCCGTATTCCGAGAGCGGCGTGCGCCGCCAGAGGCCGCGGACGTTTTTCTCATCCTGCCAGAAGTTGTAGACCTGACCTCGGAGGAGACCGCCCGTGGGCAGGCGATCCTTCGCGAGCAGGATTTTTCTCACTTCTTTTTCAACGGTCGCGTACTGGGGGTCTTTGTTGAGCACCGCCAAGGACTCCTCGTTGCGCTCCTTCACCCACTGCAGCGCCTGGGGGCCTTCCACGTCTTCAAGCCAGAGGTAAGGGTCCGTGGGGGCCGTGGCGCAAGAAGCAAGGGCAAGGAGAGCGGCGCTCAGGAGATATTTCATCTCCCCATTGAGCCACGGCGGGTGAGAAAATCAACCACGAAGCTGGCAACCGCCCGGGACGGCGGGTCCATGTCCACATGCATGGGGGTCTCCACCACGTCATCAATGAGTGAGAGGTAAAAGTCGCGGATGGTGAGCCAAGAGCCCTGGCGCCGTTCTTCGGAGGTGGCGCCGAAGTATTCCGAGTAGGCCGTGGGTACGCCATGGGTGTAACCCTGGGGGATTCCCTGGCCGATGATGAAAATCAGCATGTGGGGCGCGGCCCTTCCATTGCTCTCGCGCACGAAATATTCAATGAGCTGACGGTAGTGCTCATTGAGGTTTTCTTTCAGATCGCCATCCGTGGTCTGTGGCGCGAAGGGTGAGAAGAGGCGCACTT
>CAYHWW010000263.1:0-3213 GCA_964360145.1 uncultured Oligoflexia bacterium | reverse complement strand
TTACGTTCCTACCACTGCTCCAACTCCTCTGGGTGACGCGTCCCCGACCGTCGTAGCTGCGCGTCTCGGGGTTGCGGGCGTCGAAGACCTCGGTGAATTGCGCATTATCAGCCACTTCGCAAATACTCGAGAAGAAGATAAGCAAGTCCACTCGCCGAGCACAGCAGTACAAGAGCCACATCAAAGGTGGTTTTTTCAAACCTTCCTGAACCAGTAGCTTTCCTAGTTTTGAAATACTTGCGCCAGACGATCAGGCTCCTAAAAATCAATAAGACTGCAAAAAATCCGGCTAAGTAGATTAGCCAATCTGTGCTCATTCCTGCTCCTTATGGAACCGTACTATCCTGTGCTTGAGGTTTGGGCGGTTCTAGTGCTTTTTTGGCTGCTTCGGCATTCGCATCACTTAAGTCGGAACCGCCTTTAACAACAATGACACCACCAATAACGATCGGCAAGATTCCTATCGGGCCAACGTATGGAGTTGAGAGCACACCGCCAGCCACAAAAAGACCGCCAATTAATATGTCCCGCAGAGCTTTATTTCTCTTTGCCGTAATCGCTGGGTCTTCGCACACCTGCTGGTCGGCAAGGCCCAAGGGGTCCACGAACCGCAGCGGCGAGTTGTGGGCATAGACACGAAGGTTCATCTGGCCTGCGCCAAAACCTAGCATGTCGGGCTGCAGCCAACCGCCGGACGTGGGGTCAAGCTCTCGAAGCCCGCACGTATAGGTAGAGGACTCCAGGTTGTACGTGCAGCCAGTCAGCCCATAGACCACCGCATCGGTCGTGTTGGTCAAGACCGGCGCCGCGATGAGTAGCTCACCCCAAGGGGTGTACTGCTTGGCCGTGCCCGCAGCGATGCTGTTAAGCGTACTGCCGAGGTGGTCCGTCACGTAGACTTTCAACGCGCCAGAGTCGATCTGGGCTAGATGCTCATCCACACCCTTGCCGTCAATGAAGAGCTGCACGACGTTGTCGCCTCTGCGGCCAAGGAGCACCTTGTCCTCTTCGCCAAGGAAGGCGTAGGCCTGGTTCACGGTGCCGCCACTGGTCCGGGCAACAGATCTCGCAATACGTCGCCCCAGAGCGTCGATGGCGTAGGTCGCATTTGTATCTACGCGTGAACCACCGCTGCCAATCGACTTGGTAAACGCCGTTATCTGGCCGTCTGCCCTATAGGAGAACCGGCTGTCACCGATGCTGTTTTGGTTTCCGCTGATCCGCGTGATGTTGCTCCAGCCGTCATTGTCGCTTTGGTAACTACGACCGCCGAGCTGCGTGATCACGTTGTTGACCGAAGCGCCCGCGCCGAGAACGGAATCGTTCGTGCGGTTGCCCACACCATCGAAGCTCCAGCTACGGTTATCAACAAGATTGCCCAGCGAAGCAGGGCCGTTCACCGAGGTGAGCTGGTCCGTTAGGTCATGCGTGAACGTAAAGACATTGCCGTCTCTCGTGATGCTCGTGATGTTTCCGGCCACATCGTAAACAAGAGCCTCGGTGATGGACTGTGCCACCGCGCCATCATTGCCGCTCCAATTGATGTTGGTTACGCGATTGAGCGCATCATAAGTCCAAGAGCCGGATAGGCCCGTGCTCGAGGTCTGTGAAGTTTTCCGCCCAAATCCGTCAAAACCCATATTGAGCTGCAAGTTTTGGCCAGCGTAGCTTGAGAGCACACGCGTGAGCCGTGCCGCCGCATCGTATTGCGCGCTGTAAAGATCAGTGCCGTTCCAATTGATGCCACCAATTTCGCCCGTCACGTCGCGGCTGACATTAAACGTGCCCACTGGGATGCCCCAAGGATTGCCCGCCTGCACGGCCTGCTGGCTAAAGGAGGTGAGCGCAAACGGAGGCACCGCCTCATGGGTGAACCCTTGATCCGCAACGCCGTTCACAGCTTGCGTTCTCAATACGGCATCGAGCTGGGCAGCGTAATTGTAGTTGCTACTGTCCTCAATGGTCACTGCGCCATTGGCTGCAACCCTCTTCGTGACTTTGCTCACCACCCTATCGAAGTCGTCGTATCCGAGCTCGATGGTAGCTGTCGCAGCGCCTGATGCAGTAGACGTCTTCTCCTGCTTTACGAGCCTATCGGCGCCATCGTAGAAGTAACGACTGATTTCTGTAACAGCAGTACCGCTACCAGCGGAACTTGGCCGCTCTTCGCGGATCAGCCTTCCGTTTCCGTCCCAGAACATCTGGGTGCGATGATTCTCGGCGTCCGTGATGGCGATGAGGTCGCCGCGTAAATTGTACTCACGACGAGTCACTTCGCCTTTCGGGTTCGTCAGCCGGGTCAGCCGCAAGCGGCTGTCGTATTCCATGGCTGTGACTTTATTTCCGGACTCAATAATCCGCGAAGGCTTGTCAACAACGTTGCAGCCAACCGCAACGCGGTCATATTCGTAACGAGTAATTTTATTTCCAGGCTCGGTGAGCTGGATCAAGCGATCTCTGTCATCCCACACAAAAGATCTGGTCTGCGTGCTGCCACCGCTTGTCACAGAACGGGTCAGCATCCTGTTCATCACGTCATACGTCATCGAGATCGTCGGCCCGCTACTGTCCGTGATCTGCGTGACCTTGTCAAAGTCGTTGTAAGCGTACGTGATCGTCTGGCCGCTCGCGAAGCTGCGCGTAACCACCCGCCCCCGCCCGTCGTATTTTGCGGATTCTACCGCGTGTTCCAGCTTTCGCGCGCCCATGTCTTCGTATTTTATCAGGTTCACGCCACCACGCCGCTCTTTTTCAGGGCGCATCGTGTCGATACCCCCGACGTGCGGTTTTAGCCCTCAAGAGCGCCGCCGCCGTTTTATCGCAGCATCAAGTCCCCGCCAGTAGCCTGCATCCTCTTCTCCCCACAGGTTCAGCCCCAGGCAGCGGCACACCCCGAGCCACTCATCAAGCCGCAGGTCCGCGCGGCCCGCTTCAATCTGCCGCAGCCGCAGGCTACTGACGCCAATCCGCTTTGACAGCCGCTCCACACTCATTCCTCGCCTCTCTCTGATGACTCGTAAAAACGCACCAATCCCCTTACGCTCCATCGCGCTCGTCTCCTCTCTATGGGCCGCCATTATGTGCTCACGGCAATGGGCGGCGGCCGCCTCCCTCATAGGCCGTGGTTTTTGGTCAGTGGAGAAGAGGCGGCGGGGGATGTCCCAGCCTTGGCCGCCCTCTTATTCCGCTTTCTTTTTCTTCTGCCTCGAAGGC
>CAYHWW010000262.1:0-3250 GCA_964360145.1 uncultured Oligoflexia bacterium | reverse complement strand
CTGGGTGTTTTATTGGATTCACAGGTTGTTGGATGAGCCTGGACTGATTATTGCTAGTGCCCTCATGTTTGCCTTCACGTTGGATTTAGCTGTGCTTCCCGGTGAAAAGGGCTGCAAGCATACAGTGGTGTGGTGGTTGACGCGGGCTCTGGTGCTCATATCAGTGGCATTCGCCGTGCGCTGGCGTATCACTGCTCGTCCTGAAGTCTTCGGTCTCTTTTTTTTCACGCTATGTTGCAGGCTTGCCGCGAGCGAATATGCATCGCATTGGAAATGGCCATTTCTTGCGGCTATCGTTGTTCTTTGGAACAACTTTCACGCCACGGCGGGTCTCGTGCTGGGCATCTGGGGCCTTACGATGGTGGGTGCGGTTCTTCAAAAAAACACCCCCGCCATTAAACGTACGCTGCTTGGTCTTACGATCGCCTCAGCGGCTCTCTTTGTGAACCCCTGGGGATGGCGTCTCATCCGCGAAAGTCTCATGCAGGGCTTATTGCCAATCAATCAATTTATTTTTGAGTTTCAATCACTGCATTTTGATACTTGGTTCCCATTTCGAGCTCCGCTGATATTTCTTTGCGTGGGGGCAACGATGTACCGTGGGTGGCGCCAAAAATGTTTTCTCGGGGAGCTCCCCCTATTGCTTGGCACTCTCGCCTTGAGTCTAAAATACTCACGTTGTCTGCCTTACATCTATTTACTCACGGCCAAAAATCTAGTGATGCTGACCACGGAGATCCTGGAGCCCTTGTTGCAGGGGGTGCGAAAAAAATTAACATTTGCAGTCTTGGTGCTCTCCTGTTGGGGGGCCTACCTCTGCATTTCTTTCAATGAATATTATGGCATTCACTTCGCAAGGCTTGATTACATGCGTGGAATTGATTTGCTGGTTAGTACGAAGGCAGGCCCAGAAATATTTAATGATTTTGCCATGGGTGGCTACCTCATGTGGGCGGGGGGCGGTCGTTATAAGCTCTATATCGACAATCGATCTCCCATCTATGCAAAGACAACATTTCCTAAGTATTTGCAAAACTCCATTCTCGAGGTGTGCAAGAAGGAGTTGGGGGCAACTAGCTATGATGCCATTGTATTGCCCGCGCCGCGGTACTGCGGCCCCAGGCATGCCCTCGAAAGTGGCATTTGCGGCACCGCGCCGGGATGCATTGAGAAGAAAGATTGGTCCCTGATTTATTTTAGCGATTCCGTCTTAGTGTATTTACGCAAAAGAGAGGGACTCAAGGCTGATGTTGATCGGTATGGGTTTTCATGGATTGATGCTGTTGAATTGAGAATACCCGTCATCGCAGCGCGGATGTCTCAGATGTTGGCATTGCCTGGGGCGGGGGCTGGCATCAAAGCGGAAATCGATCGTGCACTTCAGATGGATCCTGAAAATTCCAGAGCCCACGCCTATCTTCAAATATTCACTCAACTGAGCGCAGGCGTTCCTCCAGGCAATGTTCACTAGGGAGACTCTACCTAGTGATTTTCTTCCCCTTCAACCGCATGGGACTTAGCGGGTAACCTAAGGGGGCCCTATGTCCAAAGCGCTGCTCGACATTCTCAGCAAAGACCGTATCATCACCCCGGCTCAGTTCGCTGAAGCGGTGGAGGCCAATAAGTCCAAGGGTGTGCCGCTCATCGGCTATCTTCTCGAGAAGAAGTATCTCTCGGACGGCAAGCTCTTGCAGTACCTCAGCCAGAAATACGGCATCCCGGTGGCTAACATCTCAAAGACTGAGGTGGCCCCTGAAGTGGTGAAGCTGGTGCCCATCGACATGGTGAGGAGGAGCGGTGTCATGCCTCTCCAAGTGAACAAGCAAAACCTCATCATCGCCGTGGCTGACCCCACGGTGCTGGCAAGCCTCGAAGACATCAAGTTCAGGACCAAGCTCAACATTGAGCCCGTGCTTTGCAGCTTTACGCAACTGGATCAGGCCTTGGCCAAATACTACAGCACGTCCGCCATGCTGGGCCAAGCCATTGAGCAATTCACGGTTGAAACGGCAAAGACAGGCGAGAACTTCGAAGTGGATCGTCAGCAAGCCATCGAGGTCGAAGAGGGCACCAGCGACGATGCTCCCATCATCACCCTGGTGAACAACATCTTGCTCGAGGGTGTTCGCAGGGGCGCCAGTGACATTCACGTGGAATCCTACGAGAAAAAATCCCGTGTGCGCATCCGTGTGGACGGCTATCTCCAGGAAGTCTTAGTCATCCCCGGGAACATGCGGCGCCCTGTCATCGCCCGCTTCAAAATCATGTCCCGCATGGACATCGCCGAGAGCCGCGTCCCCCAGGATGGCCGCATCAAGATCAAGATTGGTAGTCAGGAGGTCGACTTCCGCGTCTCCACCATGCCCTGTCTTTTTGGCGAAAAGGTCGTGCTGCGGATTCTTTCCACCGGTGCTCTCTCCTACGATCTGAATAAGCTGGGTTTTGAGGCCGACGCCCACGAGGTTTTCAAAAAAGGTATTTATCTCCCCAATGGCATGGTGCTGGTGACGGGCCCCACGGGTAGCGGTAAAACGACCACTCTTTATACCGCCCTGGCTGACTTGAATAAGATGGATACCAACATCTCCACCGCCGAAGACCCCGTGGAGTATAACCTGGAAGGCATTAACCAGGTGCAGGTTAATAAAGACATCGGCCTTAACTTTGCCGCGGTTCTGCGGACATTTCTCCGTCAAGACCCTGATGTCATCCTGGTGGGGGAGATTCGCGACTATGAAACAGCCGAAGTGGCTATCCAGGCCGCCCTCACCGGTCACTTGGTCTTGTCTACGCTGCATACCAATGATGCGCCCAGCACCGTACTCCGTCTCATGAACATGGGCATCGAGCCCTTCCTTGTCGCCTCTTCCGTGAACACCATCGTGGCTCAGCGCCTACTACGGCGGGTCTGCGTGAAGTGCAAAGAAGAGTACACCCTGCCCGCCGAGCGGCTTGCCGCATTGGGCATTCCGGAGCGCACTGCCGCCGCCATGAAACTCTTTCGAGGCAAGGGCTGCGCCACCTGTGGCAAGTCAGGCTATAAGGGCCGGGTGGCGGTATATGAAGTCATGGACATCTCAGGCAAGATCAAAGAGATGATTTTGAGCGGCGCCACGGCAATCGACTTGAAGCGTCAAGCCATGGCCGAAGGCATGCGCACCCTGCGCGCTTCTTCTTTAAATAAGGTCATCGACGGCACGACGAGCCTCGAGGAAGCCCTCTCCATGACCCAGGCGGATTCCTAGCCTAG
>CAYHWW010000261.1:0-3273 GCA_964360145.1 uncultured Oligoflexia bacterium | reverse complement strand
AGAAGTTCATCCGCTTCAGGGTCGCCCCTTCTTTGCGAATTTTAACGGAAGTGAGCTTTGCCGGGCCCGGCGGACCGAACACCTTTCAGTATTTCCTCAACGTGGCGGGCGCCCGCTTCGGCATCCAGCTCGAGTTCAACCCCATGAGATTGGATATTTCCAACCTGCGCGCCCAGATGCTTGCCAACCAGACCAAGGCTTGGGTCGTGCTGCAGGGGCCAAGCGCAGGTTCAGCGATGGGCCACTCTTACTACGCCGTGTCCATTGACTATGCCTCTGGCAAGGCTGATGGCTTCTCCCGCATCTGGGGCAGTGCTACTTCACGGATAGTCCCCCAGCAGATTTTAGATTTCGATGGCTCTGAGATCATCCTACGCACTGGCGATGACTATGAGTCAGCCTTCTCCCTCAATCCCCCCGCGGTACTCGGTGACTTTTTCCATTCGAAGAATCCCCATGCCGCGGAGTTCGAAGAAGTACATCACCCCCGCACGGGCCTCACGTGGTTACCCACCCACAGACTGTCACAACCCATTATCGCTGCGGCATCGGGGGGGCGCGTAGGTAGCGGCGCTACAAACAGCACCGCGGTCTGGAGCCCCTCCGCCGCGGAGCTTCAGGCCGCGGAGGCCTATATTCGCAGACAAGCCGCCCCCGTGGGCGCGACCTCCATGCTCGCGCCCCAGATGGAACTTTGGAAAGTGCTTCGTGTCATCAACCTCGGCGATCAGCTGCGCCTCGACATGCTCGACGCCTTTAATCAGGGCAAGCTCTCTCTCGGCGACGTGGTGAAGGGCAAGAATCCCTTGAATGGCCAGGACATCCTCGAGGTACGCACCGGGGCCAATGAAGATCGCATCATCGACTCCAGTCATTTTGTCGATGCCGTGGCCCGCGCCCGCCACTGTGTTGCCGCCCTCACCCCTTGATTCCGCGCTCATAAATACATGTTATTTATGATGTTTTCGCCAGACCCTAAATCCGACTAAAACACTCATTGACTCACCATGTAAAAATGATACAATCCCACCCGCCATCGTGAAAAATTTCCCCATACCGGGGCGGTTTTTTCAGGGTGTCACCCCCCCCTCTATGAGCCCTACCGCCACTACAAAAACCGCGTCGCAGATCCGACTCATCAACGAGCTGGGCCTGAAGCTCCAATCCCTCATCGGATCCGAGAACATCTATGACGAGATCGTCTCGGCGGTGCAGAACAAGTTCCACTACTACTCCTTCTCCATCTGGAGCATCGGCGCCGACGGCTCCGCCAGCATCCGCGCCCAGCGCGGCGCCTACAATAAGTTCATCGAGGTGGGCTACACCATCCCCGCGGGCGAAGGCATCGTGGGCACCGCCGCCAAAACGAAGAAAGTTTACATCTCCAATAACGTGAGCCGTGACCCTCACTTCACCAAGCTCGAGCTGCCGGTGGAAACCAAGTCCCAGATGGCCATCCCCGCCTTGGTGGACGGCGTCGTCGTGGCGGTGCTCTCCATTGAGAGCAACAAGTCCAAGGCCTTCGACGAAAACGATGCGGCCTGTTTCGAGTCCCTGGGCCACCAACTCTCCGTCGCCATGACCAATGCCAAGCTGCTGCGCGAAGTGACGTCCTTCAATAAGACGCTCCAACACACCGTTGATGAGCGCACCCAGGAGCTGAAACACGCCAATCAGCGCATCATGGAACAGCAGCGCCAACTTCAAAAAGAGAATAAAACTCTCAAAACCATCGCGGATCACGAGGCGCGTTCCCATCAATCCGACCTGATCTATCGCTCCAGCGCCATCGCCCAGCTCATCGCCATGGTGGATAAGATCGCCCCCACCACCGCCACGGTGCTGGTCCAAGGTGAGAGCGGCACGGGTAAAGAGCTCATCGCCCGCCGCCTCCATGTGCGCTCCGAACGCGGCAATAAGCCCTACGTCACCATCAACTGCGGCGCCCTCCAAGAGACCCTGCTGGAAAGCGAACTCTTCGGCCACGAAAAGGGCTCCTTCACCGGCGCCATGGGCACCAAGATCGGGCTTGCGGAAACCGCTGACGGCGGCACGCTGTTCTTGGACGAGATCGGCGAGATGTCCATGGCCATCCAGGCCAAGCTCCTCCGCTTCCTCCAAGAGGGCGAGATCGTCCGCATCGGCGGCAAGAAACCCATCAAGGTGGATGTGCGCATCATCAGCGCCACCAACCGCGATCTGGAAAACGAAGTCAAAAAGGGCCGTTTCCGGGAAGACTTGTTCTATCGCCTGAACACCATCACGCTCCGCATCCCCCCTCTGCGTAAGCGCCGGGAAGACATCCTCCTCCTCGTTGAGCACTTCATCAACAGCGCCAAGGTGGGCGGCGCCGTGCACATCAAGAAAATCGACCCCAAAGTCCTCGAACTTTTTGAAAAATACGATTGGCCGGGCAACATCCGGGAACTCCAAAACACCATCGAACGCCTCAAGATCCTCTCTGACCGGGGCGAGATCACCATGGACGATATCCCCTTCAATATCCGCATGCCCCGCACCCGGGTGGACGGCGGCGGCGCCAACTCGCCTGAGACCTCCGTGGACCTCTCCCTGGAAGAGCTAGAAAAACACCATGTTCTCAGGACCTTGTGCTACTTCAACAACAACAAGACCCGGGCCGCCACTTCTCTGGGCATCACCATCAAAACTCTCTACAACAAACTCCACAAATATGGTTTGCTAGGCGACGCAGCTGGCGCCCCGCAGCCCATTTATCCGCAATGACCCATCGCTGAAAGGACCCCTCCATGGCCAAAAAAGCAAAACCCGCTCCCAAAGTCGCCAAAAAAGCAGCACCGCAGAAATCAGCGCCCGTTAAAGCCGCTCCAGTCAGCGCCAAAGCCCCGGACAAAGCCACGCCGTTGAAGGCGAATAAAGCCTCCCCTGCCCGGGCCTCCAAAGGCGGCGCCCTGGATACCGCCGCTGCTGCCACTGCCGCCGCCGGCGCCACCGCCCCCTCAGCCCCCAAGAATTTCCGCAACCATCCTGACATCGAAAACTTCTACCGCTTCATCTATGAAAACGACCTGCGCGATGAAGGCCTCGAGATCTTGAACGCCGTGCTCCTGAAAAAAGCCGAACGTCGTGCGGCCAAAAAAGCCGGTATTAGCCTCACTGATGAAGATGACACGGTGTTGGACGCTCCCTTCGCCGCAGCATCAATAATCTAAGGTTCGCGAGGGAATTTTTTCGCCTGACGAGGCGGAGGAGGAGCCCGGCGACCAAGGCGTGCTCATGCACGCCGCGTGGAGC
>CAYHWW010000260.1:0-3357 GCA_964360145.1 uncultured Oligoflexia bacterium | reverse complement strand
GGGCTCCCGCCCCGTGTGGGCGGGGGTTGCCGCGGCCAACAATACAGACAACGCTGCCAGCGGCAACCAGACCTACATCATTCAAAGCCGCGCCTACGACCTCGGCACCTTCAACGCATCTTTTGGCACGCCGGTGGTGGCATCCACTGTTGTGTCTGACGGCAGCGTCAACGTGACCTACGCCACCTCGGCGGACGGCGCGAGCTTCGAGACCTGGGCGTCAAACCTGAGTTCCCTCAGCGGCAAGGGCCATCGCTACCTGAAATTCCGCATCACCATCGCCACTGCCACAGCGGCGGCGGCATCGAGCAGCGTGAGCCGCGTCACCATCCCCTTCTCCGACCTGGGCCCCGGTAAGGTGGAGGCGACATTAAGCACGGGGTGCACGTTCTTGGGCATGGCCCGCCACCGTGGCCAAGGTGGAAGCGGCGGGGACGGTGATCGTCGGCCCCTCAACGGCGCCTTGTTCTTGCTCACGCTTGCCATGGCCTACGGAGCGCTGCGGGCACATAAGGGCATCGGTTTTTGAAAAAAGTGCCCCCATTTTTGTACCTATCATTGATAAAAAAATAGGGGCACTTTAATATGAGCGTATGACCCACAAAAGAGAACGTCACATCCTCAAGCAGCTCAAAAAAACCTTGTCGTTTTGGCCCGTGGTCTGCGTGGTCGGTGCGCGTCAGGTGGGGAAATCCACCCTACTGAGAGGGCTGCCTGGCTATAAATACAAGTCTTTGGATGATGATGCCTTGCGAGCCCTGGCTGTGAGCAGCCCCAAGAGCATTTTGCAGGACCGCTGCATCATTGACGAAGCGCAGAAGGCCCCGGATATCTTTGATGCCGTGAAACTGTCCGTGGATGAGGCCAAAAGGCCGGGACGCTATCTTTTGACCGGTTCCGTGAGATTTTCGAAACGAACCCTCATCCGCGAATCACTCACGGGCAGGGCCAAGACCTTGCAGCTCTTTCCGTTCACCGGAGCCGAGATTTTCAGCTTGCCCCTTGCCTACAGGTTCGGCGCAAAAACAGGCGAGCCACGCGTCAGTCGCGGAGAATTCTTGAAGCAGGTCGCTTCAGGGGGCATGCCCGCCGCGTTCGCCATTCGCAGCGCCAGTGAGCGGGCCTCGTACTGGTCGGCTCTCATCGAGAGCTATGTGCACCGCGACCTGCTCATGGCCATGGTGGGGCGTCCTGATCCCAGGCTAGCCTTGGCCATACTGAAAGCCGTGGCCGAGGTACTGGCCATGGGGGAACAGCCCACACTCAGCCGCATCCTGAAAAAAACTATGGGCAGTCGAACTAAAGTCGTACGTCATATTGATGCACTTGTAGACATGATGATCCTTTGCCGACTACCCCACTGGGGATCCTCATCAGCAAAAGATGTTTATATACCATTCGATACCGGTCTCTTTTTGGCACTGTTGCGCGTTACCGGCATAGACCACGATAAAGCCGTAATGCGGGCGGCGCTGAGAATTACCCTCTTGAAGGAGGCACAGGCTCAGATCCAATATGCAGGCCAGGAACAGGACCTGTACTATGCCGAGAGCCCCTCAGGGGAGACCCTCGATCTCATCCTGGACGGGAAGGGGAGTAAAAGGGCCTACCAGTTGAGTATTGAAGCGGTACCTCACGCCTATGCCACGCGCTATGCGGAGTCTTGGGCCACGGCGGAGAAGGGAGTCGTGACGATACTTTCATCCACTGCGGAGACGGTGCGCACCCGAGGCGCGGACATTCGCCCCTGGGAGACGATGGTTTGAGTCACTTCTTGGCAAATCGATAAAGATCATTCTCAGTTTGCCAAGAACACAAACAGCAAATTCTGGCTTACCGACAGGTAAAGGTTCGCCCGTTTTTGACCACGCAAGTTTTGCCAGCCGGTATTGATTGCAGCACATAATACCTATAGCTACCAGCACGACCACCTGCAACATCGTGGTAGATGCATCGCATTGTGCCATCAACGATAGCAGTTTCCATGGCGGTCCAATACATATTGTGAGCGCTGCCACCTACTAACCAGCCCGATGGTACCATTGGATTGGGTGCAGTAGTTGTAAGTCCAGCAGGGCATGAACGTCATTTTCTTCATAGTTCCCCCTGAATGAAGCATGAATGAACCCGGGGCCAAATTCAACTGTGTCTATTTGGGCTGAAAATAACTCAGTACATTCAGCGTCTAAAAAACATACACCAAGGAACTAACAGACCGACTGCGATCAACGAACCAGGACAAGCCCGCACAAAACGGAAAATGCTTTAAAGTCAGTATCCCGCGTGAGGAGGCCTATCTTGTGATCCAAGCACGACTGAGCGATCAATGCATCCGCCACTCTTGCCTTATGGCCTTTGGCCAATACCGCGGCCCGACTCGTGCCCGCCCTCTCCCAGTAACCTTCTGATAATTCTAAAACAGGAAGAGTCTTGAACAGGTCGGTGACCCCCTTGGACAAACCTGAATCGCTCAAGAGCTCAGTCAGAACAACGGGAGGGAGCACAACCTGTTTTGCCTTGAGAGCCTCGTCGAGAAGATCGACGTCTTTACCTGACGCTCCCTCTAAATAAGCAATGAAGGAGCTGGTATCAACCGCGATCATCGGCGATCGTCCCGGATACGCGCCAGATCAATTGAAAATTTCACTTTGCCGCGGAGCTGCCGCAGCGCCTCGTATGATTCACTCGCGGCAACGAGCTGCAGCCCTCGCCTGATTGTTTCGGTAATCCCCTGGCCAGTGGACTTTTGAGCCTTTTTAAGCAGCTCTTCCTGAACATGAACGGTGATTTTTTTTGCATTTGTCATCTGCCTCATTGTACCAGCTACTGTGCCATAAATCAATATGGCATCTCTCGCTCTACTTTGGTTTAGGGGCCCGAAGTCAGATTAGAAAATGGCCAGGGACGATGATTTTTTGGATCACCATCCCTGGCCCTCAACTCTCACGTTACAGATTATCGGCGGACACAGGTAAATGCATTGCCCGATGCGATGCATCGTCCCGAGTGAGGGGCGTTGATCAACGCCTCATGGGCGGTTACGAGGGCAAGCACGCCCGTATCATTCCAAAGAAATTAGCTGCTCTGTACCCCAACGCATGACAATTCTTCTGAAATTCTATCGTGCCCTTATATCCCCGGGCCTTAGCCCGGGGATATAAGCCCGGGGATATAAGGGCGATCAATAATTTTATCCTGGTTTATTTATTTGCAGTACATTGAATGGGAAGCTTTTCCCCGAACACAGGTCGGATCTATGAGCCGTTTCTTGATCTTTTTCCCGCTGCTTCTTTCGCTGGGCATCGCCACGGTTCGTGCGGACGACATTCAAATGCCGGCGACCACCATAACCGTGGA
>CAYHWW010000259.1:0-3411 GCA_964360145.1 uncultured Oligoflexia bacterium | reverse complement strand
TCGCAAGGAGGAGCAACGAAGAGGATGGGCATTTCCGCCCTCCCCGTAGGGCCGCGGTATTTGGCTTGCGGCATATTGGACTTTAAAGCTGAGGCAGGACACTGATGAAACACTGGGTCTTCGACCTTGACGGCACGCTGGTGGACTCCTTCCCCATCTACTTCCGCACGCTTGAAGTGGTGTTTGGAAAGTACGGCGCCCGTTTCACGCCGGAGCTGCGCCACGCCGCGGTCACCGACAGCATGCCAGAGTTCTTCGCCCGCCATGTGCCCCTGGCCAATGTGACCGAGGCCATGGCCCTCCTCACCGTGCGCTGTGATGCGGATGCGGAACACGTCAAACCCTACGACGGCATCATGGAACTCTTGGAGGATTTGAAAGCCCGAGGCCACGGCATCGCCGTGTGGACCAATCGGGATCTCTCGTCAGCGGAGCTGATCTTGAAGCACACGGGCATCGAACGCCACATCGAGCTTTGCGTCAGTGGCAGCTGCGTACCCCGGCGCAAGCCCCATGCCGACGGCATGACCCCCATTACGAAACAGCTGCAATGCGTGGCCAGCGACATCACCATGGTGGGGGACCACGATCATGACGTGTTGGCAGCCCGAGCCGCCGGCGCCCGCCCTGTGCGAGTGAGCTGGAACGATCACAGCGCTCAAGAGCCCTGCCCCCATTCCCACGCGCAGTTTTATACGGTGCTGGAATTTGCACGATGGGCCATTGGAAAATAGGCATGCTGTTTACCGACACGAGTTTCCTCTTCTACTTCCTGCCCCTCTCCCTCCTCCTCCACCGCGCCGCCGCCGCCCTCTCCGGACAAAAATCCTATGGCAATGTCCTGCGAGGGCTCATCTTTGCCCTCACCATTGTCTTCTACGGATCGAAACAACCCTGGTGGCTGCTGCCTTTCTGCGCTTGCATCGGCTTTGACTTTCTCTGGGCCACCCTGCTCACCCGCACCACTGACCCCCGTCGGCGCAAATTCATCTGCGCGTTGTCAGTGACGCAGAATCTTCTCACCCTGGGCACCTTCAAATACCTGGATTTCTTCCGCCACGTGGTCATGAAGCTCGCTCCAGCCCTGGCGGAGTACGTCCCCCAAATCACGGTGAACGGCAGCCCGCTCCCCTTGCCTCCGGGCATCTCGTTCTACACCTTCGAATCCCTGAGCTTCGTCATCGACGTGTACCGCGGCCATGTGCGACCGCCGAAAAACCCCTTGGAATTTTTTGCCTTCATCGGCATGTTCCCCCGATTCGTGGCCGGCCCCATCGTGCGCTACACGGAAATGGTAGGGCAGTTCAAACACTACGTCGGCATGCAGCTGGAACCAGGCCTGTTCCTCTTCTGCTGGGGCATCTTCCTCAAATCCTGTTTCGCCGACAGCTTCGCGGTATTCACCTCCTACGCCTTCGGTCGCTCGGGCCCCATTGAGTTCGGCGCCGCCTGGGTGGGCAGCGTCTCTTACGCTTTCCAGATCTATTTCGATTTCTGCGGCTACTCCCTCATGGCCATCGGCATCGGTCGCTGCCTGGGCTTCACCTTCCCCCAGAACTTCAATAAACCCTACCACTCCATCAGCGTGCAGGATTTCTGGCGGCGCTGGCACATGACGCTTTCCAGCTGGCTGCGGGACTATCTCTACATCTCTTTAGGCGGCAGCAAAAAGGGCGCCCGGCGCACCTACATCAATCTTTTCCTCACCATGCTTCTGGGCGGCATCTGGCACGGCGCGGACTGGGGCTTTGTGGTGTGGGGCGCCTGGCACGGCTCGGCCCTCATCGTGGAACGTGCCCTTGTGGCCCGCCGGGCAGAAGCGGGTAAAGCTCGCTTCAACCCGTTGATCCATCGCATGATCACTCTCTTAGTGGTGCTTATGGGCTGGGTGGTATTCCGGGCACCGAAGCTACCTGAAGGCTTCAAGATCCTCAAAACCATGTTCAATCCCCTTAAAGCAGGATCCTTCAACGTCGACGGCCTTCTGGGCAATCCCCTGTACCTGGGCCTTGCGGCTTTGGGGCTGCTCTATTGCGTGGCCCTGGAGCCTCGCATGGATATCCGGGGTTTGGAAACCATGGTGTCCCCCAGCTCCACACAGCGCGTCCTGGCCGTCGCCATGTTGGCCCTCTCGCTGCTCATTCTTTTCTCGGCGCCCACGGTACCCTTCATTTATTTCCAATTCTGAGACTTCAAGCCCATGAGATTCCTCCGCACCCACTCCCTCACTCTCAGTCTCGCCGCACTGTTGGCGCTGTGTCAGCTGTGCTCTCTCACCAAGATCAAAGAGTACGGCTACGTGCTGCGGTACGTGCTGGGGCAATATCCGTCTTTCACCATGGTGGGGGATCGTCTGCCCTATCAGCGGTTCTACCTCCGTGAAGATGTGTGCCCTTGCTATAAAAAACAGCGGGAGATGAATCGCCAAAGCCGGGCGGTGATGAGCGGACTCATTTCTTCTCTTCAAAAGAAGGGCGTCACCGTGGTCATCCTGCCGATTCCCTCTAAAGTGGCGGTGGAGCGGGCCCACATTTCCAAACGACTTCCCTCCTGCGTGCTCTGGGGATCACTGGCGGACAGCGCGGAGCTGCTCGAAGAAGACGCCACCGCCAATTACGAAGAGCTGGTGGCTGCGGATCCCGCCCATGTGGTGAACTTGAACGCCGTATACGAGCAGTGGCTCAGGGCCCACCCCGACGATTACCTCTATGTGCCATCAGATTCCCACTGGTCTTCCTTAGGCATCGCTCTGGCTGCGAAAGCAGTGGTCGACAAGCTCGGCGGCGCGGAGCCCGCCATGACACTGGTGAAGCCCGTGGCCACCCAGGGGGAATTCATCGGCTACCTGCAGCTGCCCTCGTTTTTTGTAAAACGGTCGCCGGAGCTGCAGTGGCAGGAGCCTTTGCACACGCTGAGTGCCTCCCGCGGCGGCACCCGCGGCCGGGTCTTGGTATTCGGCACCAGTTATGCGGAACGGTTGAAGGAAACAGAGTGGGGATTGGGTTCCTTACTGGGCAAAACCCTTGGCCGCGAGGTCGTGGATCTTTCCTTCCACGGCGCCGGGCCCATCGGAAGCTTCATTGAGTTCCAGAAAAAAGGCCTGCAGTACAAAAAGGGTGACATCGTCGTCTGGGAATTTCCCGTGCGCCACCCGCCATCGGCTGCGGAGCGGATCCCGCTGGGATGACCGGCAAAGAAAACTGTCCGGTCGCGAGGACAGCAGTCCGGTGCACGAGACGGGAACCGCCGCTCACCTAGAAATATTCCTTACAAAACGGGTGCCTCAATCTTGGCATGGTCCCTGCTCTAGCGAGCCGAGCAAACCAATCCCAAGGAGTATTTTATGTTTTCTTCTGTCAGTCTCAGTGTTGCCGCACTACTAGCCATGGCAGTCGGTGAATCCCGCGTGGC
>CAYHWW010000258.1:0-3434 GCA_964360145.1 uncultured Oligoflexia bacterium | reverse complement strand
AGCCACCCATACGCCGGCAGCCCCGCGGCGATGATGAGTAAACCTAAGCCTGACTCCCGAGGCGCCGTGTACAGCGTGTTCGCCAGCAGCAACACCGTGCAGGCTACGAAAAGCAGCGGCACGTAGGGATAGCCAGGCACCCGGTAGCCCCGCTTGGCGTCGGGCATTTTCCGTCGCAACACGATGACCGCCGCGCCGCAGGCGCCGTAGAAAATCCAGGACGAGAACACCACGTAGTCCGTGAGCTGGTCGAAGGTGCCGGACAGCGCCAGCACGCAGGCCCACAGGCCTTGCAAAATGATGGCCCGTGCGGGGACGTGGGTGCGGGGCGTGGCTTTGGCCAGCGCACGCGGGAATAAATCATCCTGGGCCATGGCGAAGGGCACTCGGGCACCGGTCAAGATGGAGCCATTCATGGCGCCCAGGGCTGAGAACACAAATGCGTAGGAGACTACCACCGCCGCGGCACCTCCCAGGAAAGTCAGCGCCGCATTGGTGGCAATGGGCAACGCCGCGGGGTTCATCTTGGAGTTCGAGGCCAGCACGGTCTCCCAGGGCAGTGTTCGGAAGTACGCCACATTGATTCCGCCGTAGATCAAAAGCACCAGGATCATGCCGAACAGCAACGCCCGGGGCAGGTTTTTCTGCGCATCACGGACCTCGCCGCCAGCCATGGGAAGGTTGTTCCACCCATCATAGGCCCAAAGTGCCGCGAGCAACGCGGCGCCAAAAGACGTCGCCGTGGGTGCAGCCCCAAAGGATGCCACCGTACCCGCGGCGGGCGAAACAAAGAGCAGGCCCCCCATCAAAAACAGGATCATGCCCACTTTGAGCGCTGTCATGACGGACTGAAGCACGCCGCCGAACTTCACTGTGAGGCAGTTCAACGAGGAAAAAACCACGATGAAGCCCATGGCCCATGCGTTGCGGCCACCCCAGGCCTCAAGATTCATCACCGCGGATAAAAACGTCGCGGCTCCCACGGCATAGGCTGCGATGGAGCCCGGGCTGCCGATCCAGAAGCGCATCCAGCCGTAGAGAAAGCCTGGCAGATTGCCATAGGCCTCTTTCAAGTAGACATACTCACCGCCGGCCCTGGGCAGC
This sequence comes from uncultured Oligoflexia bacterium, assembly GCA_964360145.1. GTDB lineage: Bacteria > Bdellovibrionota > UBA1018 > UBA1018 > CAYHWW01 > CAYHWW01. The sequence goes on along the minus strand of CAYHWW010000258.1, from coordinate 2,330 downwards.
AGGCTCCCCAACTCACCGTAGGCCAGGGCGCCGGTCAAAGAGAGCGCCCCCCCTGCGATCCAGGCGAGCAGTACCCAGCCCTGGGACCCTGCCAAGGCCGCCATTCCCGCGGTCTTGATGAAGATCCCCGTGCCGATGATGGAGCCCACGACGAGAGCGGTGGCATCCCTTAACCCCAAGCCGCGGACGAGGCCGCCGGTGGATGATGAAACCGCACTCACCGTGCTTTGGCCGCTAGCCAGTGGTTGCAGAGATCGCCGTAGGTGGTGGCGATGCGGTGCACGGCCTCTGCCCGGGTGATGATGCCGTCATTCAGTGCTGTGATGGGGGCCCAGAGCATCCCGCGGCCCATGGTGAAGCCAATGAGGCCAGGTACCTGGGCCGCCACAGTGAGCCACGCTTTCACCTTCTCGACGGATTCGCCGCGGCCCAACACGATGATACCGACATCCCCACGATGGGCGCTGCTACGCGCCAGCTCAGACACTTTGCGACAGTCCCCAGCGGTTTCCACACCGTCGAGCTTCCACACGTCGGGTTCGACGCCCGCCCCTTGAATTTCCTTCATGGCTGTCAGCATCAGCTGGGGGCGCAGGTCCAAATCAAAGGTGGCTTGGGAACCGCCGCAGCGGGCCATCTGGTCTTGGGTGGGCGGGTTCAAGAGCTCGAGCATGTACTTGATGCCGGTGCCCTGCAGATGATCGCCCAGGCGCTTCAAGCGCTCCAGCTGGCGGCGGTTCAGGGCGGCGTCACCTTCGGGGTTGTAGCGCACCAGCGCTTTCACCAGGGCGCCGGACTCATCTCCATACTCAAACTGGAATTCCTCTTGGGCTGTCTTCTCCACAGACAGGGCGATGGCATAGCCCTGTTTGCGTGCATCTTCGGCGATGGGGGCACAGGACTGTTCGTCGATGAGGATGACCGCGTTTTTCGCGGGGACACCGGCCATGAGAGCCTGCTTGTAGGCGTCGTAGATGACCTGCTGGCCGACGATGGGCAGGATCAGAAGGTCGTCTTTGTATCCGTAGCGGCTCATGGCGCCTCCAATGGCTGAACTTTAGCGTTGGCAATGACGGGAGTCACTTGCAAAATAGAAGGAATGAAGCTGTCCGTGATCATCCCCGTTTACAATGAAGAACAGACCATTGAGCACATCCTGAGTGTTGTGGCGGCGGTGCCTTTTGAGAAGGAAATCATTGTCGTGGACGACGGGTCCCAGGATCGCACTAGGGAGATCCTCTCCAAGTACCAAGGACGTGAGGGCTACATCATCGAGTTCAGTAAGCAGAACCAGGGCAAGGGGGCGAGTCTCCGTAAGGGCTTCGAGCTGGCCACTGGCGATGTTGTCATCGTGCAGGATGCTGACTTGGAATACGACCCCCGGGAGTACGGTCGTCTCCTGCGCCCCATCATCGAGTTCGGGGCCGACGTGGTTTATGGCTCCCGCTTCCTCCCTTGGGAAGCTGTGCGCATCCTCTACTTCCGCCACCGCCTGGCCAACATGCTCTTTACCCTTATTTCCAACATCCTGACGGATCTCACCATTTCGGACATGGAGACCGGGGCCAAGTTATTCCGCAAGGACGTCATCAAGAACATCCGCCTGGAGAGCAACCGCTTCGGGTTCGAACCTGAAATCACCGCCAAGATCGCGAAACTGGGCTGCGTGATTTACGAAGTGCCCATTTCCTACCACGGTCGCACCTACGCCGAGGGCAAGAAGATCACCTGGAAAGATGGCATCGCGGCTTTTTGGCACATCTTGCGCTTCAATCTCTTCTCACGTCGGCCCTTCAAGAAATCCAAGAAGGCGATTCACCGCCTCCTCGTCGAGGCCAAGGTGAAAGAGGGCATCCTCAGTGCCCACGCAGAGAGGCCATTGCCGCCGTCCCGCCGCAAACGCCGCTGAGACGGCGACAGAGACGGCGCAAATCCTCAATAAATCCGAGTTCGCAGCCGATAGCATAACGATGAGCTGCGATGCGTACACCATGACCGGGCAAAAAGCGCCGAGCCCCGGAGCGTCCGCGCTGCCCCCAACTTCCGCTGAGCGGAAATTGGAGGCCCTGAGAAATTCTCAGCGCCCTGAACTTCCGCTCAGCGGAAGTTCGAGGGGTGGCCGGGACTGGGACCGGAGCGGGGGCGCTGCGTGCGGCCTGACCCTGGCGCTGATCATGGCCCTGGCCTCCGTCCCCACCGCTGCTCTGGCGAACCGTAGCTGCGTCGGAGGTGGGCCCTACCGCGCAGCCTTGCGTAGCCTTATCGATGAGCCCGATGTTTTTCGCAGTCTTGATGCCATCCCCACTGCGGCCCAGGGCGCACTGGCGGCA
>CAYHWW010000257.1:0-3438 GCA_964360145.1 uncultured Oligoflexia bacterium | reverse complement strand
AGGCAGAAACTTGGGACCATGATCAACGGACGTTTCCACATCAAATGAGAACATCCCGTCCACGAAGGGGGCCCACATCCCCGCGGATACCGAAGTCACTGAATGGGACCCCTTATAAAGGGCTTCATGAAGCCGCGATGCTTCGCCCTGGCCCAAAATAGAAGCAGCCACATCGAGAGAAGCCAGTCGCGTATCAATGAGGCTCACCGCGGGGAGAGCGGCTATCCAGCGGATAGCATTGACATCGAAATTCCTGTGAGCCCGCAACGTCCGGGGAGAAGGCCCTGCCCCCTGAGGCAGCATTCTGCGCCGCAACCGAGGGGCCTTCCCTGAGGCCTTGCCCCAGAGACGCTCCACTTCTTTCATCGCCTGCGCGGGGTCCACGTCGCCGGTCACCACGATGGTCATGAGGGAGGGGCGATACCACTTGCTCCAATAGGCTTTCAGGGAAGCCGCCGTGCATGCGGATACGATTTTGGGATATCCAATGACGGGACGACCGTAGGGCTTCCCAGGCCAGGCCAATGAATACATGCCTTGATAAAGCTGACGCTCAGGAGAGTCTTCTCCACGTTTGATTTCCTCCAGAATCACTTCTTTTTCAGGGGTGAACTCACCCACCTTGAAGGCGCTGCCCAAGACCATGTCCGCGAGGATTTCGTTGGCCAAGAGCCAACGATCGCTGGGGAACGTGATGTGATAGGCCGTGTACTCGAAGGAGGTAAAGGCATTCATCTCACCGCCAGCGCCCTCCACCGCGCCCGCGATTTGGGCGGTGCTGCGCTTCTTCGTGCCTTTGAAGAGCATGTGCTCTAGAAAGTGGCTGTATCCCGCTTCCGGGGGGGCCTCATCGATGCTGCCCACGTCCACCCAAACATGCATGGAAACGACGGGAGCAGAGGTGGGGTGGATCACGACTTCAAGGCCATTGGCGAGCGTGCGTTCAAGAATCATGTTAGGAGCGTAACAAATGGCGACGTCCATGGACACCCCCCAAATCCGCGAGGAAAACTTCGTTTCCGCGTACGTGCACTTTCCGTACTGCGAATCAAAGTGCCACTATTGCGACTTTTTCTCTTTCGCTGAATCGAAGTTCGACGCCGTGGCGCGGGGTACCATTTATAACGCCATCGCCCAAGAAGCCCGGCAGTTCAAAGGTGATGGACTTGGCGATCTCACCACGGTGTTTTTGGGAGGCGGTACGCCATCTTTAGTACCCATTGATGACCTCGCCACTGCGTTGACCCCCCTGGGCTTGAGTAGTTGCTCCGAAGTAACCATTGAAGCCAACCCTTCCAGTATCACCGAGGAAAAAGCGCGCCAATGGCTGGCCCTCGGCATCAATCGTGTGAGCATGGGCGTACAGGCCCTGGATGATGCACGGCTCAAATGGTTGGGACGGGTGCATGGTGTCGCAGCGGCGCATACAGCCCTTGAGGCGCTGGGCAATGCAGGCTTCAAGAACGTCAGCATCGATTATATTCTGGGCGTCCCAGGCCAGGGCATCGATACCATCAGGCGGGAGCTTGAGAGCTTCATCCCCCTTTTTCCCCACATCCAGCATGTTTCAGCCTACCTTTTGACGCTCAAAAACAGCAACCCCAAGTGCACCGAACTCCCCTCTGAAGAAGAACAGATCGACCACTTGATGGAGGCGAACCGCGTGCTCACGGGATTGGGGTTTCACCATTATGAAATTTCCAACTATGCCCGCCCCGGACGCGCTGCCTTCCACAATGAAAATTATTGGTTAGGTGGCGGTTACGTCGGTATTGGGCCTAGCGCTCACGGCTTTTGGCCCCAAGCGGGAATACGGACGAAAAACGTTTCAAACCTTGAGCGCTACCGCATGCATGTCGAAACAGGCAACCACCCCTGGGAATGGACGGAGAGGCTCACCCCAGAGCAAAAAGCCCTGGAGTTTCTCATGCTGCGGCTCCGTCGGGCCTCGGGGTTTAAGCTCGAAGAATACACTGCAGCCACCGGCGAGAGCTTCGTGGCTCACCGCCAGCCCCGACTAGAAAGAGCCGTAAAACAAGGTCTCGCCCACTGGGATAGCCAAGGCGTCCGCCTGACCACCCGGGGGCTCTTTTTATCCGACCAAATAACCAGTGATTTCGCTTAAGTATTGATTACTTACCGCAAAATCATTGTTTTTTTTGACACACCTCGCAGCGACACCATATTGGGAATATATGAACGCCCAAGGCGACTCCAAAGAAACTGAGAGCCCCCCTCAGGCCGAGCCCCAGGCTGAGGTTGCTGTTGATCCGGCTGCGCTTGTGGCCAGGCTCCAAGAGGAGCTGGCTGCCGAGAAGAATAAGTATCTTTATCTTTATGCCGAGTTCGACAACTTCAAGAAGCGAACCCTTCGTGAGCGCTCAGATCTCGTAAGGTTTGGCCATGAAGGCCTGGCGAGGGAACTGCTCTCTGTTAAAGACAACTTCGAGCGCGGGCTCGCCAGCGCGTCCAATCTCGAATCCCTCACAGAGGGGCTACGCATGGTGGCTGAAGATATGAAGCGCACTCTAGAGCGTTTTGGCATCACCGAGGTGAAAACCATTGGTGAAATTTTCGACCCCACCCTCCACGAAGCCATGGGTCAAGCCCCTGGCGCGGCGGGGGTCGTCGTGCAGGAGTTCGCCAAGGGTTACACCCTGCACAACAGACTTTTACGCCCTGCCAAAGTAGTAGTGGGCAGTGGACAAACGCAGACTTGATCCCAAGTTTTAAACGAGGAGAACTGAAGTATGGCAAAAATAATCGGAATCGACCTGGGTACGACAAACTCTTGTGTGGCTGTGTTGGAAGGCGGCGAGCCTAAGGTTATCCCCAATTCGGAAGGTGCCAATACCACCCCCTCCATCGCGGGCTTTGCTGATAACGGCGAAAAGCTCGTGGGCCAGGTGGCAAAGCGCCAAGCGGTCACCAACCCCGACAAAACTGTGTTCGAGTCCAAGCGCCTCATCGGTCGCAAGTTTTCCAGCAAAGAGGTGCAGGAGTTTCTCAAGGTCGCTCCCTTCAAAGTTATTGAAGCGAAAAATGGTGATGCCTGGATTAAAGTAGGCGACAAGGAATACGCTCCCCAGGAGATCTCCGCCCTCGTCCTCGCCAAAATGAAGAAAACTGCTGAAGATTACCTCGGCGAGGAAGTGACCGAAGCCGTGGTCACCGTACCCGCCTACTTCAACGATGCGCAACGCCAGGCCACCAAAGACGCCGGCAAAATTGCAGGCCTCGAGATCAAGCGCATCATCAACGAGCCCACTGCGGCTGCCCTCGCCTACGGCCTCGACAAGAAAAAAGACCAAACTGTCGCTGTATTTGACTTGGGCGGCGGCACCTTCGATGTCTCCATCCTCGAAATCGGCGATGGCGTATTCGAAGTGAAGGCCACCAACGGAGACACCTTCCTCGGCGGCGCTAACTTCGACCAAC
>CAYHWW010000256.1:0-3452 GCA_964360145.1 uncultured Oligoflexia bacterium | reverse complement strand
CGCAGCTGGGTTTCCAGCACATAGAGCAGGCAAACATAGGTTTCATTTGTGAGCTTGGCGTCGCCGCGACCGGGGCCGTCGACGGCGAGCAGCGCCTTGGAATATTCGATGTACCAGTCGCAGAAAGTGCCCCAGGTAAACTGGTACATGGCGGCGGTGGCATCATTGACTCGGAATTCTTCCAGTCCCTCTTCCGTGCGGACAACGGCGTCTTGAAGCTGGGAGATCACCCAACGATTCAAGGGGTGGAATTCTTCGCGATGGGTCTCCACCCACTGCTCCAAGGTCTTGCCGCCAGTGATGGCATTGAAGTCCACCACCCCGCCAGCGCTGGGGCCGATGCCCGGCACCGCCTTGCCCGTGGTTTCGTCCACGGGTGGTGGCACAGCGCCCAGCCGCATGAGCACGTAGCGACTGGCGTTCCATAATTTATTGCAAAACGCGCGGTCTTCAGCGACGCGGGCGATGGAGAGACGAATGTCCCGGTTCGGCCCCGCCATGGAGGCAAGGGTGAAGCGGAAAGCGTCCGCCCCGTGTTCCGCCACCACCACCAAGGGGTCGATGACGTTGCCCTTGGTCTTGGACATTTTCTGGCCTTTTTCGTCCCGCACCAGAGAGTGCAAGTACACCCGATGGAAAGGCACACGCCCCTCCATGAAGTACATGCCCATCATGACCATGCGGGCTACCCAGAAGAAAAGAATGTCGGTGCCGGTTTCCAATACCGAGCCCGTATAGAATGTTTTCAGTGCCGCGGTATTTTCAGGCCAACCGAGGGTGGAAAATGGCCACAAAGCCGATGAGAACCAGGTGTCCAACACGTCTTCATCCCGACGGAAGGAAGCGCTGTCCGCATTCCCACATTTGGGGCATTTCGAAGGATCGCTGCGACTCACTTCAATGTGATTGCACTTATCGCAGTACCAGGCGGGAATCTGGTGACCCCACCAAAGCTGACGGGAGATGCACCAGTCTTTGATGTTCTCCATGAAGTGGTAATAGGTTGACGTCCAAGACTCCGGGTAAATCTTCACGGAGTCCGTGCGCGAATCCACTTCCCTGCCGCTCATTTTTTCGCCGCGCTTCACCGCATCAAGGGCGGGCTTGCCCAGAATATCGCCTTTTGCAAACCACTGCACGCTCACCAGGGGCTCCACCACGGCCTCGCAGCGCTCGCAGGTGCCCACCTGGCTGGTGTGGTCTTCGATTTTCACTAATGCGCCCGCGGTCTCCAGGTCAGCAACCACTCGCTCCCGGGCTTCCCCCACTTTCAAACCTTTGTAATGGCCCGCAAGCTCGTTCAAGGTGCCGTCTTTGCCGAGAAGGTTGAGGATGGGCAGCTTATGGCGCTTACCGATTTCGTAGTCATGAAAGTCATGGCCGGGGGTCACTTTGAGCGCACCCGTACCAAATGCCATGTCCACATGCTCATCACCTACAATGGGGATTTCACGATCCACCAGGGGCAGTTTCACGTTCTTGCCCACCAGGTGCCTGTAGCGCTCATCAGCGGGGTTCACCGCAACCGCGGTGTCACCCAACATGGTCTCGGGGCGGGTGGTGGCGATGATCAAACTGTCTTTGCTGCCCACCACGGGATACCGCAGGTGCCACAAGTGGCCCTTGCGCTCTTTGGGGATCACTTCAAGATCCGACAAGGCTGTCTGGCAACGGTGGCACCAATTGATGATGTAGGAGCCCCGATAGATGACCTTATCTTCATAGAGGCGCACGAAAACTTCGCGCACGGACTTAGAGAGACCCTCGTCCATGGTGAAGCGTTCCCGCTCCCAATCCACGGAGGCACCCATGACGCGGATCTGTTTGGTGATGACGCCGCCGTGTTTTTCTTTCCAGGCCCACACGCGTTGGAGGAATGCTTTGCGTCCCAGCTGATGGCGACTCTTGCCCTCTTTGGCGAGGTCCTTTTCCACCATCATTTGCGTGGCGATGCCCGCGTGGTCAGTACCAGGAAGCCACAGCGTATTAAAGCCGCTCATGCGCTTCCAGCGAATCAAGATGTCTTGAAGGGTCAAAAACAGCGCATGGCCATTATGCAGTGCGCCAGTCACGTTGGGGGGCGGGATCATGATGTTGAAGGCGCCCGCCGGGTGCTTTTTCGGATCGGTGACGTCGCTGGCCTTGAAGTGGCCTTGCTTTTCCCACCATTGATAGAGACGATCCTCGAAGGACTCCGGGCTATAGGCTTTTTCCATAACGTTTTTCAGACACTAGCCGCGCTGGCGAAAAACCTCAAGGTTGATGCACATATGACGCGCTCGCTCATCACCACTGTCATACTACTGTTTCTGTTTCAAACAGCCTGCGGCGGGCCACAGCGGGACGGCCCCGGTGGAGGGATGCGCATCATCATTGAAGAACCACCCCTCCCCCAGCTGGCTTTATTCGGTGGCATCACGCTGTCAGACCCTCCCCTATCCATATTTTCCCCAACCACCACGGCGGACTTCACCTGCTTCGGCGCCAATGTCACGGGCCCTGGTATTGTGGGCTCGGGCCACGTTGGTTGCAGCAGCACGAACAACTACAATACCAAAGGGCCTGGAGCCTTCTCCAATCTAGCCCCCCGAGGTTCACCCCTCACTGTGAGCGTATCCTCAGGCAACTCTCGCAGCATCGATGTCTACGGTGTCTACCCCGCCCCACCGGAATGCGGGGGCGCTGCCACTGGCGCTAGCCCCAGCGAAGGCTATGTCCTGGGCAGCAAGACTGTAGACGTCACGAATGACACCAGCGTGACCATCCCTGTGTCCTTTACCAATGGGACGGTCGCAAGCATGACCTGCGCACCCATGGGGTCCGGTGGCACTGTGCTTAACCTCACAGCTGCCGGCACCAGCGCCTGCGTGGTTTATACAGCCCCACCCACCTCCCCGGCCCCCACGGGCACTGTCGCAGGCACCGTGTTTTCGGGACCTGAAGTCATCGAAGCTCAAACCGAAAACGGGACCAAAGTCGTAAAAGAGTGCGTCTCCGCTAGTGCTGCTGAAATGGAATTCATCGAATACCAGTTTGATGCCACCGCCGCTGGCATCACTCTCTCGAATTTTTCTGGGTTCCGATTGATTTGGAAAGGCCTCGCTGGCAACTACACCGGAACCTGCACAAGTGCCGCGACACTGGGCGCTGCGGGCGGAATCGTGTTCCTGTACAACTATGACAACGGCACATCTCCCTCCTGGATCAACGTCGGGACCACCTCTTCTTCTTCTGGCGTCGACACCATCGTAAGCGCGGATCAGGGCATTCCAACCAATTACGCGTATGTCGGCACCAAGATCGTTGTCAGGGTGGTTTCCGCCGCCGCGAGTAGCGGAAACTGCGCGGTGGTCAACACAGACGCCATCAAACTCATCCTGTTTTAGGCTCGGTATTTTGCCGCATAGCTTCGTTGTCGTCGTCGTGGCCTCCACGCAGCGCACATGAGTGCG
>CAYHWW010000255.1:0-3454 GCA_964360145.1 uncultured Oligoflexia bacterium | reverse complement strand
CCGGGTACTAGTGGGTACTACGGGTACTGGGTACTAATCCACCTATATGTAGTTAGGATACTTAACATGAAACATATTGCCGACCCTGATATTCCTATGCCGTCTCCCGGTCGTCGAGACAGAGAGCCTATTGGTAGGCCGCCAAAACCGAGGCCGCAAACACAAGAGGCGTTCCGGCCGTGAGAAATCTGCACCGGTTGAGCCAGAGACCAACAGAATCATTTCTGTCTCTGTTTAAATCAATGCAGGTTTGCCTGTTCTTGAGTTCTGCCCGCCGTATACCTTCGATCTTGTGTTTTGGCCGGTTAAGGTTCTTTGGTTCATTTGCCGGTGGGTACATTGGCCTGGCCCACAAACATTTCCATGTGGTCAGGCCCGAGAGTAAAAACAGATACACCACTACGGAGCCCATCCCTGCAATAAGCCATCGTTCGGCGCCGGACTCAATCAGCTTAATTACATACCAGAATCCAGCACCTGCTCCTGCAAGGAGTACCGTTAAAAGAGTGTTTGCCTCTTTAGCCAGCGATTCAGCGCAGGCAATATGGAATGCAGCGTTTGCTTTTGCATGCTCTTCGATGAAATCGAACATTTTCATGTGCTCCTCCGTTTGGCATAGTTCAAAGTATCCTAACATGTCGCTCAACCTGACTCGCCACGTCGGCGCTTCGCGCCTCGTGGCTCGCAGGTTAGCTTTACGTTAGCGCGCAGTCTGTGCACCACGTGCGCCTTTTGCTGGACTGCAAACCCAGGCCCCAAACGTAGGAGATGTGGCTCAAGTCTAAAAGCAAGAAAGCGCGTTTGGATTCCGTAATAACTGGTTTACGATAATCTTTCTCTCAAATCGAGGTGCAAGGACCATGAAGAACTTGTTCAGCATAGCTAGCTTAAGGATCTTGGCCTGCACCAGTTTGCTGTTGGGATGTTCGGCTGTGGTGCCCATGGCATCGACGACACAAGATGCAGAAACCAGAGCCGTAAGAGTCGCTCAGGACAAGAGTGCGATCTATGTCATTCGAATTGCGGCATACTCCAGCGAGCTACATTTCGCAACCGTAGACAAAGAAGAGAGAGTAGCGCTCGCGGCAAGGACCTATGCGGTGTTCACGGTCAATCCCGGCGAGCATACGGTCACGTTCGATAGCGCAGTAAACAGGGAAAAGCTAAGGCTCAACACGGAACCTGGAAAAGTCTACTTCATTGAAATGGGGTCCGCATGGGCGGGTGGCGTGGGCCACACGAAGGTCGCCCCACGTTTAGTGAACGCGTCTGAAGGCAAGGTGTTGCTCAATCGAGGAAGTTAGTTTCTTCTGGAGAATGAAGGGTGTCTTGTTTGAGTACCTTCCAACTTGCAAGTGCCTTGATTGACAGTCGAAGCCGAGGTCCGAATGCGCGCTAACCCTTCCATCGAGCGGACCGGCCTTCGGCCAGCCGCTCATGTCAACCGTTCGGTCTAGAGAAAACGATGAACCTCCTGGCAGTCATCGATGTCGAAACCACGGGGTTGAACCCCTACCGCCATGATCGGGTGGTCGAGGTAGCAGCTGTTCTCCTGCTGCCGGAACGGGGGATTCAGGCAGAGCTAACCACACTCGTAAACCCAGAAAGAGATGTCGGGCCAACAAGGATCCACGGTCTTACAGCTTCTGACCTCATCAATGCACCGCGCTTCGCCGACATCGCCGCCAATCTGGTCGAAGTCCTTCACGGTTCAGCCGTGTTGGTTGGCCACAACGTAAGGTTCGACGTGTCATTCCTGCAGTCAGAGTACAGACGGATCGGTGTCGAAATGCCTCCTTACACGACCCTCGACACAATGGCCATCGCCGGCGGCGGGACTCTCTCAGCGTGTTGTGCAGATCATGGGGTCAAGTTCGACGGAAGGGCTCATGCCGCCTTGCATGATGCACGGGCTACCGCGTGCCTGTTGCAGAAGATGCTCTCGCGGAATCCCGATCTCTTGACTCAGTGCGCATCCTGTATTCCACCGGCTTGGCCGACTCTCCGAACCCCGTGCGGCCGTCTTCTTTCGCGAGAGAGTGTTGAGAGAGCCATCCCAGCGGTGCCCAGCTATGTACAGCGCCTTTCTGAGCGATTGTCAGTCGGCTCCGCTGATGTATCCCAACCAGAGGGAGAAAGGGACTACCGAGCACTTCTGTGGCGCGCTCTCGAAGATGGTCGGATTGAGGAATCCGAGAATGAAGCCCTCGTGGAGGTAGCTACAAACTGGGGGCTGAATTTCAAACGTGTCGAGGCGATCCATCTTGGTTATCTTTCGGAGTTGGCGAAAGCTGCGTGGGCCGACCGGCACATTACGGACGCTGAACGAAGAGAAATTCTAATGGCAGCACAGTTGCTTGGATTTGGGAGACTGACGGACAAGCAACTTCAGAACCTCCTGCGCTCGTGTGAAATTAGTGTAAGTGTAAACACTGCCGCAACTGGCGGCGAGGAATGGACCGGAAAATCGGTGTGTTTCACTGGCGAGTGCGCTTGTTTCATCCACGGTCAGATCATTTCGCGTGAGATGGCCGAGCAGCTTGCAGCAGAGAAGGGGCTTAGGGTCATGCCTTCCGTGACCAAGAAATTGGACCTACTCGTCGTTGCCGATCCTAATACCCAATCTGGAAAAGCAAGGAAGGCAAGACAGTATGGAACCAGAATTGTTCATGAACCGGTTTTCTGGCGCTCGCTGGGAATCTCGGTGGACTGACACCCGAACGCCAAGTCATAAAGAGGAGAATGGCCGTGCACACGAGTGATGATAAAGACCTCTTCGATATGCAGTCCGCTGGCATGAAGAAAGGCAGTCGCAACAGTGCAAATGAGGATACCAAAGTCGTAATCGCAGCCCACCGACTTGCGGTCGACTTCACGGAGGAGGCAAACCTTCCAGTAAGATTCAGGAAATCCTCCTCTTCTGCTCGACCGCGGAAGATCAAGGAAGATTCGGAAGTGGAAAAACGCTTCGGGGCGAACGTCATGTCGTGGATGCAGTTGATCGAAATCTTGCTTGCGAAGATCAGTAATCGACAGGCTTGGAGGTTTATTAACCGATCGCCAAAGATTCACCCAACCGTGCGGAACGTCACTGACTGCAAGGATTTCTGTGATTTCGTGGACTACCTAATCCTCCGTAGAGACACAGAGAAATGTGGTGCAGATGAACTCGGCGGACTCGCTATACTCTTGACGGCGTTCCAGCGCGAGATCGAAAAGCGGATTCAGCCATTTCAGGCCGATAAGATGTCCGAACCAGCAGGTGCAGGCGACGCTTAACAGCGCGCCTGACCTGCAACGTGTGTGCCGGGCATGGCACGTAACTATGTGGAATCAAGGGGTCAGTGTTGTTGAAAGCCATCACCCCGATGATTCCTTCTGCCGTTCCCGGAACGCGTCACTCTTTCGATCACCTCCGTGAGACTCACGACCAACTCGCCGTCGCAAAATCTTC
>CAYHWW010000254.1:0-3471 GCA_964360145.1 uncultured Oligoflexia bacterium | reverse complement strand
GGCGTTCCTCACCGGGCAAGTCCGCACCGCCCCCGCCATGGGCGCCTTTATCCGGGAGCATCACCTCGATGACCTCAACGCCGATGGCGCCATCGGCGCCTTCCATGCCGCGGTGACCGCTCCTTCCACCGCGGCCCTGCAAACCATGGAGGACGTCAATGCCGTCCTCGACCAGAGCCTGTTCTGGACTCAACTGAGCGGTGGAAAATCCGCGGTGGAAAAGATCATCATCGAGCAGCTGCAGGCAGTCCATGAGGCCCTCGAAAGTGACTACATCAAAGAGCAGGTGACAGCGGCAAAGGTCGGCGCAACAGTCCGCACACGCAAACTTCCCAACGTCTGGCGTTATGAGCCCGCCACATCGGAACAGCTGCAACGCCTCCTCGTCCAACGCATGACCGAGCTGAACCAGTATCCCCTCACAACCGCCGCCCGCATGGACCTGTGGAGAAAACTCACGGACCGCGGCGTCACCACCTTCACCGACCAGATGTTCCACGAGCTCTTCAATGAAGCCTCAGCGGAAGAAAAAGAAAAGCTGGAATTCATGGCCATAGAAGAGGGCCGGTTCTGGGAACAGGACGTACGCTCCACCATCGCCCGCGACCGCGTGCAGAACAGCAGCGGCTACGAAGAACTCATCAGCTTAAGGGACCAACCCCAATCCCCGCGCCGCATGGAGGTCTTGAGTGTACTCATCACCTACGTGCAAAAAATCCTGCCCGAGCGGGGCTTCACCTACACGGAAATTCTTGAAGACTTGTCGGTGGCCATGGAGAGCACGCCCCAGGAGAGCACCCTCATCCATGAGGCGAAGTACGGCAAAAGCAGCAGCGAGCGGGGCCAGGACCAGAGCCTGCGGGCCATGACCGCTTTGCTTGAAGAGGCCCTCCACTGGCCCAAGGATGCCCAATGGAATCTGGTGCAGTACCTCCGGGGCCGCGCCGAGGCCGGCCCCAAGGTGCGGCGGATGTTCCGCGTGCTGGGCACCACCCGGGTGCAGCGCATCTACTCCGTGCTGCCCTTCTATCTGAAGACGGCCCTGCTGGACACCTTCATGGATTCCCCGCTGGGCCTCTTAAGTGAGATTGACCTGGACCGCGGCTACGCCAACCGCATCGTGGAAGAGCTCACCGCCACGGGTTCCGACGAGAGCAGGCAGATCACCCGGGATGTGATGAACGCCCTCATGTTCGCCCTGGAACAGACGGGCAACGGCGCCCTGCGCAGCTATCTCCTCTCTTATGTGCTGAGCCTTGACCACTCCCAGCAAGGCTCCCCGGGGGAGATCCTGAAAAACGTCCTCGAATTCTTTGGAGGCACCGGCACTAAGATCGCCCAGTTCATCGTAGCAGCTCGCATGCTGCCTGAAGAGGAACTGCGCCACCTGCGGGTGCTCCAGGACCAAGCCCGCAGACCCCACCGCCAACAGCAGCACGAGGAGCTCTCTGAACTCCTGGGCGCCGACCGCGCCCAGTACCACATGCACAACCTCCTCGGCGCCGCCTCCCTGAAGTACGTCCTCAAGGTTACCGATAGAGCCACCGGCGAGAAGGCCGCGCTGAAGATCCTCCGCCTCGAAGCCCTGGCCCACACCAACCTCGAATTCAACCTCCTCGACAAGATGGCCATCTATCTGGAACGCCGCAACGCCCGCCGCTACAGCATGGTGGGCACCGTGATCCGCATCTCCCAACGCGCCGTGCGCCGGGAGATGGACGTGGCGGCGGAAGTATCCCGCACCGCCGTGGCCCGAGAACAGGTCTACGTCGGTCGTGATGCCGGGGTGCTCTCCATCGCCGTGCCCGCGGAGAGCCAGCTGCGCACCCGGCTGTCCCGGGCGGAGTTCGCCGAAGGCCGCTCCTTCTTCGAATTCCCCGACGATGTGAAGGCCATGCTTGCGGAGCTCATCCTCAGGGTTGAAGGGGAAATCCTGTATTCCACCAGCGAACGTGGCAGTTTTTCCTTCGATCCCGATCGCCATGCGGGCAACTACCGCTTCGAAGTGGTGCGTTCCGATGATGGCACGGTCACCGCCATACGCATGCGCCCCATCGACTTCGGCCAGCTCACCACCATGACCGAGGTCAGCCGCGAAAAGGTCGTACGTCTCTTCGCCATCGCCCAAGTCATGAAGGAGGCAGGCCCCACCGCGGACCTCACCCGCCAAATCCGCGAGACTCTCGGCCTGCCAGAAACCGCCCAAAGGCCCCTGCTCCGGGCCCTGCGTCGCTTCTTCCCCGATGCGGATGCGGAGCGGGTCACCGCCTACTACTATCTGCTCTCGGCAGTGGAGCACAGCGGCAACACCGTGGAGCAAGAGCACTTCGACTTCGTCCGTGCCCACATCCAGTTGAACCAGTACAAGCCCTACCTCCCCACGGACTCCTCGGTGGTGATCCCCGAGCAACGCCTGGAACAGGCCGTGCTGGCCCAAGTCGAGACCATGCGCTCCACCCTAGTGCTCACGACCTGGGAGCGCGCACGCATCGGCGCTCGCATGGTCGGGGACAGAGTGCGGCGCTGGTTCAATGCCACGCCTCCCACCTGCGCGGATATGCTTAAGCCGTAGTGGCGATCTACGATCACTCGTCCATCTCAATGATGATTTCACCACTGGCTGACAGCCGGGCGCCGGGGGCTTCTTGGGTGGGGCCCACGCCCGCGGCAGGGGCGGTCTGGGGGGGCGGCGCATACTGCTGAGGCGCGGCCTGGGGCCGCGGAGGCTGGGCCGTGCGCGGCGGCGGTGCCGTGGGTGCTGCGGGCCGCTGGGTAAAGCCCGTGTTCCCCGCGCGGGCGGCGGCTGCCTTCACCAAGGGCTTGGGCCCAGCCATTTCCTGGGTGGTTTGCTTCAAGCACTTCGCCAGATACGAGGCCAATGCCTTGTAGAGCTTCACGCCGAACTGGGGGTTCAGTTGAGAGAGGCGTTCAAGCTCATCGTAGGTGATCTCAAAAGTGGAGGCGACCTCCGTGCACATGACATTGGCGGTGCGTGCCCCTCCCGCGACGAACGGGATTTCACCGAACAACGTGCCCGCGGACAACGTGGACAAAATGATGGGGTCTCCGCCGTGGGGGTTTGCCTTCACGACTTTTACTGAACCCGACTCCACGAAGAAGAGCGACACCGCGGGGTCCCCTTCACGAAACACCGTGTGACCCGAGCGGAACTCCCGCCGCTTGACGACGCCCGCCAGGAATTTCAATTCCTGGGGCGTGAGAGTGGCGAAGAGATAGACTCTTTTCAAAGCCTCGATATTAGGGGCGGAACCGGGAGGTGCAGCAACGGTCATCGCTCCATTATAAAGAATTGACTGATGGCACGCTCCCGGAAATTTCTACCCGGTGGCGCACGGGAACGCCATTCTCGTACCAAACGGTGCCCGCGAAGGGCTGCCTGAGAAGGACGAAGGGCAAAAAGTGGCGATCGCCCCCCCAGAGGTTGAGCTCCATGAGGTGCTCCACGGGCTG
>CAYHWW010000253.1:0-3520 GCA_964360145.1 uncultured Oligoflexia bacterium | reverse complement strand
ACCGCACCGCCCTTGGGGTCCGTGGCGCCATAAAATACGGCTTTCACCCGGGCCTGCGAAAGCGCGCCGGCGCACATGGGGCAGGGCTCGAGAGTCACATAGACCTCGCAGCCCTCCAGGCGCCAGGATCCGAGCTTCTTGCTCGCCTTGCGCACGGCCACAGCCTCGGCGTGAGCCAGGGGGTCCTGAAGGGTCTCCCGCAGGTTATGACCCCGGGCGATGACTTTGCCGGCCTTCACCACCACGGCGCCCACGGGCACTTCGCCTTTGGCCGCGGCCTTGCGCGCTTCTTTCAAGGCCTCGGCCATGAAGCGGGCGTCGCTGCTCACGCCCCGCCGCCTTTGTTATTGCGCCGGGCCTGGAACTGGCGCTCCCGCTCCAGGTAGTCCTGCCAGTTCCTCTGCCGCACCATCTCCGTGTAGTCCTGGGCCATGGCCTTCAGCTTTGTGGCGGCCAGTTTAAGTTTTTTCACGGTTTCCCGGTCCATATCGATGAAGCGCAGGCCGATGCCTTTGGGGTGGGTGAAGGTACTCTCGGTGGACCAAACCACTTGCCCCACGCAATCAATGGGGGTTTCGAAGAGAGTGAAATTCACATTGAGAAGGGAGTCGATGGTGTAGGGCAGGTTGCTTTTGATGAAGCAACCACCCCTGGAGATATCGACGATTTCCGCTGTTTCAGCGGCGGAGGCGATGCTTGCGGCAAGGCTAGGGTCACTCAGCACGGCCTTGATGCTAAGCTTGTACCGCGGATCACTTTCCCACCAACGGATGCGTGGGGAATAATAGGGCACGCGGATCTCGTGGCTCACCATCCAAATCGCCAAAAGCTGGATCACCATGGTGCCGATGAATAGAAACAGACGGTAGTCCGCGCTGGAATAATAGGCCAGTGCCACGGCGGATTCGTAGGCCACTAATATATTGGAAAACAGGAAGAGGTACCAGGCGTACCAGAGGATCTTGCGGATGGCGAAACCCGTCCACAGGGCGAAGGCCGACGTGATCCAGAACCCTGGCGCCAGGATCATCTGGGCCAAGCCCTTGGCGTCCACGCGGTAAACGAGCAATGCCCACGCGACAAAGAGGGGCGCGAAGCCAATCCATCCGTTGGCGAGGAGCAGGAGTTTTTTCGAGACGAACTTCCCTTTGCTCACGTTCTTCTCCTGATGGCGCTGGCGACCTCGAAGGGAATACGTGCGCAGAATAACCCGAACACGATGGTGCCCGCGACGAGGGCCACTTTGAAGGCGGTTTCAATGCCTCCGACGCCCTCGCCGGCCACGAGGGAACGGAAAGAGGAGAGAGCCAGCATGCCAGGGAGCAACGCCAGCATGCCAGGAACCGAGTAAACCTGACTGGGCGTTTTAAAGCGCGTGCCCAGAGCAAGACTCAGCACCCCCACCGTCGTAGAGGCTAGGAAGGAGGCAACATCTGAATATTGGGGGTTCTGGAACTGGGTGAATACGGCCCAGCTGGCAAGCCCTGTGGCCACGGCCCAGACCAGGGCTTTGCGTGGAACCTGGAAGATGACGGAGAAGCTCAGAAGAGACGCGGCAGTGCAGGCCGTGGCCACGGCGAAATTACCGCTCCCTTGGGGGAGCAAGGTGTGGCGTAGGGGCGCGCTGGGGGCAAACTGGTGGAAGATGAGATAGGCCATGCCGATGGACATGAGGGTGAGCAGACCCTTCATGAGCTTGGCGGTGCCAGAGATGAAATTCTGGTCCGCCAGCTCTGCCACGGCGGTGGTGATCACAAGTCCGGGCACAAGAAGGATCAATCCGCCGATGGTGAAGGCGTCAATGGGTCCCCCCATGAGGGATGCCGCCGCGGTGCCCGCCATGAGCACGAAGAGGCTGGCTATAAAGTCTCGAAAAATGGCGGATTCCACGAACATTGAGAGAGCGGGCCCCGTGATCCAGAAAGCGCCATAACTGATGACGCCGCTCATGATGGCAGGCCAGGGGCGGCCAAAAGTGGAAAAGCTCATGGCCGCGCCCATGGTGAACGCCGCGAGGCTTTTTTGGATTTTTGTGTAAATGGATTTTTGAAATTTAGACGCCTTCAAAATCTTGATGGCCGCCACGGGCGCGACCTTTCCCTCAGCCACATCCTCCATCAGGGCCTCCAGCAGGCAGAGCTGGTTCAAGTTCATGAGGTATTCCTTGATGCGCCCCACTGCGGTGTAGACAGGGTGATGGTCTTCCGCTTTCGCGACGGAGATAAAAATCCCGGTGGGTGTGGCGTAGACCTCCGCCCGCAGACCATGGCCTTCAGCCAGCTGAGCGATCTGATCTTCAAGACGATTCGAGGGACCGCCCGCGGCGAGATAGCTGCGCCCATAACTCACGGCGAAAGCGAGGAAGCTCTCTGGGGCGTCGACGATATTGCGAGGGGTGGGTGGAGCCATGGGGGAGTTGTCTCTATCATAAGCGTGACTGTTAAGACGTGTTAGGATTTCCAAAAAAAACCCAATAATTACGGCACTTCACGCCGGGCAGATTTTGCTGATTTCAGCCTCCGGCAGGCGTAGAATGTAAATATGTCTCGTTGACACCTAGGAGGTACGACTATGACGCAACGTCGCAATGCTCTGGATCGTTATCAGGTCCCCGCTCACTGGGGCGCGATTCAGCACCGCATTGAGGCGAACGAAGACGGCTCTGCTGCGTTGCGCAGCAAGCTTGCCTCCGTTCATGAACGCTCTCCGCCCCTGTAACGGGACGCGCGCTTAACTGACGGCCGGCCTAGCATACCCCGCCAATTTCGGACGGGTGAGCGGCTGACCACCTCAAAACTAAATATTGCATCGACTATACGGGCTGTAACGCCCGAATGAATGATCGAAAGATCTTCGTGGGGTGTGGTGGAATTGGGCGGAACTAGAACCGCGCCAGCCGCCGCACCCCTCGCTTTTTTAGGTCTTCAAAAGTTACGTTTTCGCTCGTGAAAGAGGCAATCTGTGGGCATACTCCAGCCGAGGAGTCTTGATCCGTGCCGCCCAACGATAAACCCCCCCTACTCTTGGTTGATGACGAGTCGGAAATCATCAATGTATTGCAAATGATGTTCACGCAAAAGGGGCAGCCCGTGATCGTGGCGAACTCTGGCTCCGCGGCTCTCGAGCTGTTGAACAAGCGCGTAAATGATCTCACGACCCACTACGTACGGGCCATCGTCAGCGACTGGATGATGCCAAACCTCAACGGGCTTGAGTTGTTGGCAAAGGTCCGGAGCACGGAAGCGCTCAAGGGCATCCCCTTCGTCTTGATGTCGGGCAATGTCACCAAAGACGAGCTGTTGGCCGCCGTACGCTATGACCTCGATGCCGTTATTCTAAAGCCGTTCGGCGTGCAAGAGCTCCAGACCAAAATCAACGAGGCGGTCGCGAAGCGTGAAGTGAAGTCGCTAGAACGCCTCATGCAAAAATAAAGTCTACGAGTAGGCGAAGGTATTTTGCCGTCTGGCGAGGCGCGACGACGAGTGAGCGACCAAGACGCACTCCTGTGCGTCGCGTGGAG
>CAYHWW010000252.1:0-3531 GCA_964360145.1 uncultured Oligoflexia bacterium | reverse complement strand
GGCATGAGCCCGTCTTGGTCGCCAACTTCCTCCTCCGCCTCGCCATGCGGCAAAAGCCCTTCGCCTAATCGGAAACTTGGTTGAGGATCCGTGGCAAAGCAGAGTCTACGAGTAGGCGAAGGTATTTTGTCGGCTAGCGAGGCGGAGGAGGAGCGGGCCGACCAAAGCGGGCTCGTGCCCGCTGCGTGGAGGCCGCGACGACGACAACGAAGCTAGCCGGCAAAAGACCGAGCCTACGCTCGTTCCGAGAGTAATTTTTTTAGAGCTTCACGGATGTGATCCAGCTGGGGCACTGAGTTCATCTCAAGGTTATCCGCGAGGCCAATGCCTGGCAGGTGCTTGCCCGCCAGCAGCTGCGGCGCCGCATCGAGCTCGTAAAAAAACTCTTCCACGGTGCGGCGGTACAGATGCTCGCCGAAGTTGGTGACCTCGGTGTCTTCGTTGACGAAGAGCACCCTGCGGGTGCGGCGGATGGATGCGCTCATGGCCGCCCAGTCGTAGGGCCAGAGGCTCCGCATGTCGATGACTTCGATGTCCATGCCCTCCGCCGCAAGCTCGTTGGCGGCCTGGAGGCACAACGGCAACGTGCGGCCGTAACTCACCACGGTGGCATGGGTGCCTGGGCGCACGGTCTTCGCTTTGCCGATTTCCACGGTGTAGTCTTCGAGCTTTGGCCAGCGGGGCTTCCACTGGGAGCGGTCGCCGATGGGGGCATCGATCATTTCTTTCAGCTGTTTTTCATCCGCGGGCTCGCCAGGGATCAACTCTTCGCCCTTCACCCGGAGGAGGGCTTTCGGCTTCAAGAACATCACCGGGTTGGGGTCTTTAATGGCGGCCAACATGAGGCCATAGGCATCAAGAGGCGTGGAAGGCATGACGATCTTCCAGCCCGGGATGTGGGTCATCATGGCGTCAAAAGAGTGCGAATGATAAATACTGCCGCGAATGCCGGAGCCCACGGGGGTCATGACCACCATGGGCATGGCCCAGTCACCGGCGGTGGCCCAGCAGGTGTTGCCCGCGATCTTCAAGAGGTCGATGGTATTGTAGATGTAGTCGCAGAACTGCACTTCGGCGACACAGCGGGAGCCTGCCATGGCAAGCCCCATGGCGTGGCCGATGACGCCCCGCTCATCGAGGGGGGAATTCCAGGCTGTTTTGAGTCCTTGTGTGGCGGTGAACACACCGCCCAGGGGGGGGCCGACGTCTTCGCCGAAGATGTCCTTCACGTCGAGGTGTTCTTCTCCGTAGTGCAACGCCATTCGAATCGCTTGCGCCATGTTCGCCATGGATCACCAGAACCTATCAATGCGGCCGGTTTGGTTGGCATAGACGTGATCCCACACCGACTCAGGGTCGGGCTGGGGCTCGCCGCGGGCCACCTTGGCCAGAGCTGCCATCTCTTCGTTGTAGCGATCCCACACGGCTTTGATCTCGCCGCTCGTCATGACGCCACTGGCGGCCAGGCGCTCCTCAAAGCTCTTGATGGGGTCTTCTTCGTTGGTGATGAAGTTGGCGCCACTGGCGGAAGAATGGCCATAGAGGCGCGACACCAAGGCTTCCATCAACACGGGCTTGCCCGTTTTGCGGATGTAATCCATGGCCTCTTTAATTTGGAGATAGCTCTCTTCGGGGTCGTTGCCGTTGATGGTCACCGTGCGCATGCCGAAGGCCTTGCCCCGGTCCGCGATGCGTTGCTCGCCATGTTGGGTGCCATAGGGCGTGGAAATGCCCCAGCGGTTGTTCGTGACAAGAATCAGCACGGGGAGCTCATCGCCGGGGCGGGAGGACCACACGAGGCAGGTGGCAAAATCCGCCTCGGCGGTGCCGGCATCACCCCCGGTGACGATGGTGATGGCATCGCCGCCGTGGTGCTTTTGCGCCCGGGCCGTGCCGCTGGCCATGGAGTACTGCACCTCAATGGGGGAGCTGATGGGACAGACGTTCCACTTGGCGATGCTGATGTGACCGCAGAAGTTGCGACCGCCACTGAAGGGGTCGGTGGCGGTGTTTTTCATTTGGCGCATGGGATCAAGGGGGTTCATGCCCATGGCCACCAGCGTGGGAGCGCTGCGGTAGTGTCCATGGAAGTAGTCGTAGGCGGGCCCTTGGCCTTTTTTGATGAGCATGCCGAGGGGGACGTTGAAGGCCTCTTCACCGGGCCCGCCGATCCAGAAATAGCCGTCGTTCTGCTTGTACATGCGGATCAAGCGCTCTTCGAGACAACGGGATTTGACCATGAGGTCATGCATCTGGCGCAGCAGCTCGGGCTTGAGCGTGAGCTTGGCGGCAGGGGCTCGGGACGGGGCGGATTTGCCTTTGATTTTCGACGTCTGGGTCACTTTTTCCATGGATGGGGAGCAGCTTAACCGCTGCGGGCGTGATGGTCAATGGGCCCCGGGCTTCCGCAACGCACGGAATGTTGCGTTCCCGCGGCAGATCAGGGCGCTCTCGGCCTGGAACACAACATTCCGTGGGTTCCGTGGTGGGTCCACGACGGTAACACAATTATTTTTATTTATATTGTGCTATAGGCCCGCCATGCCGAACGCCAGGGCCATTGCTGTCTTTGTTATCGCGTTGTCGCTGATGAGTGCGCCCACCCATGCCGGTTCCGTGGGTTTTTTGAGGTCCTGCTGGCGGGCGCTGGGTGGGGGTGCTGCACAGATCGCCACGCCACCTGAGTTGCCCACGCCATCGACGCCATCCGCCCTGCCCCTGGGGCATGGCCCCTACCGGCAGTCCGCGCAGCCGCAAGCCGAGGTGCGCGTCGCTCATGGCGCCGTGGGTTACGTGAGGTTTCAGCGCGACGATACCTTCCCAGCCTTGGGCGAAGCCTGGCGCGCCCTTGATGGCGAGGAAGAAGATCAGGCGCCGATCTGGGGAGACGTGGCCACCAGCCCCAATGGCTCAGTTCGTTATATGAAGTACGCAGAGGCCATGGAGTATTGCATTGATTTGAACCCAGAGGCGGAGCGGGCCGCCATCAGGGAGCGGATTGAGGCCGGACAGGCGCCGGAGCGAGGCATCTACCTGCCGTTGCACTCTGATTTTGCGCGGCTGCGACGACAGCTGGGCTCCACGGTAAAAGCGTCAGCAGTGGATGCACCAGGACATGTGTTCCACGTACTCCCTAACCTGAACCACTGGTTTCGGTCTTCGTCGGTTCACCCCTACGACTCCAATTACGCCTACTACTTCGATGGGCGCACGGGCCACTCCTGCTACGACTATTATCGCGCTTACGCAGTCGGCAATGCCGTGCGTTGCGTGGCGCGCCGCCAGCAATAGTGCACTACTCCACTTTACAAATAGTTTTAGTTTATATATATACCCCCCACCTATGCGCACGTCACCTTACTTTAGAACAATTGTCCTCACTCTCTTGGCTGCCAGTAGCCTTGTCACTCCGGCGCTGGCGGGACCCCCTTTGACTGATGTCAATGCGCTTGAACGCGCACGCCAGGTGCGTGACGCTGAGAATCAGCGCCGCATCGAGGAAAAATTCACGGCGGAAGAGCAAGCGCGCAG
>CAYHWW010000251.1:0-3540 GCA_964360145.1 uncultured Oligoflexia bacterium | reverse complement strand
CCTCATTGTCCTGGAACTGCTTTTCGGTCCTGCGCCCTAAGCCATCATATTTGAAGTCTGAGGGGCTTGACGTGGGTCCTACTCTCTCAGTGCCGATTCCCTGAAGCATTTCAATGGTTATCACCGCACTCAGCAGTAGCGACTCTGCCCTAAAACGCCGAGAGGCCCCGACGCGAGGTCTGGCTTGCAAACCACGTCGGCGCCTCGGCGGCAGACTTTCTAATTTAAGCGCGGCTCCCATGCCCTTTATTTTCACCGGAGAACCCGCCACTGTCAGCTCTTTCTTCTCTTTTCCTCACCAAGAAGCGTCAGCCCCAACGCCTGGCAGAATGCCACCCACTCCTCGATCCACAGGTCCACCTTGCCGGCCTCGATCCGCTCCAGACGCCTCGCTACAATCCCCATCCGCCGGGCAAGTGCCTCTACGCTCAAGCCCCGCTTCTCTCTGACCACCCGCACAAACAGACCCATCTCCTTGGCACTGTACGCACCAATCCCCTTACGCCCCATGGCGCTCTCCTCTCTGCGTTATGGCGCGACGACACACACAGCCCCGTGGCCGCGCCGGTTAAATCTGTGATGAGCAGGCGGCTAGGCCGGCCCCCGCCTTAGGGGACGGCAAGATGGCTCAAGCCCGCTTCATTCCTTCGTTTCCCGCTCCAGCTTCGCCGTCGGGTGGAGCGCCGTATGCACGTCTTTCAGCTTCTTGATGCTCACGTGCGTGTAAATCTCCGTCGCGTTGATGCTCCGGTGACCCAGCAGCACCTGCAATATCCGCACGTCCGCCCCTCGCTCCAAAAGCTCGGTTGCCACCGCGTGCCTAAACATGTGGCACGATCCCTTCTTCCCGATCCCAGAGTTCTCCACATGCCGTGACACGAGCTGCCCAATGCTGTCGTAACGAAGGCCCTTGCCGATGCCGCCACTCCTATGCCCCAAGAAGATGATGTCCTCGTCCTTGCCGCGCACATACTGAGGCCGCACCTCGTCGATGTACTTCCTTAGCCACGCCGCCGCCCGCTCCCCCATCGGCACGTACCTGTCCTGCTTCCCCTTGCCCTGGCGGATCAGCACCACCCCACGCTCAAGATCCACGTCATAGAGGGTGAGGCTACTTACCTCAAGACGCCGCATCCCCGTCGAGTACAGCAGCTCCAGGATCGCCCGGTCCCTCACCCCATACGGGGTGCTCACGTCCACCGCCGCCATGATCTTCTCCACGTCCTGATAGGTCAGCACGTAGCGAGGGAGCCGGTACATCTTGCGCGGCAGCTCAAGCTCCGCCGCAGGGTTCACCGCCAGGAACCCCCGCTGGGCGAGCCACTTAAAAAACCGGGTCACTGCCATCAGCCGCTGGCTCTGTGAGGAAAAAGAGATCACTTCCCCCGTCTTCTGGCTCCTCACCCGGTACACATGGCTCTGATACCGCTCCAGCGTCGGCCGCGTCACCTCCTCCGGGTAGATGAGCCCCCGCTCATCGCACCAGGCAAAGAACTTATCCATCACGTGCATCTTCCCGCTGATCGTCCACTCCGAGTAGTTCCGCTCCCGAAGCCACGTGTAATGGCGCTTCACGTGCCACCTCATACTCCCGCTGATCTCCTCCACTGATTCATCTACGATCTTCTTTTTCCCCATGTTTGAGACACCCCCTTCATGCGTTTTTTCTCACAAAAATGACCGATTCCTCTGAAGATCAGCCACCACGGCCCATCCCCACAGATCAAGAACCACCCAATACCCCGCCAAGACCACCCCAAGATGGGGGCATTAAGCGGCGCGTCTTACCCCAAGAAGCCCCGCGTTAGATGCCCAGGGCTTCCATCGTAGGCACAGACTCCGTCTGCGGCTCCACCAGTGCCACAGGTGACGCCGTCACCTCGACAAGGCCCATCAGCCGCGGCCCACCATCTATCGTCGCCACGCCATCAAAAAGTAGCTCGTAGATGAACTGCTGACCGCGCCCGCCGCGGTGAACGGCAACATATTCCATCTCCGCAAGCTTTGTCAGGTGGATCTGCAACTGATTGTCGCTCCAGCCCGTAAAATCCCGCACGTGTTTACGCGTAAAACGATAATCCTCCCGCGCGATTTCAGTGCGGCGGCACTCATCCCTCACCATGCCGTCCAGTAGGTGCAAAAGCCTTCGCGTCTGTGGCGCAAGCTCATCTAAGCTGCAACCCAGCACCTGGTGGCAAAGCCGGTTCGCCGTCTCAATATCGCGCGGCTCTACCTCGATGTACTCCACCGCCTCGCCCCGGTGGGTCGTCGTCTTCACCGCCCGCTGATGCTGGTGGAGGAGGGCAATCGCCCTGATGAGGGTGAGGTACTTCATGTGATCCCGCCTCGTCCGCGTGCTTGTATCGAGGAATTTGAGCTGCCGCGCATACGGATTCGCCACGAGAAGAGGCCGCAAAAGGCGCTGCGCATTTTGATGGAGTTTAAGAATGTGCTCCTTTTCCTTGCGCGCCATCAGCCCCTCAAGGGTCTGGCGCTCCCGCTGCCGCTCGTGGATCAATCTCGTCTGCTCCCGCTCCTCATTCACGGTGAGCACCACGCACCGGTTCATCAGCTCCTCGTCGATCTCAATGGCCGTCGTCGTCATCATGATCATCACCGGACCCTCCACCCGGTACTCGTGCGTGACTAACTTCCCCGTCTGCGCGTCTTTGCCGGTGGACGCAATACTCACCCGGCCCTCGCTCTGCAGGAGTTTTAACGCGTAGGACGCCGTCTTTGCCCCCTCTTCCTCGGCAATCGCAAGGATCTTGTTCTTTAAATCTTTCTCCCCCATATAGAAGAGCGATTGCCCCGTCATCGCCGAGTACTGCACCCGCTCCTCTTCCGGCACCATCGCAAGCACGGCCTCCATCAGCGTCGATTTCCCCGCCGCCGATGAACTCTGGATCACCACCGCCAGCGGATCCTCGAGCTTGCGGCTCGTCACCGCAAGATAGCTCACAAGCTTATTCGTCTCCTCACCCACCAATCCGCAGGCCGCCATGTCCCGCAAAATGAGATCCAGAAGATCCGGCGCGCGAAGAAGCGCCAGAGCCTCACCTCGCTCAACCTCCGGGATTTCCACTGCCACCGGGGCCTTCACCTCCAGAGCCTTGCGGATCGCCTCATCCTGAAGATGCTCAAGCTTTAACAGCGCCCTTCCTAGATCCCGCTTCACCACATCATCCTTCACCGCCATTTCGTCGGCGGCTGCGTTGATGAACGCCGTCCGTGCCTTCGCATTGTAGAGGTCAAACGTGTCCACGTGGTACTTCCCGTCCCGGTACGCACGCACGTTCACACGCATCACCTCATAGGAGAGGTTCTTCGTCAGCCCCCGGATGCGGTACTCACGCTCCCCTAACGTGATGATGACGTCCTCGCCGCGCATTTCCGTCGGGATCTCCGGGGCCTTTCCCGCCGCGCTTGGCTCGGTCGCCGTGGGGGCTGGCGGGGCCGCTACTTGTGACCCGACAGCCCCCGACTCGATCTCCTCTGCTTCCCCCCTCCCCGCCGCCGCCGCCGCTCCCTGCGGTGCCG
>CAYHWW010000250.1:0-3617 GCA_964360145.1 uncultured Oligoflexia bacterium | reverse complement strand
GCGAGGCGCGACGACGAGTGAGCGACCAAGACGCACTCCTGTGCGTCGCGTGGAGCCACGAGGAGGAAGCAACGAAGCTCAGCGGGAAAATACCGAGCCTACAAAGGTTTTTCGCCAGTGCTGATTCCTAGGTAGAACTGCCGCCCCGGCAGCGGATAGCCGGGGAAGTCCCAGCCTGCGCGTTCGAGCAGGTTCTCCACGCGGGCGAACACCACCCAGCCTGGGCGAAACTGCCAGTCCCCGCGCACCGCCGTGGGGAACCAATGATTCAGCCACTCATCGCCACGGTTTGCGGCGCTTGTGCCGCTGTAGCGCCGGGCTCCCACATAACTTTGCTCCAGAGAGAGGAGCACCCGTTGATGAGGCTTCACCCCAACGGTGCCCAGCGCCTGGAGGCGTGGCTTGTACGGGAACTCGAGCCCCGTGCGGGCATCCACCGCCTGCTGAATGGTCACCGCTGATCGTGCGGAGAACCACGGCGCGGGGGTGGCCGCCACATCGAGAACCACGCCCTGCACGGTGACTTGGGGTACGGCGACAAACTGCGCCGTGCCATCGGAGTAGAACTCGTAGGCCGAGCGATTGGAAATGCGATCATGGAAACCCGTGAGTGCCACCCGGCCATCGGTGCGGGTGAAGGATGAGCCCAGGGTCCAAAGACGATGGCGCTCCACGCCGAGGCTGGGGTTGCCGCGCACCAGACCGAAGGCCGAACCATAACCGCTGTGGGCCGTGATGGAGGGATAGGCGTGATCATAGGCGAAGCCCGCACTCACTTCCCAAGCCGGGAGGGGCTCCCACTGGGCGGCAAGGCGGTAGTCGCGGGCTCCACTGAACTGGCTTGCGATGTCTTGGCGCACCACCGGGGCGATGGTCAGCGGCAGCGCTGGCACGGGGCGGATCTGGCCCCGGGCCGTGAGCCCGACGATGTTGCGAAAAAAGCGCCCGTTATTGCCGCGCAACCGCGTGTGTTCGTTGTCCATGGTGAAATCCACATCCGCGCTGGAGTGCTTGAGCAGGGTCACGCCACCCTGAACGAAGGCCGTATAGGCTCGATCATCGGTGGTGTTCGGAAATGCCGCGGGATCCGAACGTGTGCCGGTGCGCGAATGAGAGAGCGCGACGCGCCCAAAAGCCCGGGGCCCCAGGGCGTCGGCGCCGAACATCTGAAAGTCATCCTTCTCGTGGTCGCGGGTCGGCGCCGTCAGTGAGCCACTCACGGTATGATCCAGGTGAGAGGCCACCGCTAGGGCGCCGAGACGCCACGGCCCCGCCTCGCTGCGCACCCGGGCCGTGGCACCATAACCGGTGGCATCGTTATGGGCGCGGCGGGCCGCTTCATGGGTGCGGGGGTCCTCGTAACGGAAGCGTCCATCCGTGGTGAAGACGGTAGCACCGGCGGTCACGAAAGAAGAGCGATAGGCCGCGGCACCTTGACCCAGACGTGGCTCACCATAAAGTGCCGTGGCCTTCAGGGGGCTTTCGCCCTCCTTTGGCGGGCTCAACAAGCGGTAATTGATGCGGCCACCAGGGGCGGGCCGGGGATCTTGCCCCGAGAGAAATGCTGAGGAAAAAGCACCGCGGGCCTCCATTTCTTCCACCAGGGGACCCGGTAAAAGAGAAAGATTGATGCCAGTGCCCAGGGGGTTGATGAGGGGCAACTCCTCGATGGCAACCCCGGTGTCCCCTGCCCCCAAGCTTTGCGCGGTAAAGGCCCGCACCAGGCTGCCGGGGCCCGAGGCCGTGCGCACCGTGACGCCAGGAAGGCGCGCCATGGCTGGAGCGAGATCAACATGGCCCGAGGGCTGGAGCAGGCGCGAACCCAAGGAGGTGCTGTGCACGTCGTCCCGAAGGCGAACACGCTCGGCCCGCACTTCGAGCTCGGGGAGGCGCAAAGCATCTTCCGCAAAGGCGTCGGCACCTGCCAGTAGAAAGCAAATAACGTAGAACTTCATTTTATCTCCTGCTCGGGATTGTGTGAAGTTCAGGTATTCGGACTTACCACTGCAGACTAGTCTGCAAGGATCACCGCTGCGGCACAGTGCTGGAATCTCACCAGCTTCCCCTGAACGATGGTGGTCCTGTAGCACAGGAGCCAGGGCGGACAAAGTGTCTCATCGCCATTGTTTTTTTTAGATCGTCGAGAAAGGGCTAGATGCGACGAACGACAACGAAGCAGATGGCCCTTTATCGACGATCTACAGTGTTGCACCGCCATGGTGTCACCGGTATCCTGCCAACCATGCTGCGTGCGCTCTCTGATTATTTCTCCACCGCCCGGGCCATCTTGCAAAAGGACCCCGCAGCCAAGTCCCTCCTTGAGGTGCTGCTCTGTTACCCAGGACCGAAAGCGGTGCTGGCCCATCGGCTGGCTCACTGGTTATACGAACGAAGGCTTTACACTCTAGCGCGCCTCATTTCCCAAATCACGCGCTTCTTCACCCTCATCGAAATCCACCCGGGGGCGCGCTTGGGCCGCGGAGTTTTCATTGATCACGGCAGCGGTGTGGTCATCGGTGAAACGGCGGTGATCGGCAACGGTTGCACGATCTACCACGGCGTCACTTTAGGCGGCGTCAGCCGCAAGCGGGTGAAGCGCCACCCCACCATCGGCAACAACGTCATCCTGGGGGCAGGAGCCACCATTCTGGGCCCCGTGGCCATCGGCAACGGGGCTAAAATCGCCCCCGGCGCCGTGATCATCGAGGACATCCCCGAAGGCGCCACGGTCTCCCTTTCCAATACAAAGACGGATGTGTCAGGCTTGAAGCACTAGGGGGGATAGGGCGCGTGGATTCCATCATCCGGGATATTCCCAATGTCTTCGCCAAGGCCAACTTCAGCTTCCTCTTCGCGGGCAAGACCCATAGTTACGTAAATCAATTTTATTCAGCCTACGGGCTGAGCGGCCTGCACTGGAATGTCTGCGACCCCCGCTCCATCGTGGGACAGTCCACGGAAGTCACGCTGGACATGCTCACGGGGCTCCGCCGCCGCATGAAGCTACCGGGCTCGTTCACCGCGGAACGCTCCAAAGGCGCCACGTACTTGGGCGTGCGCTTCAACGCCAATGCCGATGATGCCGCGGCGTTGGTGAGCTCCATCAGCTCCGCGGGCACGGTGCCCACCACCCATCTGCGCAAGTACCCCCGCATCCCCGCAAGCGAGTTTGTGGCCACCATGCCCCTCAATGTCATCATAAACTACAACGGCGATCTCATCACCGCACGGGTCGCGAACATCTCGCCCAACGGCATCCTGATCTGCACGGAAAACCCCAAGGCTGCCCTCATGGACCTCGACAACCGAGTGAAGATGCAGCTGGAGCCCCGCGGAGAGTTCTATCTCTCCATCAATCTTGAGGGCATGGTTTGCCGCATTCTTGAAGACTTGAACCCCGCCAGCAAAAATGTGCTGCGCTACATCGGCATGCGCATCACGCGCTTCGATGAGGGGCACAGAGAGGCATTCATCTCGCTGCTGCAAGATATTCTGCTGCGCCTGAAAATCGCCGGCGAACGACAACGAAGCTAAGGGCCCGCGGCAAAACAGAGTCTACGCCTAGGCGAAGGGATTTTCCCGCAGAGCGAGGCGGAGGAGGAGCCCGGCGACCAAGG
>CAYHWW010000249.1:0-3647 GCA_964360145.1 uncultured Oligoflexia bacterium | reverse complement strand
CTGAGAATCAGCGCCGCATCGAGGAAAAATTCACGGCGGAAGAGCAAGCGCGCAGGCTTCGCGATCAAGAACGCATGGCTGAAGAGCGGCGCCAACACGAAGAAAAAGAGCAGGCGCGCATTGCCGCGGAACAAACGCGGATCATTGCAGAGCAGCTCAAGAGAAAAGAAGCGGAATCCGCGCATCTCAGAGCCCAGGACCGCAACATCAATCAGATCCTGATCATGATCGACGGCTATAAAGCCGCATTGCGGTCTGGCTCTCCGATATCCGAAGAAAAATTTGTGGCGGACATTGCTGACACGATCGTTTATTACATGACACACAGAGACCCCTACGGAAGTCCTCAGCCAGGCAGCCTGCGTTCGCGGGTGCAAACCTTTTTAGAGCGCACCGCTCAGAGATATGCGACCGAGATTCCCCGAAGGCCCCAAGACGAAGGCATCTATCGTGGTGCCTACCCTGAGCAACAAGTAGAGCCCCTCGATCCTGAAGGATACAATCCGTTGGCGGCGGTGTACACACAGCAATCCCAGGAGCGACTTGAAAAAATCCCCACATTAGAGCGAAGGGAAGCCCTTGCCACCATCCTCCAGGTCGCTCGCATCGCATTGGCCGAATCTGTCATCGATGCTGAAAGCATTGCGAATGCCCAGCGTTCTTTTTGGCATCGCTTGGGGCTGCTCGCCGAAAACAATGGAACTGCGGGTGTGGCAATGAGTCTTTTTAGCGGGACACTAGGTTTGAGTCTCGCGACCACGGGAATAATTCATATATTTCAATCCGCGGAGCACTTCTCAGAGACTGGCATTGCCGTGGGCATAGTGGGCCTCGTTATCGGCGCAGTCACGACTGCAGCTCCCACCCTCTTCATGCAGTCAGATACGTTTACAGCCCTCGTCAAGCGTACAGAAGATCGAGTTGTTGATGCCCACAGAGACGTTAATAGAGAAGCAATCAAAGCACTCGTCTCCCAAGAGATCATGAAACAAGAGCTCTTCATCGATGGTGTCATCAGTGAATCCTTCGGCCCCGTACAGACCCGCGAGATCCTAGCGGAGCTTTGGGGTTCGGCACAAACCGTGGCCATCGCCACGCCGGCAGAAGCCTGCCCCGCGTATCTCAGCCCAGCGGAACTAGAAGTTCCAGCTCCGATCGAACGGCAAGCCAAACGCACGATGTAAATTCATTTGATTTACAATCAATCCTGGACTTGTCAGTCCTCCGCTGGTAAACGCCCGCGTCATGAGCTCCACCCTTGAAATGGACCTTCGCGGCGTTGCAGCCACCATGGCTCTCGCATTTCTGATCCCGACGGGGCTGCTTGCGACCAGCGAACACAACCCCTGCGAAGCAGCACTGGCTCCGCTCACACTAGAAGTCAGCAGGGAGCAACGCGCTGAAGCCGCCAGCCACTGGCAACTCCGGGATATGGTGGCTCAGGCCCTCTCCGTCGCCCGCGAGGCCATTGATAAATTCCAGCGCATTCGCACGGAAGAAAACACATCGCGGGCCACCATGACCGCCGTCGCCCGGCGCCTTCAGGACACCGGCGGGTACGATCGTGACTCTGAGATTTTGCATCGCCATGCTGAAGCCCTGCTCAATCGCGCACACGTTGCCTTTGACACCCGCTCGGAAATGCCTCACCGCATCGAGGCCATGCAGACCCTCGTGCGTGAAGCTGCCTATGAAGAGATTCCATTGGAATTACTCGCTGAGTATCGCTCATGGCTTGAGAATCGCGTCTATGCGGCCTATGAGGTCGGCGACGCGGCGGCGCAATTGGCCGCGCTCAGGAGCGTTCTCGATGAAGCCATGTTGCGGATGCGCGTTGAGGGCCTGCCCGTGCATGAGTACGCAACAACGGTGGGCAGTATCATGGCCTACTCAGGGCATGAGCCCAGCCCTGTCATGGTGGAATTGCTGGTACGCTTTTATGAACACGCGGTGAGACAATCTCGCCATTACCACTTGTTCGTCTCCGACGTCGAAGGCATACGCTCAAGCATCACCGGCAACGTGCTCCTGCGCTGGACCCAAGACGCAGCCAATCCCCATGATTCTAACGTGAGTTTCGAACCCGAATTCATCAAAGCGTTCCAAGACGCGGTTCAGCGCATCGATGCGCGACTCCTGCGGCTGCACCTGCCCGAGGGCCATGACCTCTTGGAGTCCCACGTCGCCATGGAAAATGGCAGGGCCGTCGGCGTGGCTGTGCGAATCGATGCTGAACTAATGAGCGAGGAAGAGACCATCGTCGACGAAGAGCTCATCGATGAGAGAGCGAAATCCCAGCTGCCCCTGCGGAGGTACCTGCAACACCCGTTGATTCGTTGAGAAATAACCCAGATATTGAATCATATATAAATTAAAAATATTTACATATTTACTCAAGCATGCCATAACACCCCCATGTTCATAGCCCTTTTCCTCATCATGGCTACTCTGTCGGTCCAAGCCGCGCCGACGATACCCGTGACCCTGGACCCCTCCCTCACTTCGCTTCTGTGTGACATCAACCTCACACCCCTCGGCAACAGCGAGGCCTCAGCCCAGACCTTGATGGCCCGCTTCCAACAACCCGACGTCGCCGCCCACTTCGCGGCCCTGGGCCTCGGCACGAACATGGGGGTCATCACCCACGTCACCGATGAGCGGGGCCGTGTGCTCATGGGCCAGCGCCAGGGCAGCTTCCGCCCGGGCACTTGGAGTTCCACCGGCGGCCACATCGACCCCACGGACGCCTCGCCCTTCGCCACGGCCATCCGCGAAGCCCGGGAAGAGATGGGCGTGGAACTGGGCCAACCCCTCTTCCTCGGCGCCACTCTGGACATCCTGCCGGAACGGAACCAAGCCTACGTCACCTTCCACATCGGCAGCACCATCGCCTTCGGCACGCCACGAAGCATGGAGCCGGAGAAACTGCGGGGCACCTGGCAGTGGTACCGCCCGGAGGAACTGCCCCGACCCCTCTTCGGCCCCCTGGCCCATTTCCGCGGCCTCGGCGGCAAGGTTGGTGGCCGCCACTACACAACCACAGACCTGGACGTGGGCCTCATGCCTCCCCTGACTTCGGCCCTGCGTGGCTGGAGGCAAGAGTCCCTTCTCCTCGGCAGTCAGAATGGGGATGTGATCCGAAGGCAGATGAACACACGCCACGAAGCACTGGCGGCAATCACCGCGGCCATGGGTGACGCGGATCTTTTCAGCGAAGCGACGCTGATCATTGAACGCATCCACGCCGCTCCCCGGGGGGGCCACATGCCTGGGCTCGATCGCAATACTCCCATGAGTCTTTCCCGGCTCATCATAGACCATCGCCACTTTTTGAGAGGCGAAGGCTCCCCCTGGAGGAGCAACAGAGCCCCACGGTCCCTGCTGCAGACAAGCATCAACAAACTGAACCTCAGCGCCGCCCTGTTAGAGAGCATCCAAAAGTACGAGGATATGGATGCGGATATGATCCGCGAAGTCTGGCAAGAATACATCGCCACCGCTGTGCCCCACGCGGTGCTGCTTGAGCTCGCACGACGCACGGGGCCGTAGGAAAAGATTCCGCACCGGTGGACAAAGTTTACTGCCTCGCTGTCCGCGAAGTCTCGAAAATGTGGGGGGGCGGGGGCGGGGGGCCGGCGGGGGGGGGG
>CAYHWW010000248.1:0-3672 GCA_964360145.1 uncultured Oligoflexia bacterium | reverse complement strand
GGCTTACCTTGCCCTCATAGGGGCAGCCCCAGCACACTGAGATGTAGCCCCGCACTTTGAGTTTTTCCTTGTGGGCACGGTTCGCGACTTTTTCGAATTCTTTGAGGCTGTCCTTGATGGACATTCCGATGTTGCGCTGAGTGAAGGTCTCCGAGGCACCGGTGAAAACAGCGATGGCCTTGCAGCCTGAGTGCAGAGCACGATCTAAACCTTTTTCATTTGGAGCGAGGGCCCACAACGTCAGTCCGCGCTTGCCGAGATAACCCTTGGATTTCAAATGCGCGAAGACTTTGTCCGTGGCAGCCATCTGGGGCACGCGGTCTTCCCGCACGAAGGCCCCCACCTCCACGTCTTTGAGACCACTTGCCAGCAATGCCTCGATGTAAGCGATTTTAGCCTCAATGGGCAGGGACTTCGCTTCATTTTGAAGCCCATCCCGGGGACCCACTTCGAACAAACGCACCCGGCTCGGCAGCGGCCAATTCATGGGACCTCCCACTCCAAAAGCACAGCCCCCGCGGCGACGACCTGACCCACGGTGACTACGATGGCTTTGATGATGGCATCACAGGGGGCGTTGTAAGAAAACTCCATTTTCATGGATTCGCAGACAAGCACGGGGTCGCCGGCAGCGACTTTGGTGCCGGCCTTCACCTTGATGCTGAGCACCTTGCCTGGATGCTCCGCGACAAGGGGGCCGCTGATGGAGGCGAGCTCCGCGTCGTGGGCGCTGGCGTCATCGTGATCGGTCACCGCCGAGGGCAGCGCGGCTGAAAGACGGCCGCCCTCAGGGCCGTAATAAAACCAGGGGGAGGGGCGGGACTTGGGGGCGGTGAGGGGCACGGCGACACGGGGCTTCCAGTCCTTGAATGTCGCCTCGATCCATTTGGTGTGGATGGCAAAGCGTGCAAACTGGGGATGCACAATGAGATCCGCCAAAAAGAGGGCGTTGGTAATGATGCCTTCCGCCCTCACTCCCAGTAGGGCGGTGACCAATCGCTGGCGAGCTTCATCCCGGGTGTCACCGAAGACAATGATCTTGGCGAGCATAGCGTCATAAAAAAGTGGCACCTCATCACCGGTCTCATAGCCTGTATCGACGCGGATGCCCGGACCCGCGGGGATCTCAAGTTTCGTGATGCGGCCAGGGGAGGGCATGAACTGTTTCGCGGGATTTTCTGCGTAGAGCCGCGCCTCCATGGCGTGACCCCGGGGCTTCATGCGGTTCAACTCCACGGGCAGCCGACCACCCTGTGCCACTTTCAATTGCAGAGCCACAAGGTCAATGCCCCAAACCAGTTCCGTCACCGGGTGTTCCACCTGAAGCCGCGTGTTCATCTCAAGGAAGTACACGTCCTCTTGGGAGTCCACGAGAAACTCGCAGGTGCCTGCATTCTCGTAACCCACCGCAGAGGCCAGGGCACGGGCGGCACTCCACAGTTTCTGGCGGGTTTTCTCCGAAAGTTCCGGTGCCGGGGCTTCTTCAATGACTTTTTGATGGCGACGCTGGGCCGTGCAATCCCGCTCGCCAAAGGTGACCACAGTGCCATGATGATCGCCCAGGATCTGCACTTCCACGTGACGGGCCTGCTCTTTGTAGGCCTCAAGAAAGATCTCGCCGTTGCCGAAGGAAGCCTGGGCCTCGCCCATGGCGGCCTTCGCTAAATCAAGGAGCTGAGATTGCTCGTGCACCAGACGCATGCCGCGCCCGCCACCGCCAGCGCTGGCTTTCAAAAGCAGGGGGTAACCCACCTTTTTCGCGGCGGTCTCGAGGTCATCACCCCTGATGAGCGCCCAGGGCAGGGTGGGCACCTTGGCTTTTTCCGCGGCCTTTTTTGCGGCGATCTTGGAACCCATGAGGTCAATGACATCGGGGCTGGGGCCCACCCAAATCAGGCCCGCATCGAGGACCGCCCGGGCGAACACGGAGCGTTCCGAAAGGAAGCCATAGCCGGGGTGGATGGCATCAGCGCCGGTCTTTTTGGCGGCAGCGATGAGGGCGTCGATCTTGAGATAGCTCTCGGCAGCGGGGCCTGGGCCCAGGCGCACGGACTCATCGGCCTTGCGCACATGCATGGCGTTGGCGTCGGCATCTGAGTACACGGCCACGGTTTTGATGCCAAGCTCGCCGCAGGCACGGATGATGCGACAGGCAATCTCGCCCCGATTGGCGATGAGGAGCTTTCGAATGGCGGTCATCACTTCACCCAGTTGGGCTTTCTCTTCTCTAAAAACGCCTTCAGGCCCTCTTGGCCCTCGGGGGCGACCCGCAACGTGGCCAGGGTTTCCGCCACGTAGTCGAGGCACTCGGGATGGCCCATGTGGCGCAGATCGGAGATGAGTTTCTTCGCCGCGGTGATGGCGCCGGGGCCACCGGCCATGAGATTTTTCACGATGCGCTCGGCGGCGGGGCGCAAATCCGCGGGTGTGGCCACCACCTCGTGCACGAGACCGATCTCGTGGGCGCGCTTGGCATTAAAACGTTCGGCGGAAATAAAGTAAGCCCGAGCATGGGTTTCACCGATTTTCGCGAGTACAAAGGGGCCGATGCAGGCGGGGATGATACCCACGCGCACTTCAGCGAGACTGAACAAGGTCTCTTGGCTTGCCACCACGTAATCGCAAACGCTGACGAGACCCACTCCACCGCCAATGACGGCGCCATGCACCAACCCCACCAGCGGTTTCGGGCAGTTATTCAGGGTGTCGAACATGCGGGCCAGGCGCTTGGTGTCAGCCAGGTTATCCCGCTGCTCGAGGTTGAGGCTTTCCTTCAACCACTTCAGATCGCCGCCGGAGCAGAACACGTCACCTTCGCCACTGATGACGACGACGCGCACTTCAGGATTTTTACCGATGTCCTCAAAGACCTTTTGGAAGTCTAGGATCACCTGCTCATTGAAAGCGTTCTTCACCTCAGGGCGATTGAGCGCGATGGAAAAAACACCGTTTTGGAGACTGGTTTTGAGAGTGGTGGGCATGGCCCAAAGCTACTGCGTCCGGGGCAAACTGTAAAAGGGTAAGAGGGGCCCCTCTAAGGGCATGTCCTCACGAGGCGCAGACCAACGGAATAGTAACGGTCCCCTGGGCGAGCGACGTGGTGTGGAGTGGAACGCACGTAGCTCGCGTCGCTCGCCCAGTCACCGCCACGGGTCAGACGGTAGGGGCCGTAAATTGATGACGTCAGCTGGTTAACGTGGCCCAGCATATGCCTGAGCCCGTTGGGCAGCGCTCGCAATAGCCGCATGCTATGGGTACGACCTTCAGAGTTATCGACGCTATAGACATACTCATTGAGTTCTTGATCAGGAAAGGGCCGCCTGTCCTGAATGCGAGTTGGGTCGCCGGTGCTGGAGCGCACCGCCCATTCCCACTCTTCGGAGGTGAGGAGCCGATAGCTACAGCCTGATGCCCACACTGCCTCAAGCCCATTGACCCAGGCCAAAAACTCTTCAGCATCCACTGCACTTTGACGCTCCGTGGGGTGATCGTGGTTAAACTCGACTCGCCTTTCGAATTCGAATGGCCAATGCCCGTAACGCCCATAATGCACGACGGCGTGGTCACCATCGCCGTCATCGTCGCGAAAGTGAGGCAGACGCTCGTCACTGACCTGACCCATGGCCAGGAGCCACAACACCGTCATCCATTGGGGCACGTCGGTTAGCTGCA
>CAYHWW010000247.1:0-3692 GCA_964360145.1 uncultured Oligoflexia bacterium | reverse complement strand
CCGTCATTGGCGTTCCTATTCGCTTGTTGCAAGCTTCTCACCTGGCCTCGCAGGTGCTCGGAAATGGACAACCCCGCGCTGTCTTCAGCCGCGGAGTTGATGCGGGAACCGGTCGACAGATGCTGCAAGGTCTTGGTCATTTCCTTGCCATTCATTTCGAGCGCACGCTGGCCCGCGATAGATGCCGTATTGGTATTAATTCTAAGTCCCAAAGTAAACTCCTCCCTCGTGTAAACGCACTCGATGTGGATTCACATCGTTGTGACGAATCACCTATCGGTGGTAGGCAGTTTTTACTTGAGGAAAAAAGTGCACTACTTGCGACAGATTCATCGTGAGAGAAATTGCTCTGGAATAATGGTGCCTTGGGTCAGCCCGGGCCCAAGGCACCAAAGTCGAATCTGAAGGAGAGGACGGGAATAGCTAAGAAGTATTTACATTACCATCCCACCGCACGACCCCCATAGGTTGGCCAGGGCCGTGCGGCGTTCTAATGGATGGTGATCCTTCAGATAGCTTAGAGCAGCTTGAGTGCCATGGCGCCGGAGGAGTTGGCTTGGGCCAACACCGCGGTGCCTGCGGCAGTCAAGATGTTCCGGCGAGCAAGCTCAGCGGATTCCGATGCGATGTCCGCATCACGGATCCGGCTGTTGGCTGCAGACAAGTTCTCGTCAGTTACCATCAAGTTATTGACGGTGGACTGGAGACGGTTCTGCAATGCACCGAGAGAAGCGCGATTGCCACTCACTTTCATGATGGCGCCATCGATCTTGTCCAGGTTTTGCTGCGCACCTTCCTTGGTTGTCACGGAAAGCTCGTTGATGCCCATGCTTTCCGCACGGGAATCCGCAGTGGCGGACTTGTACACCATGCGGTCTTTCTCCGCGCTGGAGCCAGTGCCCACTTGAAATTCAAGGTCATTGTCCTGCCCATTGAGCAGGTACAGACCGTTGAACTTGGTCGTTTCAGCGATGCGGCTGACTTCTTGCTTGAGGTGCTGCACTTCAAGGTCGGAGAAGCCGCGCTCAGTTTCACCCACGGTGTCGCTGGCGGACTGAATGGACAGTTCACGCAGACGAACCAGGATGTTGCTGATCTCATTCAAGCCGCCCTCGGCGGTTTGAATGACGGAGATACCGTCGTTGGTATTTCGAGCTGCTTGGCGCGTGGACCGGATCTCAGCTTTCAACTTTTCGCTGATTGCCAAACCGGCGGCGTCATCGGATGCCCGGGTAATGCGCTCGCCGCTGGCGAGTTTTTGCATGGACCTATCTTGCCAATCACGCTGAATACCAAGGTTACGCTGGGCAGAAATGGAAGGGACGTTCGTATTGATTCTCAAACCCATAAAAATCCTCCTTTGGGTTAAGAGCGCCAGAAGGAGGTTGTTTGCTGTACTTCCCACCTACTGAGCGTTCTTACCCACCATTTCGGATAGTGGAGTATTTTGCTTTAGACTTTTTTAGTCAGACTTTGCCGACCTGGAGTCGCGCAGCTGCTTCGTAAGGGGTTACGCGCTTTTGGAGCACTTCTTCCATGAGGGCAAGACCCTGCTTTTCAGTCAGTTTCTGAGCCATAGCCTGAGTAATATTATCAGATATGATTTCAATGACTTCGTCCCGGAGAAAGTCGAGGCGCTTGCGGTTCAGGCGACCGGTTTTGTCGGCAAAATCCCGGTAACGATTCACCGCGGCAAAAAGATCCGAAATGCCCTGGGCAAGAACTGCCTGGGTTTTCAGCACGGGGGGGGTCCACACCTGAGCCCCAGAGGCGCCCAGACCCACCATATTGATGAGTTCATGCACGATCTTGTCCGCCTCGGGTCGATCGCTTTTATTGACGACGAAAATATCAGCGATCTCCGTGAGGCCGGCCTTCATCATCTGCACCCCATCGCCACTCTCAGGCACCAGCACCACGACCACGCCATGGGCGAGCTTCAGGATATCGAGCTCCGTTTGACCCACGCCGGCGGTTTCGACAATGATCCAATTGAAGCCCGCGGCATCGAGGACCATGACTACGTCGCGGGCGGCGTGGGAAAGGCCGCCGTGCTTGCCGCGGGTGCCAAGGCTTCGGATGAAAACACCGGGATCGCCATTGTGGGCCTGCATGCGGATGCGATCGCCGAGAATGGCGCCACCGCTGAAGGGTGATGAAGGGTCGATGGCCACCACCGCGGCGGTTTGGCCTTTGGCGCGGATTTCGGTCAACAGACGGTCCGTCACGGTGCTTTTACCAGCCCCAGGTGGGCCGGTGATGCCAAGGATAAAGGCCTGACCCGTGCGCGGATAGAGCACATCCATGATGGGCCGTAGCTCGGTGTCGCGATTCTCGACTAAGGTGATGGCCCGGGCGAGGGAGCGACGGTCGCCGGCGAGAAGTTTTTTTGTGAGGTCGGACGGCGCGGCCATGGTGTGGCCACTATGGCGAGGTTGGGAGCGAGCGTCAACGTGACTCAGGACGCTAAATCAATTCCATGAGAAATTTTTCCGCGGGCATCACGGCAATTCCTTCACGACTAACATAGTCATCTTCTCCCCGCAGATGCACCTGCACCGCACGCACCTTCACATGGCGCTCCTTCAAATATCGCAATGCCGGAGTGGGCTCTTGGGCGGATAGCTTCACCTCCACAAAAAGCTCGGCCTTTCCATCGCGCAACACCACGAAGTCCACCTCGCGTTTATCCACATCCCGAAAGTAGCGCAGTTCCATTTCATGACCCGCGGTATCCTCGGTAAAGTGGCACCATTTGAGTAGATGATTGGCCACCATGTTCTCGAAGCGGATCCCCTCATCGGTGACGACGCTCCAGTCGTAATGGTAATGCTTGGCCTCTTTTTTCACGGCGCGCAGCTTGCTTGAGCCGTAGGGATAAATACGAAAAATAAAATACATGCGCTCCAAAATATCAACCCAACGGCTGATCGTCCGATGAGCGACTTGGATGTCCTCCCGCAGGCCATTGAATGAAAGCGGACTCCCCACCAGTGCGGGCAAGCGCGTGGCGAGAAGCTCCATCAAGGACAGGTCCCGCACGTTCTCTAAATCCCGCACATCTTCCTGCATGACCCTGGTGCGATACTCCTTGCTCCAACGTCGCGTGAAGTCCGCTTGCGCCGCGAAGAATGGCTCGGGAAAACCAGAATGCAGAAACAGGTTCTCCAGTACCTGACGCCCCCCTCCCGCTTCCTTCAGTGAAAAGGGATGGAGCCGGTAATAGTGATAACGGCCCTGCAGTGAATCGCCCCCCCGGCGGTAGAGATCAAGGCGAGCACTGCCTGTGACGCAATAGCGAACGCCCCGCTCGGCGTTCACATCGTGAAGACCCTTCACCAGGTTTCGCCAACGACCATACTTATGAATCTCATCGAGGATGATGAGTTGGTTGGGCTCCGCAGGCAGGTGATGATGCAAAATATCATCGCGATGCGTCGTGTTATCCCAATTAAAATACTGGGAACCCCCCGGCCACCCCTTGCCCATGTCTTTCGCGAAGGTGGTTTTCCCCACTTGGCGAGGGCCACCGATAAAGATCATCTTTCGCTTCAAGTCTTGGAGGACAAAGGGGGTGAGATAGCGGGGCATGGATTCACTTTACATGAATGTGAATTTACTCGCGAGTAGATTCACATTCATGTAAATATCAAAATTAAATCATATAAATCAATATGTTATAGCATCATATC
>CAYHWW010000246.1:0-3769 GCA_964360145.1 uncultured Oligoflexia bacterium | reverse complement strand
TTA
Source organism: uncultured Oligoflexia bacterium (assembly GCA_964360145.1). Taxonomy (GTDB): domain Bacteria; phylum Bdellovibrionota; class UBA1018; order UBA1018; family CAYHWW01; genus CAYHWW01. Next base: position 3,766 of record CAYHWW010000246.1, on the reverse strand, counting down.
GGTTAGAGCAACACAAGCCCCGCGACAACCAGCAAAACCCCCAGGGTGCGAACGCTCAAAAACCGCCCTTGGCCCTGGGCCCAGGCGATGGGCACGGCGATGACGGGGGCGAGGGCGCAAAGGGCAGGCGCCACGGAGAGGGGCGCATGGGCCAAGCCATAGGTGAACATCAATGAACCGCCGAAGCCTTCCATGATGAAAATGCCGAGGCTCTTCTTGATATCTTTGGCGCTGACCCAGGGGCGTCGAGGGGGGGCGCTCCGGGTGAGGCCCGCGATGAGCACGCCGACCAGGGGACAGAATGCCATGGAGAAACTCATGCGCAGCACGTTTACCCAGAGCGCGGGGAGGGTGCGCCCCGCCTCTGCCACGGCCACCGCGTTGAGGCTCCAAAAGAATGAGGTGGCGAAGGCCAGCCCCAGGCCCCAGCGTTTGGCGGGCGCGTGCTTGGGTCGCGCAAGGTGCGGCGTTTCCAGCGGTGCGCCAGGATTTCCGCGACCCGTGGCCAAGATGACAAGTATCGTGCCTCCCACCGTGAGCAGTACACCGACGGCTCGGTGGGCAGAGAGCGCTTCTCCCCTTAATGCCACGCCCGCGAGGGCAGAGAGCAGCGGAAAAGTAGAGGCAATGGCTAGCGCCGACGGCACACCAATGGAGAGGGCACTCAAAAAGAAGCACACGTCACCCACGGCGTAGCTTGCAATCACGCTGAGCGCGACCCAGCCCAAGGTGCCGGCGGGTACGCCACCGCTCACGGCCTCTGGCGCCGTGATGAGCGCGATGACGAGAAAAATGGGGAGGGCGATGGTGGCCCGACTGAAGTTGATGGATGTGGCCGGGTGATGCGCGGCCAGTTTCGCGTAGGACGATGAAGCAATAGCCCAGGTGACCGAAGAACCAAGGGCGCTTAACGCGCCGAGCCATGAAGGAAGTTCCATTGACGAACCATCATGGTCCGTTGTCTTTTTCCAGGCAAGGAGCAATCTGCCATGAGCATCACTGCCCGCCTCATCGTCTCCGCCCGCTCACCCTTCGGCCGCCGCGTCCGTCTTGCCGCTCACCGCCTGGAGTTTCCCCATCGCATCGAGCTCGTCGATGTGTTCACTCCGCCCCCGTGGTTGAGAAGCCTCAACCCCATGGGCCAGATCCCCATCCTGGAGGTGCAAGAAGGCGAGGCTTTGGTGGATTCCCCCGCTATCCTGGAGCACCTCCATGAATGGAGCAGGGACCAGGGTGGCCCGGGCCTTTGGGCGTCGGAAGCTGTTCGTAGGTTGCGGACCCGCATGGCCTCGGTCATGGCTGCCGGCGTGATGACGAGCACGGTTTCCGCTTTTGTCGAGTCCACGCGCCACGTCGTGCCTGATGATTGGACCGCTGAGCATCTACAAAATATTCAGGGGTGCCTGCGTTGGCTTCAGGATCGGCCCGAAACCCTTTGGGATGGGGCTGCCCTCACGCAACCCGGCTGGGACACCGCTGTGGCTTTGGAGTATCTCGACCTGCGTTTGCCGCTCATCGGTTGGCGCACCCAGTATTTGACGTTGAGCCGCGTGGTTGACGTGGCTCGGCGCCTGCCGCTCTTCGCAGAGACGACGCCTCAATCCTAAGGTTCGCGGTGGCTTTTCCCGCCTGACTTCGTTGTCGTTCGTCGCAGCCTCCACGCAGCGCACATGAGTGCGCTTTGGTCGGCTGACTCCTCCTCCGCCTCGTCAGACGGAAAAATCCCCTCGCGAATGCACTAATCTAACAACTAAGGGCCCCTAGCGGAGCGACAGTATGTCGTAGAGCTCTTGGAAGTCTTCCACGGTGAGGGGATTGGGCTGATTCCCGCCGCCGGTGCCGGCATTGACGTCCGCGATCTCAAACCAGAGCAGGGCGCTTCCGCTTGAGATGCCGTTCCCTTCGCTGCGCGTGAGCGCAAACGTGCGGTCACTGGCGAATCCTTGGTAGCGTGTATCAAGGAGGTCGCGGAAATTGAGATCCAGCGCATCAACGATGCGGGGGTCGCAGCCGACGTTAGCCGTTGCTTGGGCGCTGGGTCTCGTGCAGGCGAGCCAGGCTTGATGCTGTGAGTGACATGCGGCCAGGCTACGGGTGTCAACCGTCGGCGATAGGCTGTCCGTGTGGCCTGAGCGCAAGGGGATGGCCCGGGCCTCGGCATCTTGCATGGATGAAATCGAGCCCAGCCTCGTCTTCACAACCAAGTTCGCAGCGGTGGGCACCGCATTGGTGAAGGTGACCGCCAAGTAGAAGTCGCGTTCAAGGCCGCAGAAGCTCGCCTCTCCCCTGGAGAAGTACGAGCTGAGGAGGACATCAAACGAGTCATTCAGCGCGTCTTTTGCCGCACCGTCAAAGGCCTCATTGACCGCGAGGCGGCTTGTCATGCGGAACTCCACTGTTTGGGTTCCGCTGACGGAGACGACTTTCGAGGCTGTGGAGCCGAGCCAGCGCACCCGGAGGAGGTTGGGCTGCCGGGGTTCGGGGCTGACCGTGAGGCGAACGCCTGGCGTAATCGCTCCTGAGGTTGGTGCAATGATGCAGTTCAGTTTCGTGGACTTGAAGATCTCGGGGTAGTGGTTGCGAACTGAGATGTAAAAAGGAGCTTCCGTGTCCACCGAAAGAAGGCGGTTTTGGAAAACGCAGCGATTACGCTCGGTGGCGCGAAGGGTGTAGCTGCGCTCGGTGGCCCGAGCGGTTGTCCGCGCCAGGCGAAATCCGAGGCCATTGATCTCGGTGCTGGTGAGTGACGTTGCCGAGCGATCGGGGAGATCCGACCAATTTTGGAAACCAAGCAAAGTCGCGTCGAGTACGGATACCATGGCTCCGAGACGAACCCCGCGGGTTGCAGGCTCAGGCACGATGGCTATGGGGGGGGCGACGGGCTCATCCGGCGCGGCAGTCACGGTCTGAGACCCTGGTGATGGGGCCGCCCCGTCACCCTGATGGGAGTAATCCACCTTTGATTGGCCGCAGCCCGCGGCGAGAACGGCAAGGAGTAAGAGTGTTTTTAGTCCGTGAGAATGAGTAGTCATATTTTTCATGGTTATTTACCTGCCTTTTTTTCTTCGGATGAATCCACGCCGAGGGCGATTTTCGTCATGCCATTCATTTTGAGCAGATCGATGAGCCCGATGACCTGTCCATGCCTGCTGTCCCGGTCCGCTGCCACCACGGCGCTGGCGGTGGGATCCGCCTTGATGGAATCCGCGACGATCTGGGTGATCCGCTCGTTGGTCACCGGGCTTTTATCCAGCATATAGGCCCCGTCCTTCATGACGGTGAGGCGAAGAGTGATGTGCTCGGTGTTTTCACCTGAGACCGCCTTCGGTAGGTCCACTTTGATGGCCGCTTGATAGATGACCGGCGCGGCGAGCATGAAGATCACCAAAAGGACCAACACGACATCGACGAGGGGGGTGACGTTGATGCTGACGATCATCTCGTCTGAATCATTTGAAAATGAGCCTGACATAAATTATTCCTATTTAATTAAAGAGATCATGAAGTTCGCCAGACTCTCGGCGCGGCCTGTGATCATTTTTATCTTCCGTTGGAAGTAGTTGAAGAAGATGACCGCGGGGATGGCGACGAAGAGGCCCACGGCGGTGGCGATCAGGGCTTCGGACAGGCCGACGCTCACCGACTGGGCGCCACCCGAGGCCATGCTGCTCCCCAGATCATGGAAGGCCTTGATGATGCCGAGCACCGTGCCGAAGAGGCCGATGAACGGCGCGCTCGAACCCACCGTGCCCAAAAAGGCCATGTT
>CAYHWW010000245.1:0-3770 GCA_964360145.1 uncultured Oligoflexia bacterium | reverse complement strand
CCAATACTAAACTGATTTACTTTAGTATTGAGGCATGGTAAAAGGCACGCTGCCATGGCCCCATTTACCCGTCTGTTCACTTTAGCACTGCTCTTAGCGGCGTCGGCCTATGGCGGGAGCCGCGAAGATATGGCGCGCTCCACGGTGCGCTGCCAGGACCCCGCGGACTGTCCCGCCGCCGTTGGGAGCTTCTTCACGGTGTGGAGCGATGACTCGTCCCGGCTCTGTACCGCCACGTTGGTGGGACCTGACTTAGTCTTGACCGCGGGTCATTGTTTGGACAGATCCCTGCACCGCAGTGGCGCCTCTTGTCGTGGCGCCGCCATGGTGATTTTGCCGGCCTACTCAGTTTCCAATGTGCGGGGTGAAATCGCCACGATGCCCATGGAGCATTTAGAATGCGACTCTGTGGTGTCCGTAGTAGAGCCTCCGGTATCGAACTTTGTACAGGCCAGGGATTATGCGCTGGTGCGCTTGGCATCACGCTCGACGCGAACCCCGCTGATCATTTCCCGCGGTGGGTTCCTCCATGACTCCAGCCCTTCTATTTATTACGTTCATGACACTACCAGCGCGGGCCCCGCGAACAGTGAGATTCGCAGGCTCTCTGGCTGCAGTGTGAGAAACGGGTCGTTGTACCAACCCTATGCGATCAGCGCGGAGTCCCCCGTGGCGTTCATGGCACGCTGTGAATTGGTGCCCCAGGGTGCCAGCGGGGCACCTGTGCTGAGCGCGGGGGGTGCCGTCATCGGCACGATCAACGGCTACCAAAATTCGTTTTCTCAAGAGAGCACAGCCGCGGCGACTCCCATGGAGCTTGAAGAGGGGTTTCGCATCCGCGTGGGCCTTGGTGGTAACTTCGCGACGAACCTCGCCTGTCTGGGCTCTATAAGCACGGGACTTTTGCCGCGTACCGACGATGCCTGTGCCCCTGACAACCATGAAATACTCACCGAATTTGTGCAGCAGCGCCGGGAACTTGCTCGTATAGCTGTGCTGGAACGTGACCGGCAACTCAGTGAGGCCCGCCACCGTGCCGTTGCACAGGCAGAGGCTGCGTTGCCAGGGAGTCGTTGGAGTGTGAGGGAAAAGATCACTTCAGGTGTGGTGAGCTTCATTCCGGTGCCCCTGTGTCGTCCCACGGGGGTGCGGGCAGGGCGCCAGGTGTCGGTCACTGCCCAAATGGTGACCTCAGAAGTGGATTCCACCTGGCGGCCCACTGTGACCACGTGGCCAGTGAATGTGCGGGTGCAGTTTGACCGCGGTCTTTCCGCATGTGAGTCACGTCGCATTTAGGCTAGAATTTGATGCGGTTTGGATGAGTGAGTACCAGTACCTGTTCGCCTGCTCGACCCAAGGGCAGTCCGTCATGGCACCATTTGCCGCTGGGCTCGGCGCTTCGGCCTCGGCACTCCAACCATTGCGTTCGCGAAACCAAGAGCCATGCCGTGCTGTCGCCAATGGCAGCATCAATGGCTGAGGCGCCGTCTAGTTTTTCAACCGGGCGATGAAAGGACCAATGGCCGCTGGTGGCCACGAGGTTGTGGTCTCGGCTTGCATCAGCAAGAAATACGGGGGCGTCAAACCAAGCCTGTGTGATGGTGGGCGCGAAGGCAGTCACCTCAGGCACGCGATCTTTCCAGGACTGCACGGGGAATATGGCGGTGGCGAAGATCCACAAGAAGGAGCCGCCGCGCACGAGACGGAAAAAGAAGGGGCGCTCCAGCGCCCCGGCTGCCTTTTGGAAGATAGCGCCAGCGATGGTGATGGCGAAGGCCGGATATGCTGGCGCGATGTAATACCAGAAGCGCCACTTCACGATGGAAAAACCACCGACGAAACCAAGGCCGAACAGCAGGAAAATCCACATGGGGAGGGGACGAGGGAACAGCGCTTCATGGGGGAGATCAAGGCCTGGAATTTGCTTCTGCGGCTTGCTGCGCCCGCGAATTTCAAGGAGCGCGGCCCAGGTGGCCAGCGCGAGGAATACCCACCAGGGCTTGTAGTAGTCCCGAAGAATGCGCACGAAATAGAGGGGGTCGTAGGTTTGCGCGCCACCACGGCCCGTTAGCGCGCTGCCGAGCACCTGTTTGTTCCAATAGACACCGAAAGCTCCGGCGTCGTCGAAGCGCTGCGCCAGGTACACCGCAAGGGCCGCCATCATGGAGAGGGTGGTCACGTAGGCGGCGATGCGCAGGGCTTTGTCCCTGGCGGAGGATTTTTTCCAAAGGATCAAGAAGGGGAAGAAAAGCGTGGGCCAAAGGGCTGGCGGGCCTTTGGCGAACCAGGCAAGGCCGACGCACGCCGCTGCCGCCGCGGACCAAAACACCGTGCGGCGATGGAACTGGGTGAAGACGCAGTAGAGCCCCGCATAAATGCAAAGCTCCAAGAGAGGTTCGATGTAACCCCGCACGGAGCTGAGGACAAAATCCCTGCTCGTGCACAGGATCAATGCGGCCATGAGGGCGGTGCCGCGGTTCAGACCTGCTTTGCGGGCAATGGCGGCGGTGAAGAGCACGGTGAGGAAGGCGAAAAAGTGCATGGGGAAATTCGCAGCGAAGTCATTGACGCCGAAGAGCTTCATGGAGGCGGCCAGTGTCCAGACGAAGAAGGGCGGGTGTTCGGCGAAGAGCCTGCCCTGATAGAACATGGGGAACCAGTCGCCGCTCTCCACCATGTGGCGGGCGAGGCTCGCATAAACGGCGCCATCGATGGTGGGCACCGGGCGTCGATTGAGGGTGGTGAGGAACACCGCGGCGGCCAGCATGACCACCGTGCTCAATAGCGGAGCTCCTGACTTTCCTCCTCGCGTCATAGCTTGGCGATGAGACCACAATTCCCTCGTGACCTCCAAGAGTTTTCGCCTTACTCTTGTCAGCCATGAGAGCAGCAGTGATTCGGGAACATGGTGGTTACGATAAAATCCTGTTCGAAGAGCGGGAGAAACCGGCATTGAGTGAGGGTGGCCAGGCCCTGATCCGCGTCAAGGCCGTAGGCCTCAATCATCTTGACCTCTGGGTGAGGCGTGGCGTCCCGGGCCATCGTTTTCCCTTACCCATGGTTCCCGGGAGCGACATCGCCGGTGTTTACGAGGCTGGTGTGTCATCACGCTTCAAGCCCGGCGATCGTGTAGTGGTGAATCCGGCGGTGTATTGCGGCCAGTGCGATCAGTGCAAAACCGGACGCGACCATCTTTGTCGCCACTGGGGGCTTCTTGGGGAGACCACCGACGGCGGCTGCCAGGAACACATCGTGGTGAGCGAGCGCAATCTCGCGCTGATTCCCGAGCACATGAGCTTCGAGCAAGCGGCTTGCATCCCCATCGCCTATGTCACCGCCTGGGAAATGTTGGTGAATAAGGCACGGATCCAACAGGGCCAGACCATTCTCATCCACGCAGCGGGCAGCGCCGTCAGTGTGGCCTGCATCCAGATTGCGAAGATTTTCGGTCTGCACATCATCGTGACTTCCACCGATGAGCAAAAACTCGCGCGGGCCCGCGGCATAGGCGCGCACCGCTTCATCGACACGTCGCGGAGTCTCATGACGGAAGACGTGCGGCATATGACGAGCAAGGCGGGCGTGGACGTGGTGGTGGATCACATCGGGGGCGGTTCCATCATGGAGAGCGTGCGTTGCTTGAAAAAGGGCGGCGTGTTGGTGAGCTGCGGTGCCACCGCCAGCGCCGACGTGCGTCTCGATTGGAAGCACATCTTTTTCAAGAACATCGCGCTCCTGGGCAGCACCTACGGGCCCCAGCAGGCATTTAA
>CAYHWW010000244.1:0-3881 GCA_964360145.1 uncultured Oligoflexia bacterium | reverse complement strand
CGGCTTTCGGTATGACAGCGTCTAGGGTGTAGAAATCCGCGGGGCCGGAAGTCCCACGGAAGGCAACGAATGTTGCCTTCCCGGTAGTCATTAGAGGTCAATGAGTCACCGCAAGGCAACATTCGTTGCCTTACTAAGGGCCCGCCTATAGCGCCGCCTGGCGCACAATGCAGCTGGATCGCATCTCCCGCTTCCAGCATCCGCCCTTCGAAGGCGCAGAGCTGCGTCGTCTGCGCGCAGCCATTCAGGACCGCATGTTCGACCACTTGATCCGCCACAATCCCCACGAACGCCTACGCTTTGAGGTGGGGGCGAACCCTTAGACGAAGGTATTTTGCCGACGGACAAAGACGCCTCATGGAGCGGCGCCTTGCCCGCAGCGATGTCGTCCGAACAGATTTGCTGCGGAAGACCATGTAAAGCCTTTATAATCGTAGCACGATGCCTCGCCTCTGGGCGCCACTCGCCTACACCGCACTGCTTTATTGCTCTCTGCCCTTCGTGCGCGCCGCTACGGATGTTCTGCGTATCCGTGGTCTTCTGCGCCTCGCGCTCTTCGCGCTTTGCGTCGCCCTCGCGGCAGCAGCCGTCGCGGCGATGGTGCGCCGATTGCGCATTCCTTGGCTGAGGGCCCTGTCCCTCGCCGCCGCGGGCGGAGCCATTTATGGTGCCATCTACGCTTCCATGGCGATCCCCGAAGAGTTTGCCCACTTCATCCAATACGGCCCCCTGCCTGTGCTCTGGTTTTGGGCCCTGGGCCCCCGCATGGGCTTGGTGGCGGTGCTCTGCGCGGTCACGGGCCTGGGGGACGAGGTCATCCAGGGGATGCTTTCGGGCCGCTATTTCGAGTGGCGGGACGTGGGGCTGAACTGGGTGGCAAGCGCCCTTGGCATAGGCGCCTGGGTGATCGCAAAGACCGTGCGATGATTACTCACCCTTCGAAGATGTTCTGACTGTGGTGGGCTCTCCACCATCAGTCGTGTTCGCAGCTTCCGCTGACGGCTTGTCGTGGCGCCGCGGGATCGAAGTAATCCGTGGCGCGCAAATCTCGGCCCCAGCCTTGTAGACTATGAAAAATGAAATCGCGCAGAACCATGGCTGGATCCCAAAGCACTGTCACTTGATCCGCGGCTAGTCCCAAGCTATCGAAGCCGCTGCCACCGTTAGCCAAGTAGTCGTTTGTCACCACGAGGTAGGCGCGTGCTGGGTCGAGGATCTCCCCGTTGATGAGGACTTCCGTGACGACGCAGTTTTCCGCGTGAAACGTCAGGCCGGCCCAGGAAAGTCCACCGTGGGAGCCTGCGTGACCAAGCTCCACCATGCGTTGCAGTTGTCCGCCGGTGGCGCGGATCGTTGCAATTCGATTATCAAAGGGGAAGGCTTCGAAAATACGACCGTAGGTCAAGGGACCTGTTGGGAAATTGGCACGCAAGCCGCCACCATTGGTGACGGCCACGGTGGCCTCGGGGATGGCGAGGCGAAACACATCGGCGACTAGATTTCCTAGGGAGGATTCGCCGAAGTAAGTGCGCGTGAGTGGTGTAAGCGCGGAGACGCCAGCGGGGCTGTCGCGTAACGCACGCACACGCTCCAGATCATCATAAAGCAGCGCTTCGATGCTAGCGCTCGCGGTGATCGGGGCCCCCAGGAATTCCGCGGTACGTGGGGTTGCTTGGCTGCTGTTGACATCATTATTTGCGCAGCTTGGACCATGATCAGTGTCGACCACTTGGCCGCAAACCGACTCAAAGCCAGCGATGCGTGCCCCACCACCAGTGAGCGGTACGGTGGCCCAACCCACGGTCCTGGCGCGGGAAAAGGATTGCAGCACGGCAGTGCCGTTGATGACTTTTGCGATACCTTGATGGGTGTGGCCACCGACGACCACATTCACTAAGTTGGCGGGGATATTGCCCACGATGTCAAAAACCTCACCGCCATGGCAACTGGAGAGATCTTCCGTGTGGTCAAGGCTGTTGTCCGTGCAGCCAGCGCCCCCATGGAACGCGAGCACGACAACGGAACAGTGTTCTTCACCGCGCAGACGCGTGGCTTCGGCGATGACGTAAGAAACTGGTTCTTCAAAACGCAACCCACGCAAGTTTGCCGCAACGGTCGTGCTGGGGGTTTCGGGTGTCGCAATACCGATGATGCCTACGCGGTGGCCTTCTACCTCGATGATTTGCGAGGGGTGCAACCATTCGGGAATGTTGCCGGATTCATCGCGGACATTCGCGGCTAAAAAGGGAAAGTGCGCTTCGCTGACGCGTTGGCGCAAGGCTCCCTGAGGATCATCCGAAGGGTCCATTGGGATGGAGTGAGGGCCGATGGGGCCGAAATCAAACTCATGGTTGCCTAAGGCGACCGCGGTAACGCCGATTGCGTTGTAGAAGCGTACCACGGGTGCGCCTTCTGCGAGGTTTGAAGCCAGCGAACCCTGGAAGAGGTCGCCTCCGTCGACAATGATAGTGGGACCGTTGGTTTGGCTGCGAATCCGCTCGATGTAGGCGGCCAGGAGTGCAGCGCCCCCTGACTCAACTGGCGCACCGCCCGCTGTTCTTGTGACGTTCGATTCAAGTGCTCCATGGAAATCGGTGAGTGCAATGACCGTCAGGTCCCGTGCCAATGCGATCGTTGAGAAAAGAACGAAAACGGCTGCTGAAATGACGAGTTTTTTGAGCATTCGGCAGCAATAGGCTGGGGGATGGGGTTAGTCAAATCGATCATCGCATTAATTAAGGAGGCCGCACGTTGTTTTGCAATCGGAACATCGCGGAACGCATTGTTCCACGATATATTGCAGCCGACGTCCGAGGCGAGATACAATTTTATCCATTGGGCATGGAGCCCGCCAAAAGGAGTCTGTACATGTCGCGTAACGGAATGGGTTTGATTCTCTCACTGTTATGCGTGGGCATCATTGGCTCAGACATAGCGCTTGCTAAGCCAAACGCCAGGCCGAGAGTGCAGATGTCCTGTGGGAGCGCCTGTGATGAATGCCGTCACACAAGTCGCAATCCTCCGACTTGCGCGGGGGCTGGGCGCAGCGGTGCTGAAGAGCAGCGCTGCCTACGTGCGCGTAGAATTGCGTGCCATTGCCCCGATGTTTTAGATGACGATACTCGCTGCGCCAGTACCGAGATTGACGATGAGGAGAAGCCAAGCGGCAAGGGCGCGGCAGGGCAATGAAGATCCTTGTTTTTTGTTTGGAACATCGCGGAACGCATTGTTCCGTGAATAGTTGCACTTTTATGACGGGGAGTTATATCTGCTGTCACGATGTCGCCCAAGTACCTTACCATCAATTACCGCGATCTCTTGAAGAGAGAGCTTGAACAACGGACCAACGCCAATCGTCGCTACAGCCTACGCGCCTTCGCACGTGACTTGGCAATGCCTGCCTCGCGGTTGAGTGAGATTCTGAACGGAAAGAGTGGGATGTCGAGCGCCCGGGCTCAAGTCATAGCCGCGGAGTTGGGCTTGAATAAGGCGGAAAATGCCCATTTTATTGATTCCGTCGAAAGCGAGCATGGGCGTAGCCCCCTGATGCGGGCCAAGGCACGGGCCAGGCTTTCGCGATTGCAGGCTGGAGCGGGCTCGCATTTGAGTCTCGATGCCTTCGCTGTCATCGCCGACTGGTATCATTTCGCGATTTTGGAGTTGATGGATGTCGTTGGTTTTAAAGACGACCCGGCCTGGATTGCCAAAGCATTGCGGATTTCTAAGTTGCAGGCGAGCCAAGCCTTGGAGCGGCTGCAGCGCCTGGATTTGATTATTCGCACAGAAAAGGGCTTCCGCGCCAAGGAGAGCTTCACGGTCACTCCTGATGAAACGCCTTCTGAAGCCATCAAAAACTTTCATCAGCAGATTTTAAAAAAAGC
>CAYHWW010000243.1:0-3934 GCA_964360145.1 uncultured Oligoflexia bacterium | reverse complement strand
GGCGACGAATATGCCGACATATTCCAGTCCGCCGGCTCCGAAGCCGTAGGAGTGGAGCCCCACGCCGAGCACGAAGTTCACGCCGTACCAGGCCATGAGCACCCCGTTGAAGCAGAGCACGGTGCAAAGCACCATGCCGAAGGGCTTGAGCCAGCCCGCCCACTTGCCATGGAGCACGGCAATGTAGAAGAGAAGGGCGATGAGGGCCCAGGTCTCTTTGGGGTCCCAACCCCAGAAGCGACCCCAAGAGTAGTCGGCCCACACACCACCCAAAATGGTGCCAGCGGCGAGGAGCACCACGCCAAACTGCACGGCGCGGTACGTGAATAAGGTATAGTGGCTGATGGCCTCTTTCATCTTGGGACGGAATGCATGGAGGGCGAGCACTAAGTTGCCCAAGCCCAGGCTCAATGCGAAAGCGCCGTAGCTCAGCGTGATCGTAAGCACGTGAATGGTGAGCCAGTAGTTGCTCCGGAGCACGGGCTCCAGCGGCTTAATGGTGGGGTCTAGCACCGCGGGCGCGGAATCCGCCATGAGGAGACTGAGCGCCGCCACAGCCGCCGCCGCGGCACCTACAGCGCTTACCCTCGGATGTTTGCGGTGGATCACGGAGATGATGATGGCGAAGAGCACCACCCCCCAGGGTACCCACACCGTGGATTCGTACATATTGGTCACTGGCGGACGGCCCGTGAGGAGGCAGCGGAGCACAAAGCCATAGGAGTGCAGGGCGAAGGCTCCGAGCCCCACCGCAAGGCCTGCGATCTTGAAGCCCCGTGCCGTGCCGCTCCGGGCATTGCTCATGCCCATGCCGAGAGCGATGAGGATGAAGGCCACGAGGTAGAGAATCCAGGATTTCTGGAAGGGCCGAACTTCATTGTAGCGCACCTCCTGATTTACGCGTGCGGCGATGGCGGTGAGGCCCACGGGGTTTTCTGGCGAGGAGGGCAGGGTGGAGGGCGTGGCCTTCTCCAGCTTTAAGAGAAGGAGGGCCTGGCGGCTTAGAATCTCTTCGGCCAGTTGGCGGGTGGCCGCCGCACGGTCAGAGAGGGGGCCCGTGTGGAAGAGCTCATTCAAAATCCGCGAAAACAACTGGGGAAGGCCGCTTTCAGCCGCCCGCTCATCGCTGAGCGCCAGCCAACCCTGGGGGGCGGGCACCATGGTCCACGCGCTGCCTGTGGCGATGGATTGGAAGGCATCGATTTTGCCCAAGGAGCGGGACAGGGCCTGTTCCGCGGCGGTGAGTTTGATGCCCGTGGAAGATTTGCGGTTGATGCTCTCGGTTGCCGAGGCAAACCCGGGGGCTTGGGCCAGCTCCACGGGAGAGTAGAGACCGCGCAGGGGGTCCAGGCCCAAAAGCGTGAGCGCGGGGCGGTGGCTCACCACAATGAATTTCTTTTGGGACCACGCCTCGCCGTCGGAGAGCCAGCGCAGCACGGTGACCACGGCGTCTTCACCGGGAGCGGCACTGTCTCCGCGCAGGCTGCGGCGTTCGGAGACGAGCAATATGGCGTCGCGAGCGAAGCTATCCAGGGGCTTGATGCGGCCGCCGTGTTGCAACGGCACTCGACGCAGCATGTCGAGCGCGGGTTTGAAAGCGGGGTCCATGGCGGCGGCAGTGTCCGCGCCAGCGGCCATGGCTGTGAGGGGCAGTAGCGTGACGAAAAGCAGCCTTGCGATCATGATGAGTCCCTCTTGCTCGTCGCGCCAGGGGCGCCCACGAACGGTCTTTGCTTATCGACGTACATGAACATGATGCCGAGTACGAGAAATATGCTTCCCAGATATTTTGTGGTGCGGCCGGGGTCTTTGCCCACGCTCAAGACGGAGATGACTCCTTGAGGGGTCTCTTGATAGCTTGCCTGGTAGAAAGTGTAACCTGCCCGCGAGAGGGGCTCGTTCATGGTGATGTGGTGCTGCGACTCGTTGTCGGTGCTGCCGCCGACGATCACTTTGACTTGGCTCGAATAGGTCATGGCCCGAGCGGTCCCTGGATAGTGGCCCACTTCGAAGTGGTCGAGCTTCACGGCGAAGGGGAGGGGGATGAGGCGGGGCCCGAAGCGCACCAAGAGTTGCCGATCAGTGAGATCGAGCGAAACGGTGTCACCGTAACCGAGCCAGCGGGACAGGGTTTTCTGGTTTGCCGTTTCGGCATGGATGGAGAGGGCAGGTACGCCCTCTTGGCCCGGGGCAAGGGCGGCAGCCGCACGATAAATACTTTCTGGTTGGGCATGGGAAATGAAGGATTTGACGCGGAAATGGAAGTCCCGCCAGCCGGTGGTTACGGACTCACCTACGCTTGCCGTGCCGTTTCTCACGCCGAGATTGCGGCTGGAGAGGCGGTACCGCAGCTCGCCATTTGGGGTGGCGAGAAAGCCCAAACTGTTGGGGTTGGCGTGGGGGCCGTTTTTGGCCACGCCTGATGCATGGGCTGAGGGGTGCCCGCCTTTGGCGCCACTCGCCGCGCTGCCAGCGGCGAAGCTCACGGTGGCGAGACCCATGGTCAGGGAGCCCAGTTCAGGGTCATTGGCCCGTAGCCATTGGGAAGAGCGAATGCCCGTGGCATCGCTGAAAATTTCCACTTCCAACGCGGGTGCGGCGGTGAGGTCAAGGCTCGCGACGAAGCGGGTTTCCGCCGCGGCTTCAGGTAAAGCCTCATCGACGATGAGGCGCAGGCCGGAGGGTTGGCCTTTGATGTCGAGAGCCACGTGGCCCGCTTTAAGCCGCCCGGGGTTCACAGCGGTTTTGAGGAGCCAGGTGCGGGAACCCCAGTCCCAAATTTCGAGTTGGGGCTCATCCACGGTGATGTGCATCCCTGTTTCTTTTTCAGCGAGGGGCAGGTTGCCATCGATGCCATACTGGCGTGTCAAGAAAGAGCCAAAGAGGACGAGCAAGATGCCCAAGTGGGCGGCAAGGAAGCCCGCGAGGCGCCGCTTCCATGGGAAGCGTTGAGCTGCTGAACAGAAAATATTTGTACCGAGGGCGATGAGGATGAGGGTGAACCACGGCGTGCGATACACCGCGGCTTGCACGGCCTTGGTGCCGACTATGGACTCATAGACGGTCGCTCCCGCCAGTGTGATGGCAAGGCTCAGGATAACGACGACGGCCAGTTTCAAGGAGCCGCAGAAGCGGTAAATGGCTTTGAAGGGCTGCGGCCACGACGCACCTGTCATGGATAAGCCCCTACCGGTAGGTGAGGAGCGAGAAGGGCTCCTGCTCGCGCCATTGCATTTTATTCAGGAAAGCGAGGTTGATGAGGAATGTCACGTCTTCTACTTTGTAACCCGCACGTGCGCACAGGTCCAGGGCAGCCGCCGCGGTGCCTCCGGTGGCAAGCACATCGTCGATGACGACCAGGCGGCCAGTGCCAGGCTGCATCTCGAGGGTGTCAGATCCATATTCAAGGGCGTAAGTATGGCTCACCACTGGTGGGGGCAGCTTGCCCTTCTTGCGGATGGGAATGAAGCCTTTCCCCAGTTTTTGGGCGAGGGCGGCGCCAAAGATGAAACCCCGGGATTCAATGCCGGCGATGGCATCGAAATCCGCTGTTTCTAGACGCTTAGCAAAAGCGCCGATGGCAGCACCGAAAGCCTGGTGAGAGGCCAAGAGGGGGGCGATGTCGCGGAAGAGGATTCCAGGCTTAGGGAAGTCGGGAACCGTGCGGATGTGGCTCTCTAAAAGGGTTTGGATTTGAATTGGGGTCATGGTGCCGAATCTAAGGCCGTTATGCCCGCTGCGACAATACCAAAAGGTACGCCGTTACTTTTTGCGACTCACTGCGTTATAAAAAGTAACGGCGTACCTTTTTACCTTTTGCGCCTTGGTTTTAGTAGATCGTTGAGAAAGGGCCAGATGCGAGGCGGAGGAGGAGCGGGCCGACCAAAGCGGGCTCGTGCCCGCTGCGTGGAGGCCGCGACGAACGACAACGAAG
>CAYHWW010000242.1:0-4008 GCA_964360145.1 uncultured Oligoflexia bacterium | reverse complement strand
GCCAAGGCGGCGGCACGGCGGGATAGTGGCTTCGCACGTGCGGGCGCGGCGGCGGCATTTACGCTTGGGGCGGCGACAGGTGGCTGAACACCGACCGCGGTTGTGTGAGCCGTGGGTTGCGCTTCCGCAAGTGAGGCTATGGCGGCATCGGCACGGCGCTCAGCGCGCTGTGCTTCTTGATCACGATCACGAGCTTCAAGGCGCACACCATTCGGATTGAGCATGGCATTCATGATCATCGCACGTTGCATTGCAACGGAACGTCGTCTGGCCACGCGCCTGGCAACTGTTCTATCGCCCGCATGATCATCACCGGCATAAGCCGTTGGCCCAGAGACACTGATGAGGAGCAGAACAGTCATAACGCGGCGCAAACTCATGCAGAAACCTCGGAGTAAGGGGTTTCGGCCTGATAGCACGGCGCGTTAATTATGACTATAGGTCAATGATTTTGATTTGACGTGCGCGCACGTGGGTCGGCATCCGTGAAGAATGCCAGAAGGGATTCCAGTGAATCCGCTTGAGATACGGATATCCTAGCGATATCTCTGAGCTTTTGTTTGCCATGCCAGGCAATGCCGAGGCCCGCGGCGGCAACCATGGGAATGTCATTGGCACCATCTCCCACGGCAATGGCAGCTTCGAGCCCTACCCCTGCTTTGTGGCAGAGTTCTTCGAGGACAGTGCGCTTGCCCTCGGCATTGATGCGCACGACGTCGTCCACCAGGCGCCCCGTGAGCTTGCCCTCTTGCACTTCGAGGTCGTTGGCGAAGCTGTGCTGGAGGCCTAAGTCTCGGGCCAGGGGGTCACAGATGGCTGTGAAGCCGCCGCTTGCCACCGCTGTGACCAGGCCCGCATGGTTGAAGGCTGCGATGAGTTCTCGGGCACCCTGGCAGGGGTTAAGGCGCCCGCGCACGCGGTCCAGGGCCCCCGTGTCTAATCCTGCGAGGAGTTTCAGGCGCTGCCGCAGGCTTTCATCAAAACTGAGGCTCCCCTGCATGGCATCAGCAGTTATGGCCGCCACTTCGTCATAGCGCCCCGCCTCCCGGGCCAGCTCGTCGATGACTTCTTCTTTGATGAGGGTGGAGTCCATATCGAAGAGCGCAACACGATAGTTGCTGAGGCGGGCGGCGGTCTCATCGAGGACGTTGAGGTCGACGTGCCATCCTTGTTGGAAAATATATTTTTTGAGGATGGTGGTGTTGTGGTGAGAACTGGTTTTCATTGCGGACGATTGAGTAAAAATACAGGGCAGTAATTGGATATCCGAACCTATTGATGTGCTTTTAAATCCTTCCGCCGCCGCCTTCGCGTCAGGCCCCGTGAAAACCAAAATCTGCGCCATGCCTCACCGTAACGCGCCACTGTCGGTGCTGGCAACCCACGGATTGTCGGGTTCCGGGCAAAGAGGCGTGTAGCGTGCGTCGCCCCTACTTCAAAATCCCGTTCAACGCCCGGCGCTCCGCCATGCGCCGAAACTGCTTTGCTAGCATCACGGGATATGGCTCACCGGTGAGCGACGCTGAGAGTGCGCCGCTATAAAGATCATCCACGACCCTACTCACTTCCACGGCGCTCCCGCTCACGTAGGGGGCGCAGAAGTGATCCCAGTGACCCAGGATCTCTCGTTTCACGGCGCATTCCACGCCAAAGGCCTCAGCTTCACCGCCTATTGCCGCGATGCGGGCATGGACAAATTGATTGGTGCTCATGCCATCGCCCTTCAGCACGGCTTCTGACAACCGCGTGGCATGCACCAGTTCATGGGAAAGGTCCGCGATGTGCTCGATGTCGGGCAATCTCTTTGCGAGATGCACACACACCACCGACGCCCGGGGACCGCTGCTTGCCAGTGCGCGCCCTGGGTTCTTGGAAATCTGTGAGTAGGACACGGTATCCCACTGAATGACGAGGGTCTGTAGATCGCCGAATTTGCGCTCGTATTCCTCGATGAGCGCGGCCCCGGTCTCTGACTTCCCCACGGCCCCCAGGAGCTCCGCACGTTCATCAACACTCAGTGGCAACGCGGGGTCGCAGGCTTTGAGGCCCGGCTGAACGGCCCCGTCATAATGCAGGGAAAGCACGCCGGAAGGGGCCATCGGTGCCCACAGGGCCACAACCGCCAGTGCGAATATTGATGATAACCAGCGCTTGCCGGGCTTCTCCATTCATAGAACGAATCGGAGAAGCGGAGTGCTTACTTAAGGGCGCTGCGCCCGCGGCGACGCATTTGAACCGCGGGGAGGAAAATCATCCCCACGACTGCCAGGCAGAAACTGCCACAAAGGAGGATGAGCCAGGGGCCAAAGCGCAGGAACACGGTTTCACTGCGGCCGGTGATGGGGATGTCCGCCCTGTAGATGGCTGTCTCAAACAGCGCGGTGGGGCGGTGCACCTGGCCGGTGATGTCCACGTAGGAGGTGATGCCCGTGTTGGTGGAGCGCAAGAGCGGGCGGCGGCTTTCGATGGTGCGGAAAACAGAAAGTATGAGGTGAGAACGGGGCTCGGAGGTGGGCCCGAACCAAGAGTCGTTGGTGAGGTTGATGAACAGGTCGGCGCCCAGATTGGCCGTGCGCCGGGTGTAGAGCGGATCAAGGGTCTCGTAGCAGATCAGGGGCCCCAGGCGCAGGCCTCGAAACGCAAGATTGGCCGGGCCGGGGCCGCGCCCGAAGTTCCCCATGGCGGGAAATGCGGCATGCACCAAGGGCGCCAACGGCCCCAGGGGCACTGTCTCGCCGAAGGCCAATAGAATGTGTTTTTGGTAAAGCCCGGCGGGCTCACCTCGGGAGCTCACGAGCCAGGCGGAATTGAAGTCCTGCTTCCCCACGCTGGAGTAGCCACCGAAATAAAGGGGCACTCCCAGCTCCTCGACGAGCTTCATGAGCCACTCATCCTTCGCTTCGCCCCGCTCGTTCGCCACGGAGTTCATGAAGTGGGTGTAGAGCAGCGGGTATGACGTCTCCGGCCAGAGCAGCAGATCAGGCTTGCCACCAGGCGCGCCTGGTTTCACCGCGGCACGGGACATATCCGCATAAGTGTTCATGACCTGCTTGAGAGCCTTGGGATAACCCTGCTCACTGGCAAGCTTGTCCGCATCACCGATGTTCGCCTGGATCACCTTGGTCTTCAGGGTGCGAGGCGCACGGGCCATTTCGGCCTGGAGCGCCACGATGCGCCGCCCTCCCCAAAGGTGGCCCGCCGCGAGCACGGCGATGATGACAACAAAATGGACAACGGCGGACTTGATGACTTTGCGCTCTGAGGCGAGCACGCCTTCGAGGCAACGGGCCACGGCGCTGTTGAACCAAATGACGAGGAACGTGAGCCCCCAGACGCCCGTAATTTCGCAGATCTGGATGAGGTTCTTCCAGCGGTAGAGCATGGCCCCCTGGGTGTCGCAGAAGATCTTGGGGTAGAAGAACTCCACTACAAGGTAAAAGGCGGGCAGCGTGAGCAGCGGCAGGTCTTTGAGGGCAACCCCACGGCGGGTTTGGAGAAAGTGGAAGGCCAGTGCGAAAACCACGAATTGCCCCTGCCCCACCAAGGCATAGAGAAGGACAACCGAAGGTGCGGCCCAGGCGGGCATGCCCCCAAAGCTCTGGGCCAGGTAGGAGAGCCAATAGAAGCCCAGGCCCGTTGCCACCGCCCCCATGGAGAGGGAGAGGGCCAACACCTCTTTCACGGTGCGGGCGCGGGGCAACGCCAGGAGAAAAGGCACAAAGAACACCGCATTGAAGGCCACCACTTCGAAATTCGGCCAGGTGAGGCCGTGCAGGCCACCGCTCAAAGCGCCCACGGCGGCGAAGTGGAACAGGCGATGGCGGGCAGAGGGATGTCGCGGCGTCACCACACTAGTGTACTGCCCCTGAAATCCCTTGGCATTCAAAAGCTGAGCGGCAACGAGCGCAGGCGCTCCTTATTGGTTTTAGTAGATCGTTGAGAAAGGGCCAGCTGCGAGGCGGAGGAGGAGCCCGGCGACCAAGGCAATGGGATGGACCCACCCTGTTG
>CAYHWW010000241.1:0-4043 GCA_964360145.1 uncultured Oligoflexia bacterium | reverse complement strand
GGAAAATGGTTGGCTCGACTGGGGTTGAACCAGCGACCCCTACCATGTCAAGGTAGTGCTCTGCCACTGAGCTACGAGCCAACGTCACAAGGTCAAAGAGAGTCTTGTCTTATAATCCAGGCTGTCGCTCAGCACAAGAGCCTAGCTTCGCCCTCTGGTGACCATTCAAACACGTTGGCAATGCGGGGCACTGGACCGCCGTTCTCGGGGGCCGCTGCCGTAGTGTCCGGGCGGATCCACACGAAGGTCTTGGGGCAGCTGGGTTTGGTGCAAGCGATGTCGTCAAAGGCTGGCGACCAGGTGCCGGAATTCAAATACTCCACCGTATCGAAACTCGTATGCACAAACTCGTGGGTATGGCCGAAGACCACGCGCTTCACGTCACAGATTTGAGCGATGAGCTTCACGGCCATCTCGTAGTATTTCACGTCCACCACGGTCTTGGACTTCATGGAGGCAAAGTAAAACATGAAAAATGGTAAAAAAAGCGAGAAAACCGCGAACATCCACCAGTAAGACACCCGGCCCACGAGGTTCATGGCAGCAATGGTCTGGTAGGCGAAAAAGGCGCTGAAGAGCACGAGGAAGGCCCGGTCCAGCCACAGCTCCCGCAGAATGGAGAGGGGGTCGAAGATCATCGGGGTGCTGTGCACTTCTTTAAGGATGCGGACCACTCGGGGGGTGGCTTGGGCCTTGGCGGCGATCTCCTCGATCTGGTCTTCCACCCGCAAAGGGTCCTTCACTTCGGGGGTGAGCGTCTCTTTCACAGTCATGATGAGGGTGGCGCAGGCCCCCCAAAACCAGGTCCATACGAGGAAGGGCTCTTTCCGCAGGAGGTGGCCAAAGGCGAATTTGAGGTACTCCACAGTGGTCATGCGGAAGGTGCGTTCCGAATGGGGGTTGAAGTAACCCATGCCGTTCAGCATGAGGCGGTTTGCGTAGCAGCCGAAGGGCAAGCGGATGCGCTCCTGCTTGAGGCCCCGGATCAGAGGATTTACCGGATTCTGGCAGTTAGAGTGGGAGTCATACTGGTTACCATGCTCGATTAAGGTGTCCGCGCCGGCAATGTAGAACCAATTATTGAAGCTCACTCGCCCTTCTTCTTCCGGGGCGAGCCTCAGTGCGTTCAAGACGAGGCGTTGTACCGAGGGCCAATGCAGTTCCAGGTCATGATTGCCAATAATAAAGACGGCGCGATGGCCGTCTTTGATGAAGGCTGAAAGCCCGTCGAAAAACTCCGGATGGTCCTGGAGGATGAGTTCCATTTTCACGCAGGACTTGGGTTCCTCGGGGTGAAGGCCGCGGAGGCGCTCCAACAACGAGATGGGAAAATCACTCTGTGCTGGGATTTGGGTGATGCCGTCGAAGTCAAAGATGTCACCGGCTAGAACCAGCTCCACGGGGCCTTCGCCCGCGGTTTTGTCTCGAATATGGGCAAGAAAGCCGCAAAAAGCGCGGTCGATGAAGAAATCGCGCTGCTTATAGCGACGCCAGAGGGGGTCTTTCGGGTGCACGGGTTCCGCCGTCGTCAGGTGGATGTCACTGACGATAACAGTGTGCAATGGGGGGGTAAAATTAGTTGCATTTGCCATAAGCCGCTCGTAAGGGGACAGACCGGTCTCAGAATCCTAATACAAATCCGTATTGACGGACCGGAAATTCGATCCTTAGGATGATTAACAATGACTATGGCAAAAATACACAACGAGAACGAAGAAATTCAAGCTGCTCCACCCAAAGCAGATACCAAAGCTGCAGCCGCCGACAAGATGCGTTACAACGGCGACATCGTCCGCGACAAAAAGACGGGCAAGAAGGGCAAGTTCATCAATGAGTATGGCACCAACGGCCGGGCCGCCATTGTGTTGCCCATGGGGGCCAAGCGCTCAGAACTGTGGGATGCCGCATCACTCGAGATCATCAAGAAGGTGAAGCGCCCCGTGGCACCAAGCGCCGCGGAAGTAGCACCCCTGCTTTCTGATGACGAAGATGAAGACATATCCGCTGAGGACACTTCAGAAGACGACGGCTGACGGTAGATCGTCGATAAAGGGCCATCTGCTTCGTTGTCGGGCTCTTTATCGACGATCTACAAAAGCCAGACCCTTATTTCGTTACACTTCCTAATTCGTTAGATTAGTACATTCGCGAGGGGATTTTTCCGTCTGACGAGGCGGAGGAGGAGTCAGCCGACCAAAGCGGGCTACTGCCCGCTGCGTGGAGGCTGCGACGAACGACAACGAAGTCAGGCGGGAAAAGCCCCCGCGAACCTAGCTTGTGGGCTTTTCGCCTTCAGCCGTGGCCGGAGCCGCGGGGGCAGCGCTTGCTGCCTTGGGCGTTGGCAAGGTCAAAGGGCCCGTGGGCTGCGCTGCCCGAGGGGGGCGTGTACCGCCGCCAGCTGCACCTGCACCTGCACCGGCCCCTGCGCCACGTCCGCCGCCAGCACCTGCACCAGCGCCTGGACCACGTCCACCGCCGCCTGCACCAGCTCCTGCACCACGTCCGCCACCTTTTTTACCGTCACGGCCGCCTTTGCCACCACGACCGCCCTTGCCGCCACGCTCGTCGCGGGCAGCTTGTTTGGGCTGGGCCAGGATGGTGAATTCTACGAGATAGAAGTATTCGCCGTCTTTCACTGCACCGTTGGGCTTCTTCGTCTCGTCTTCCCCTTGGAAGACGCGGACGCGGGACACAGTGTCCGCGCGGTCAGCGATGTGAACCAGGGCCTTCATGAGGTGGTTCAAGCGGTCGCCTTCAATTTTGAGGGCGGTGCCTAGGGCTTCGGGAAGCGCTTCTTCAGCGGTGCCTGCGGCGACGAGATCATTTTTGGTTTTCAGAACCTGGCGCAGCCAGACTCCCAGGAATTCAGTGACTGTTCTCATAAGGCCGTCGTTATACACGGCGCATGGGGCAGCCGCTACAAAGAAGTCGACGGGGCGGATTCGCAGCTCTCTGAGATGTCTGAAGTCAGCCGGGCCATGGTTTGCCGCAGCTCTGCTTCCTTCACTGCCTGCTCTTTTTCCCAGCTCTCCAGAATGGGGGACGGGGCTATGCCCCGGCAGAACTCCACGGGGACCCGAGCCAGGGGAGGGAGGGTCGCCACGCAGTTTTTGGTGGCGATGACCTTGCGGCAATTGCCTTCAGTGGGCACGAAGCCTTTGAGTAAACCCCCGGCTTTGCAGTGGTGAACAGCCTCGAAGCAGGCGTCGCAATCGGACTTGGCCACGGCGGAGGCCAGTTCCGTGGGCCGACCCCGGAGCTGATCATGAGGAAGAGGCTCAGGGGCCTGGGCGGTGGCCTTCAGCATGAGGCTGCGGGCGAGGCTTAGCTGCTGGATGTCTTTTTCGAGCTTCAGTTTCTGATCCAGGGCGTTCTTGCGGGCAGTGACGCAGGCTTCGTCCATGGGGGCCATGGCGTCCACGCCATGGGGATGGGTTGCGATGGCACTGACAGAGCCCTCGTGGTGGCTGCTGGAGGTGGGGTCTGGGGCAAGGATGCGGCCATCAGCGCCAAGGAAAGGAGCGTCCAGGAAGGTCTTCAGTGGGGCATCC
Organism: uncultured Oligoflexia bacterium; assembly: GCA_964360145.1. Taxonomy (GTDB): domain Bacteria; phylum Bdellovibrionota; class UBA1018; order UBA1018; family CAYHWW01; genus CAYHWW01. Next base: position 492 of record CAYHWW010000241.1, on the reverse strand, counting down.
AGATTGACTCGTGCGGGGGCCTTGCCCACGGCGAGCTCAGCCATTAGGGCGTTGGTTTCCGCGGAGGCTTTGACGAGGAGGAGGCGGGTTTTCAAGGTAGTGAGCAGGTCCTTCGCGTCCTTGATGCGCAAGAAGGAATTGAGCCGCAGCACGGCCTTGCCTCCGCCGAGGGTGAGACTGTTTTCACCCAGGTCTGGGACGAGTTCCACCCGATCGATGAAACGGGAATCGGGGCGGTCCGCCTCTAAAAGGTAGACCTCCGAGAGGTTCATATAGGCGACGAGCTCGTCTCTGTAGGCGTTGGTGGAGCAGACCTCGGGGAGGCCGCCTTCTCGGGAGGCCACTGAGTGGCAGGTGAGGGCGGAACTGATGAGCAAAGTGGCGAGGAGCATGGGCCCTCATTCTAGCTCATGGGGGGGATCTAGGCCAGGGGGGGCAGGGCTTGCCTTGTTGGTCCTTAGGGCCCTTAGATCATCCAGCCCTGGGTGACAA
>CAYHWW010000240.1:1553-4050 GCA_964360145.1 uncultured Oligoflexia bacterium | reverse complement strand
TGCAAGGCACCGTGGAGCTCATCATCACCGAAGACAAGCTGCTTCAGGATGAAGAGCGCGTCGTGAATCGCCACGTTTACGATGGCAGCACCAGGGACTATGCGCAGTGGCGGGTCTTGAGCCGCCCGGCTTACTCCTTGGTGGCGCTGCCGTCGTCGCGCCTGTGGCGCAACGACGTCATGGACGCCGGCGTCCTCCTCGGCGAGACCACGCAGCTCGTGGAGACCACATCCGCTCCCCGCCAATCCCTGTCGCTGCAAAGCGCGGGCAACCAGCTGGTGGGCATCGAGAACCCCGTTGATGATACGTACATGTACGGCATGCACCGGCGCTCCAGCGCAGTGCCCACCCTGGTGAGCCTCAGCGTCGCCACCACCGCCGGGGCGGAACCCTCCGTCGCCCAGCAGCGCCGCTTCATCCGCGGCTTGCAGCTCAGCGGCCACCTCACCCTGAGCTTCGTCGACTACGACGCCACCCTCGGCCGTTACGTGGGCCTCGTGAGCTCGGGCACCCGCGCCCAGGTCATCACCTGGACCGACGCCGACCCCACGCCCCGGGTGCAGCCTGTCACCGTGCGCACGGCCAGCACCCTTGTGGCCCAAGGTCGTAAGAACACCGTGTTCGACATGCCCGGCGGCACTGCCTGGCGCTGGGCCTACGACGGCGGCAGCCGCGCCGTGACCCTCTCCGGTGAGAACGACGAGCGCCGCCTCACCCTGGCCCTGGGCTTGGGCGGCGTGTGCCAAGTGCTGCTGACTGGCACCCCCGCCACAGAAACCATCATCAAGGAATAACCCCAGACGCGACAACCCTTAGGCTATTTCCGAGCGGCACCCATTATTTTCTGGGTTCCGGGTGACGGGCGTCAAGGCCGGCTCGCAGGCGGCAGAGTCCGTCGCTGCAGAGGGCGCGGGCCGTGGGTAGCGCGGGGCGGAAGCAGTTCTCACGGTTCTCTTGGCGCTGAATCTGATGGATCAAGCCCGTGCGGGAGACGCCGTTGACCGCGAGCCAGCAGCGGTGGCACGCGCCCGCTATGACCTGGCAGTCCGCGTCCCTGGCGCAGCGCCGGGATTCTTCATCGGCGCGCACCGTGGCTGCGGCCCTGTCTTCGATCAGTGGCGTCGCGGCCCCGATCAAGGCCCCCGCCGTGGGTTTGCCTTGGCAGAGATAGCCATTATCGCCGACCTCAGCGTGGGCGGCGACGGCCAAGAACAGGGTGAGACTCATTAAAATCGGAATGCAGAGCACTCCGTTTCTGGGCGCTCCATCAAGTGCTCAAAACCCCGCTGAAACTGAACCCCACTGTCAAAGGTGGGCAGCCCCTCCGCGTCCACGGCTTCAAGGGGCGGGCGCAGCAGGGCGCGACGCAGAGCTCTGGCGCGGATGCGGGCCACGGAACGATAGCCCTGAATGGTTTCCCCCACGCGTAAGCCAGAGTCGGAGGTATCGGGGTGATCACCGCGATAAGTAGTGTACGCCATCTGCCCATAGACCTCGCGGAGGTCCACCTGGCCATCATTGTTTAAATCCCCATAGCTCAGCGTGCGCGCAGCACTTCGCGGCAGATCCCACGGCGTGACTCCGAGGAGGCTACCCCAGAGGGAGCTGAAAATCGGCGTGTAGTCCGCATCACCACCGGTATGGCCTATTTCATCGGCAGGAGCGCTGGTGAGGACACAGCGCCGGGGGCCACCCAAGACGTTGAATTGACCACCGTAACAGGCATTGAGGGCAAGGGCCACGCGCACGCTGGGGGGGATGACCGAGAGCATGGAGCCCAGTTCCTCCGGGTTGAGGTTCTCCTCATTCCACAGGATGAATCCACCAGAGGTGAATCTGGAGACGCGACGCGAACCATGGGCGATCACCGCGATGAGGAGGACATCGCCGGGGCGCGCATCGAGGGCGACGCGGCCCAGGGCCCAGCGCAAGCCCGCCCGATTGCCGACGCCGTTGATGTCGCCCACGCCATTGCAGTCCAGATCCGTGGGGGCGTTGTAGTAGTAGCGTGCAGGCGAGGTGAGGCCCCAGGCGCCGCCGCCCGTGGCGGGGACCTTCATGGGGATACCGCTATTGGCCACATCGCCTGAACCCATGAGCACGTGGACTTGGGAGCGGGGGACCCCGAGTTGGCGGAGGGCGATGTAACCCAGGCTCAGATCATTCCAAAAAGAGACGTAGTTTCTGTCGGCCAGCTCTGGCGAGCGGTAGCCGCCATAGAGAAGAATGGCGTGAAGGCGGCGGGCGTCAGAATGGGGGGCGAGCTCCCGCCGGGCTGAGGGGAAGGCGCTGCCCTGCTCAAAATGCGGTGTGATGAAGGGCATGCCGCAGGTGCGACGCGGCGGGTTTGTGATGAGGGTGGGGAGCCCCTCCTGGGCCTGGGCGGTGCCAGCCACTACCATCATCATGAGAACAAGTTGAAACCCCATGACCACCCCTGAGGGCTGTGTACAAAATTCCACGGCAGGGGGGAAGGGGTGTGGGTAAATAAGTGTTG
>CAYHWW010000240.1:0-1453 GCA_964360145.1 uncultured Oligoflexia bacterium | reverse complement strand
GCGGATCTCCAGGATGTGATCTCAGTTAATCTCGAGCGCGCCGTGCAACAATGCGTTGATATCGCATCCATCTGCCTGGCTGAAGTTGGCGCGCAGGCCCCGTCAACCATGGAGGAAGGGTTCGCCCTGCTGTATTAGGCATATACGGGTCTGCGGTCTGGCAGGGCCCTTAATAAATATTTTCACTCGCACTTGACACCGTTTCTGCGAAAAACAAAGCATGCAGAATGTTTTTGCAGATCGCTATTCATCGTGTCGATAATGATGCTCATTACCTTTGCATGAGCCCGCACGACGTGGGTTATGGTGTGCGGCAGTATTCATTCTTTGCACGCGCTACAGCGCCATTCTGAGCGAAAAATCGCCGCTAGAAAACCCGTGATAGCTTGCGAAAAAGAAGGAATCACCCGTATGGAACCACTGAATCTTAAACACCTGAACGACGCTGCCCTCATCTCCAAAACAAAGTCACTCGCTGTCGAAGAACGTCGACTCGTCAGTGAGGTCATTCATTATCTACGTGAGATCAATCGTCGCAGACTCTACGCCGCTCGTGGCTATGAGAGCTTGTTTGCGTTTACCGTAAAAGAGCTAGGGTATTCAGATGCCAGCGCCTATCGACGCATCAATGCCATGCGCCTGCTTTCTGATTTGCCCGCTGTCGAAACGCAGAAGATTGAGGAGTCGCTCAAAACAGGGGAACTCAGTCTCTCGAACCTTAGCCAGCTTCAGGGATTTCTGGTCGCTGAGCGCAAAGAAAATAAGCGCGTGTATACCCCGCAAGAAAAAACAGAGTTGATCACTTCTCTAAAATGTAAATCCAGTCGCGAAGCTGAAAAGGTCCTAGCTGCGGTGTCGCCCCAGTCTGTGCGTCGCAAAGAGCTGACCCGCGCGGTGAGTGCTACTGAAACCCTTGTTCAGTTCACCGCCGATGCGGCGTTGATGGCAAAGCTGCAGCGCACGCGTGAGCTGCTATCACACCGACTACCGGATGCGAGTATGGCCTCGCTTTTAAATGAGCTTGCGGACTTGGCGCTGAAGTCGGTTGAACCGGCGCGAAAGCCAGTGTCAAAGTGCACTGCGACGTCGAAGTCCGCGCAAGAGCCGCAGTCAAAAAATCCGCGCTACATCCCGCAAAAACTAAAGACTGAGTTGTTTCAAAAAGCCGGTGGCTGTTGCCAGTACGTCGATTCAGAAACGGGGCGACGCTGCGAGAGTCGCGCATACTTGCAAGTAGATCACCGCACGCCTGTGGTCTTCGGCGGCACCGCTCATTCTGAAAATCTCAGGATTCTTTGCGCCGTCCATAACCAATATGAGGCGTGGTGGATGGGCATCGCGCTGGCACGTGGCACGATGAGCGAGTGCAAATTGCGTTAGGGCCTGTTAAACAATAACTGCCCATTCTGGCATCTCATCTTCCGGCCATCTTTGCCCGCTACTCAGTCGCAAA
>CAYHWW010000239.1:0-4086 GCA_964360145.1 uncultured Oligoflexia bacterium | reverse complement strand
GACGACCGCAGTGAAGAGGGCAGCTGTAATTTTCTCCACGGCGAAAGGCATCCCTGGGGTTTGCGAAGAAACGCGGGCTTGCCCGCCGCCCCCCAAGACTTCCTCCTCCCCCTTCACTACGGAGCGGTACCAAAAAAGCGAGAAGCGATCCTCCAGGGCCCAAAGAGTTTCGCTCACAGCCTCCAGGACCCCACCATCGGTGAAGGGCAGAGGCGGCGTGGGGTCCATGACGAGCCATTCACCGCGTCGCTCATCCCATATTTCCACCCACGCATGGGCATCCCGGGAGCGCAATGTCATGACGCTCAAAGTGATGCGTGGGATTTTAAAGCCGCTCACCACCCGGGCGGGCACCCCCTCCTGACGAAAGAGGAGCGCCACGGCGGCGGCGTAAAGGCCGCAATGACCCCGGCGCGTTTGGAAAAGAAATTCCTCAAAGGAGCTTTGCACGCTACCACCGGCACCTGGCTGCCCCCGGGCAGGCGCGCGTTCGGTGAGCTCGCCGACGTAGCGACCGCTCTCGGCGAAATAGGCTTCAGCAGCGGCGGCCATGGCGGTGACGTCACGGCCACCATGAAACACCTCTGCCCGCAGCTGGGCCCAGGAGGCACTAGGATTACGCCATGAAACGGGCAGCTCCAGCGCCCCACGGCCCGGACGGTCCCTGGGCGCAAGTGCGGCGGTGCCGTCACGGCCTTTCACGCTGAGATAAGTAAGGTAACGCAGGCGCTTCAGCCCCGAGCCCCAGGACATCCAATCCCCACTGGCGCGGTGCTGGAACACCTTCCCTGAGGCGCCGGTTTCTTCGCCGGTGGCTTCCCCCACCGCCACGGTGCCGTAGGGTACGGGGATGCCGTGACTCCCCGTGGGCTCCCGCTGAATCTCCAAAACCAGGGCGCCCACTTCCGGCGCCAGCACCCCACTGGCGCCGCTGGGAATGGGCAACCATCGACTGCCATCAAAGTGCTCCAGCACCCGGCCCCGCAGAAGCTTGTGGGGCAGCGCCTGGACCAAAGCACCCAGCGCAATGTCCCGTGGGGGAATGAGGCGCAACGCGGGGGCGCTACCCCCCGGGGCCCAACGACCGAAGGCAGCCATATCAACAGATTCAGTATATCCAGGCGTGAGCAGGGGGAAAAAATCAACGGCACCGGGGGCAAGGCCCGCCCGCAGCTTGGGCAATAGCGGTGCTGTGGCGAGGCTCACGAGGAACGTGACAAGGGCGGAGGCGAGGCTGAAGCGCAACATGCGGTTCACCGCCGTGCGGGGCAGGCTGGGTGCCATGCGCTCGAGGTAGTTCAAGGTGAGGAGCTGGGAGGCGGCGGCGAAGTATATGAAAATGAGCACCGCGGTGCGGGCCTCGGGGTTGAGGGCCGCGGCAAGCACGATTTCAAGGAAAGCATAAGCAAGGCGCGTCTGGCGGGCGCGAACGCCATTGCCCGCGAATAGGAGCGCGGCATGCACCAGGAGCGCGGCGTTGGCGGCGGCATCCACGGGGTGAAGGCGCAGCCCTGAAACGAGAACCAATGCGGACACCAAACCCGCCGCGATGAAGCCCACGGAGAGCCATGCCGGCGCGGGGCGCCCTCGGCGCAGCCAGAGCAACAGCATGGCGCCAAAAGCGACGACGCCGCCGCCAACCAGCACGGGCAGGAACACCTCGCGCGAAGACACCAGCGCCACCACGGCGGTGAGGTCGATGACTGCACTCAAAAAAAACGCGCGGCTCATCATCGCGTTTTCTCCGCTTGGGCGAGGGCCAAGGCATCCAGCGCTTGTCTGCGCCCCCTCACCACCCGGCTCGCAGCAGCGCCCTTGATGGTGAGCCGTGCCGCGGGGTTGCCCACGGCGAGGCGCGCGCACAAAAAGCGGAGGCGCTCCTCGAATGCAGGGCCCGGAGCTACTTGCAGATCCAAGAGCAACGGCTCGTCGGCGGCGCCCCGGGGGCGGCGCACCCGGGTCACGCGCTCACCATGGGGCTGACGCTTGGTCCACACGATGTCCCGGGCGTCATCATCCCAAACCCAGGGGCGCACTTCGCCGGCGGAAATTTCCGGTTCCAACGCCCCGTGAAGAACGCCGTTGCGGCGGCGGCCCTTGCGACGGGCGGGCCACACGAGGCGGCGGCCCTCCTCTTACACAAAGCGCACTTTGCGTGCGAGGCCAAAGGGGAACGCCGTGGCCACGCCCCAGGCCTCCCAGGTCACCTCGCCGCGCTGCTCGTAACGAGGGCCTACGGCCACGCGAAGGGATTCACCTGGCATCAGAAGGGGCAAAAAACCTTGGACGATGAAACGCCGGTTTTTCCACTCCCCCACCTCCATGCAAAAAAGCGGCAGAAACGAACGACTCTTCACCCACACTTCGTCCTGGGCAGCTTCACCAGCGTAGGCCGGCCCCCGACGGATGGTGATCCGCACCCGAGCCACGGTCCACTCCGAGAGCATGCCCGAGAGAATCAAACCACCGAGCAATAAACTTTCGAGGAGGAGAAGCACGTTATTGCCGGAGAGCACGGCCGCCACGCCAAGGGCGATGCACAGAAGGAGATACCAACGACCGGGCACTTCCACGAAGAGCCTGCGATCGGGGCCCGACCAAGACCACAGGCCGTCCCGCAGCCGCCGCAAGAAATGCAGTATTCTCTCAGCGCGGGGCGGTGACACCTTCAAGGATTTCCCCCACGATGGCGTTTTTGTCAGAGAAGGCAGCCTCTTCGTCATGGAGCCGCAGGCGATGGGCGATGGCTGAGGTGGCCAGCGCCTTGAGGTCCGCGGGCGTGATGTAGTCGCGGCCGTCCATCCAAGCCCAGGCTTTGCTCGCGGAAATCCAAGCCAGCGCTCCCCGCACGGAAAGCCCGGTGAGCACCCGGGCATGGGTGCGAGTGGCCTCCGCCACGTGCTGGGCGTAGCGCAGGACGGAGTCTTCGGCATACACCGCGCGGACGGCGCCATGGGCATCGCTCAAGGGCAGGTGGGGCCCCGCGGTGAGGGGCAAATCTTGGCCGACGCGATAGAGGCCCAGCTCTTGCTCCCCCGGCGGGTAAGTCAATTCGATTTGGATGAGAAAGCGATCCAGCTGACTCTCCGTGAGGGGGTACACGCCGAAGGACTCATGGGGGTTTTGCGTGGCGACGACAAAAAAGGGATCGGGGAGCTTGTGGCTCACGCCATCCACGGTCACCGTGCTTTCGGCCATGGCTTCCAGCAGCGCCGATTGGGTGCGGGGGCTGGCGCGGTTCAGTTCGTCCGCCAGCACCACGTTGGCGAAGAGGGGCCCGGGGTGGAACTGAAAGCCGCGTTGGTCGGCGGTGGGACGCAGGCCGCCGGTGATTTCGCTGGGGAGAAGATCGCTGGTCATCTGCACGCGCCGGAAGCTGCCGCCGAGGCACGCGGCCAGGGCGTGGGCGAGGCGGGTCTTGCCAAGGCCGGGCACGCCTTCGAGGAGCAGGTGGCCGCCCGCGAGCACGGCGCACAGTGAAAGATCAACGGCTTTGTCTTGGCCTAAAACTTGGTCCTTCACCCATGCGCGCACGGCGGTGACCGCATCGGTGAGGATGGCGGGGCGGTTCACGGTCCCACCTTGATGCCGACGGGGGGCAGGGAGCGGGCTTCAGATTCATAGCTCCGCGTCACCGACCCGGGGCCACCCTCGCTGATGGGCTGCGTGGTGATGACGCCAGGCTGTTGGCCTTGCTGTGGCGTGTAGTAGGAGCGTTGCTCCATGCGGATGCCAGTGTTTTGCACGCCTTGGACTTGGATTTCCTCGTTGCCACTTTGGGTGTCATAGCCAGGTAGGGAGCGGAAGCGGCTGGTGCCTTGTCTCGTGATGCGCTGGGTGCCGCCGGGGCCGGTGATGGTGGTCTGTGATTTCGTGGTGGTGGCACCATCGCGGATGTCCACCGGGCCCACGCGGACTTTGACTTGGGCGTGGGCGGAGTTGGCGGTGATCACGGTGGCGCTGATCGCACCGATGGCGGTGGCGGCAAAGAGCACGGCTGCGAGCAACGCAGTTGTCCGCGAAGCCCGCGCTGTCCGCGAAGCCCGCGCTGTCCGCGAAGCCCGCGCTGTCCGCGAAGCCCGCGCT
>CAYHWW010000238.1:0-4087 GCA_964360145.1 uncultured Oligoflexia bacterium | reverse complement strand
GGTGCTGAAGTTCCTCGATCGTCATGAGGTCGTCAGCGTGAAGTCGTTGGCCCGGGCTAAGCAGCAGGCCCTGGAGCTGCGCATCTTGGGAAGAAAACTGAAAGCATGGATGCGTCTCCGGGCGGATGTGTGCGTGGTGAGCGGCCCCCAGAGCGTGTGGCCTCGGGCTTATGAGGGATGGACGGCCCAGGGGACCATGTCGCTGGATGCGGTCGCTCGTTGGGTTTCCGAGCATGAGCTGATACCGGGGCGGCGCTTTGTATTTCTGGGGAGCTCCAACCGTGTTCTCGCCTGGGCTTCCAAGCTCCTCGATATGGGGGCGGAAGCTTGCATGGTTGTGGAGCCCGCGGGGCGCCTGCGGTGCTGGCGGGCCCATGCCGATCGTTTCCTCTCCAAGGGGGGGCGCCTCTTTCCAGCCCATGAGTTGGTGAAAGTTCAGGATCGAGTGGGGTCCAGCTCCGCGGTGTTTCTGCGTAATGCCGAGGGCACGATGGTTTTGGATGCGGACACCGTTGTCATGGACAGTGTTTCCTCCGAGGCTTTAAGTGGTCCCGATACCTGGCAAAAGGGCATGTATTACATCGCACGAGGCTATTCGGAGAAAGACCCCTCTGTTGATGAAGCCCTTGTGGAGTCCCAGCTGGATTGGTCCGAGCTTTATTGGCGCGTGGCCCGGCGCCTGGAGGTGGTTGACCACGGGGAAGCCACCGGGGCGCTTGAGCGCATCAAAGAGGAAAGAAAAGTCATCCGCCGCCAACGTCGGCCTCCCCTGGAGCTGAACTATTCTGGCAAAAATCTCTCCAAGGACACCCTTGATTTCATCCACTCCACGGGGTCTGCCCCTGCCCATTTCAAGCATGCCAAACCCATGGCGAGCCTGGAGTGCTTGGAGCAGTTGGTGTGTCGGGCGTGCGTGGATGCCTGCCCCCATGACGCCATTGAGAAGAACGTGCTCACGGATTTTCCCCAGTTGAAGCCCGAGGCCTGCGTGGGCTGTGGGGCCTGCGTATCAGCTTGCCCGGCGGGAGCCGCGGTCATGGTACGGGAGTTGCCATCGGGACATGGCGCCCGCTACTTTCTTCCAGACGATAGTCAGCGGCTTTGGCGTGGCAGCGAACCGGTTCAACTGCTCAACCGTCGTGGTGAGTTGTTGGCTTCCGGGCGGGTGGTTGGCACCACGGCCCATGAGAGCGGTTCGCGACGGGTTCTCGAAATTGAATCACCGGCCTATAATGTGTGGGATGGGCGCGCTTTTCGTCTGCCGCCCACGAGTTCCATTGCGGATCCCGTGGAGCCAGCCTCCAATCTTGAGCGTGGCTGGATCACGCTCAATGGCGCCCGCCGCATGGCGCCTTTGGGAGTTCCTATCACTGTGGCGCTGGGAGTGCTGGGCATCCGGCGTTTTGAAGACGGGCTTTTCTGTCCCGATGGGGGTTGTCGTCTCTGTGAAGTCACGCAGAATGGTAAAGCCCGCCTTGCTTGCCGTAGCGCGCTCAAGGAGGGTGATGCCCTTGATGTGCCCGTGATGCCGCCATCAGATCATGACTGCCACTGCAGTGGAGTGAACTGGGAAGACGTGATGCGACTTGAAGAGGGGGGGGTTTCCCAACCCGTGGCGCTGGAGATCACCGGTTTTGGCAAGGGGCGATGCAAAGGGCGATGGTGCGCCAGTCGCGAAGGCGTCGATCGCACGGCGGATGAAAGCAAGGTTCGGCCCCGGTGGTTTGGGTTTGATGAAGATATTTGGTTTGAGCTTTGGCCGGAGGATTTGAGGAATGAGCGGTGAGGGGGGGGGAGAATCCGGGCAGACAGGCACTCGGGCACTCAGCCAGGCGGGCATTCTGACATGGCTTCAGCCCTGACCAGACGGTAGATCATTGCGGCTAGATGGTCGGCCTGTTTGGCCTGCTCTTTGAGGGCGCATAGGTCAAAAAGAGCTTGGACTGATCAGACTGCTGACTGCCAAAGACTGGGAGCGGATGACCGAACTGAATGCCAGACTGGCTGATTGGCTGCATGCCAGGTTGCCTCTACAGGTTAACGCGGGGGCACCCGTCATGACCTTATTTTCTGCAGTCAGTTTTCAGCCGTCAGCCCTCGGCAGTCAGGGTAGTCAAAGCCTACCTTCCCCCAAAAACCGCTCAATCACCGCATTCACCAATTCCGGAATATCCATCTGCGGGCAGTGGCTGCCATTGCGGATGAGCGCGAAGCGGCTGCCTGCGATTACCTGATGCATGAGCTCCTGTGACTCCTTGGGGATCACTTTGTCATTCTCTCCGGCAATGATGAGAGTCGGCACATCCACGCGGTGAAGCCAGCTCAAGGCATCATAGTGCTCGTAGTCACTGAGCAGTCGCAACGTCACGTCTAGGTCCATGGCGGAAAACAGGCGGATGTAGGTGGCGATGTCCTCTTCTTTGGCAAGCCCAGGATTGAATCCGCTCCAGGAGATGACAGCATGGGCGAGCTTGGAATTTGCCTGTTGCCTCCATAGCGCATTTGCCAACCACGGGGAGAGTTTGTGCGCCCGGCGTGCCAACGGCAGCGCGTACTGCATGAGGTTGGTGCCAAATAAAGTTTCCATGGGGTCTCGGGCGCTGCCATTGGCTAGCACCAGGGCTCGTACTTTTTTCGGGGCCCGGCGGAAGAGATCCAGTACAACGTTTACGCCCATGGAGTGGCCGAGAAAGGTGGCCGGAGGGAGCTTCAGCTCATCCACCAGGCATTCCACGTCTTGCGCGATGGCGTTGATGGTCAGAGTCGAGGGGTCCTTCGGGATCTGTGAGTTGTGATGTCCCCTGTAATCAAACCAAATTACGGTGTGATTCTTCTTGAGGTAGTCCATCTGGTAGCTCCAGTGGAGTTTGGAGCAAACGAGGCCATAGCAGAAGACGAGGGGAGGGCCTTTACCCTCCACGGAGTAGAAGAGGCGGGTGCCGTCAAAGGATTTGAAAAAACCATTTCTGCTCATGAGGTCCTCATGCAGTCTCAAAGCGGGATTGGGCGATGGCGCCCCGGGCGGAGGTATAGGCCTTGAGTCGTGCATTCTGGGGGTCTGCCAGCTCAGGGTCCGCAGCGAGGATATCAAATGCTGCCTGGCGTGCCTGTATCAGAATATCCTGGTCCCGCACCAGATCCGCCATGGGGAATGCAAGCTCCCCGGATTGGCGGGTGCCCAGGAATTCCCCCGGTCCGCGGATCTTCAAGTCCAGTTCCGCCAAGCGGAAGCCATCGCGGGTCTCTTCCAAGGCCTTCAGTCGCTCCCACGTGACATCTCCCATGCCGCCAGCAGCAGGAATAAGGAAACAAAGTGAGGCCTCGGTGCCCCGGCCAATGCGCCCCCTGAGTTGGTGCAGCTGTGACAGACCGAAGCGTTCGGCATTCTCGATGACAAGCACCGTGGCGTTGGGCACGTCGACCCCCACTTCCACCACGGTGGTGGAAACCAACGCCTGGATCTCGCCTTTTTTGAAGCGAGTCATGACTTCACTTTTTTCCGCCGGTTTCATGCGGCCATGGAGCAAGCCCACGGTGAAGCCCGATAGTGGCCCGTTTGCAAGCTCCTCCGCCCCGTGCACGGCGTTGGCGAGATCCATCTTCTCGGACTCCTCCACGAGAGGGTAGATGACGTAGGCCTGGCGTCCTTTGCGGAGTTGTTCCCTGATCTTTTCATGCATGGGTTCGCGAGCGGCGGCGGCGACGATTTTGGTCACGACCTCCGGTCGGCCCGCTGGCAGCTGGCGGATCACCGTCACGTCCAAGTCCCCGTAGGCGGTCAAAGCCAAAGTACGGGGAATGGGTGTGGCCGATAGCGACAACATATGGGGGCTCTTGCCCTTCTCGCGGAGTACCCTGCGTTGGTCCACCCCGAAGCGGTGCTGTTCGTCGATGATGACGAGGCCCAGGCGTTTGAATACCACCGCGGGTTCAAGGAGGGCATGAGTGCCGATGAGCACGTCGATGGCGCCGGCTGCGAGGTCAGCAAGCGTCTTTTCCCGCTCAGCCTTTTTCGTGGAACCCACCAAAAGAGCAAAATGCAAGGGTCGACCCCCGGGCCCCTGAAGCCCTGCGAGGAACTTGTGCG
>CAYHWW010000237.1:0-4095 GCA_964360145.1 uncultured Oligoflexia bacterium | reverse complement strand
CAGGAATCTTGCTGGTGTGGATGGCCAGAGTCAGTGTGGTCATGTCCCGCTCGTCAACTGATTGCGCGTCCAAGGCAGCCTTGGCCCGGTCGATTAGCTCGGCAGTGTAGCGACGCAGGGCTTCATTGGGGATGTCGTGAGTGGTCGATAGCTTAGCGTCTGTCTTTTTTAGGCCTCCGGTGGAGTCGGGCTCCAGCAGGCCGAGGCGTTGAAGTCTTTCCTTGGCAGCTGTGGCCTCAGGCAATGTGATGCCCAGACGACGTGCGATCCATCGGTCGTTGTTCTTGAAGTCCTCGAGGTTGGTGAGTTCCATGAGGGCGATATGGCACCAGTCGGCGATCGAGCGGAAGACGTCCTCGCTCATGGCCTTATAGCCGGAGTCCGAGGTGGAATCATTGATGCGGGAGAGGAGGAGGCGGCGCCCCTGTTCGCTCTTGACCAGCGAGAATTGCACGAGGTCTGTGAAGTGGAGAGCCTCGTGCTGGTCCAGATGCAGGCGCTCGGCGATGCGTACGGCCACATCCAGGGAGATCCCCTTCTTTCCGTTGAGCACCAGGCTCAGCTGTTGCGCTGGCAGCTGAATGTCCCGTGAGAATGCTCTCATGCTGTATGAGGGGTTGGCCGCGATGCGACGGTCCAACTCCGCCCGGAGGATCTGTCTGTAGTCCAGGCCGTTGTGGGCTGACTTAGGCTTATTTCCTGCGTGCCTTATGGTCCCTGTCTTGAGCATGAGGGCTTATAAATTGAAACAGATTAATAATCAAACGATCGGTATACATACTGTAAACCGGAAGTATACGCGAGGACGTCACCGTCGCTTCCTGCTCCCTCACAGAGATGCATCAAGAACGCTTGAGCCCCCTGTCTGTATTTTATTGAAGTTGCCGCGTGGCTATGATTCCGCTGGGACCGAGGCCATGTTATGGCAGCGACACTCTGAGGTGAACCATGAGCCAGCCCACCATCACGCCACGGCCAGCCACTGACGACGATATCGCCGCGGTGGCCCGCCTTGAAAAGGCCGTTGCCACCCAGCCCTGGAGTGCCGGCCAGTTCGAAGATGAGCTGAAGACTAGCAAGAGCACTTTCCTGGTGCTTACGGATGATGAAACCGACGAGATCGTATCAGGGTTCATCATTTTCAGAGAGCTGCTGGGGGAAACCCACATCCTCAACGTAGCAGTGGATACCAGCCAGCGTCGCCGGGGCTGGGGCAAACGGCTACTGACCCTCGCCATCAATGAGGCCTATCGGAAGGGCCACGACCGGGTTTTCCTCGAAGTCCGCATCAATAATGCCGCCGCTAAGGCGCTCTATCAAGTCATGGGTTTTCAAGAGGTGGGCCGTCGCAAGGGGTTTTACTCTAATGGCGAGGACGCCATCTTCATGGAATTACGGCTAAAAGGCGCCTTGGGAGAGCCTGAGCCAGGTTCCAATATCTATCATTGATAAAAATAGTCTGTTTAAGGCCCCGGTTGACAGTGATGATGTCCAGCGGTTATGGCCTTTCACACACTCATCCAACAAGCGGCCCGCATCTCTGAAGCTACATCACGCAGAGGCCGTCATCCTGAAAGTATGATTCAAAAGCTCATCCAGGGCGTTACCGCCCGTCGCATCACTGTTTTCGCCTCGGTCTGCTTCCTTTTCGGAGCGGTAACTGCTTACGGGCCCGTGATTCTGCCTGACGAAGATGCCTCACTCCTGTCCCTCATGACCCCCATGAAGGGGAGGGCTCTCACCGCCCCAGGCTTTCGCAAGCGCCTCGACAGCCAAATGGGGGAGTTTTTCTCCCCCGCGGAGATCCGCCGCACGCAGGAAATCGTCATTGCTCAGTGCCGCAAACATAGCCTCAACCCTTGGCTGGTGCTTGCGGTGATCCAGATTGAGAGTCGCTTCGACAACTGGGCAGTGAGCCGCAAGGGCGCCTTGGGTCTGCTTCAAATCATGCCTGAAACCGGTGAGTGGGTCGCGCGTCGGTTGGGGCTGCAGTGGACTGGGCCCACCATGCTCTTTGACCCCTTGGTGAATCTCCGCATCGGCATTGAGTATTTAGGCTATCTGAAAGGCCGCTATGGCAACGATATGAAGGCCATACTCTCGGCTTACAATGCAGGGCCCGCGAAATTCGAGAAAGATCGCGAGGCCGGTCGCGGGGGCTACCGCATGGATTATTACAAAAGCGTGAAACGCGCGCTGCTTTCTGATATGCGCAACCACCTCCACGGATCCCTATGAACACCCCCAAAAAACTGTTTTCAGTGCGCGTCCTCGTTGAATTCTCCGCGGCCCACCACATCCGGGGCTACGATGGCGAGTGTGCCCGGCCCCATGGCCACAACTGGAAGATTGAAGTCGAGGCGAGCACGGCCCAGTTGAACCAGATCGGCATCGCCGTGGATTTCAAGGTGCTCAAGGCCATGGTGAAGAAGCTGGTGGATCGATACGACCACCAGGATTTGAACACCATTGAGCCCTTCAATGATTTAAACCCCACGGCGGAGACCATGGCTCAGGTGTTTTTCTCCGAGCTTGAGAGTGGCATCCAAAAATCAAAGCCCATGGACAGCCTGGAGCTTCGCCGCGTCACGGTCTGGGAAAATGACCGCTGCTGCGCCTCTTTTGGGTTGGTGTAAAGCTTATGCGTCGCGCGGTGGTCCTGCTCTCCAGTGGCCTTGATTCCGCGGCCAATCTGGTTTTGGGGCCTTCCGCGGTGGATGCCTTCCAGCCCGTGGCTGCCCTCACCGTGAATTACGGCCAGCGGGGTGCTGCCAGCGAGATCGCCCGTGGGTCGCGGCTGGCTGCCCGCTTTGGTCTCGAGCATCGAGTCTTCGATGTCTCCGCGGTTTTTCCAGCCCTTGTCGCCAGCAAGTCCGCCCTCTTGGGCGGGGGCGACGTGCCTCGCATCGGCGCGGCCAATCTCGATGACCACGTGATCACTACGAGCTCCGCGGCTGCGGTGTGGGTTCCCAATCGTAATGGTTTACTCATCGGCTTCGCCGCGGCCTGGGCGGAGTCCCGGGGCTGGGATGCGGTGGCGGTGGGCTTCAATGCTGAAGAGGCCGTGACCTTCCCTGATAATTCCGCGGCGTACATGAAAGCCGCGACAACGGGGCTGTTTTTTTCCACTGCAAACCACGTGGCCGTGGTCAGCGCCACGGTTCATCTGACGAAAAAAGAAATCGTCGCCGCATTGGCTCACACGGACTTCCCTTTTGAGCTGCTTTGGAGCTGCTATCACGCGGCGGCCAAGCACTGCGGCCAGTGCGAATCCTGCTTAAGGCTCCGGCGCGCCCTCGCTCTCGGGTTGGAGGGGCGCCCTGCTTTGCCCGCTATCCTTCACTCGTTATTCGGAGAGACTCATGCATCTTGATGTGCAGTGGAAACTTCTAGAGCATCGGATCTCTTACCGTGGCCCAGAGCTGCGTCCCCACTGGGTGTTGGAGCGCACGGGCATCTATGGTTCCGCCCTGGCGGGCTTTTTTGGTCCCTGCGATGTGGCCACTGATAAACTCGTGGATTGGGAAGACCGACTTGCCAATGATTCCATCCGGGCGGAACTGATGTTCCATGTGGTGGGCGAGTTCTTCGGTATTTCTTTGGATACGGGCGTGCTCTGCCAGCGGCTCTACATGGTTTGGGCTGAGACATTGCTCGTGCGAGCAGGCATCAATGTGCGGCGCCAGGGTGATGATTTGTATTGCCTCGGCGTGCCTGGGAAGGCCTACGACGTGGAGTACAAACTCTCGGTGAGCATCGCCACGGCCACCCCGGTGTCCGTGCTGATCCACTGGGGCATCAATGTGGATGCCCACGGCGCTCCGAGCACGGTGAAGGCCTGCGGTCTTAAGGACTTCGGTTGGGATGAGACCCGGATTTTGGCCTTTGCCAAAGATCTCATGGCTCATTACAGCGAGGAACTTCGGGAGATCCGCACCGCCATATGCAAAGTGAGACCCGTGATCTGACGAGACGTTCCACCGCAAGCAAGCGCCGCGGCCAAGGGCGGATACCATTTGTCTGACATCTTTTGCGTGCCTGTCGTGTCGTTAGGGTGGACGCCGTCAAGGGTATCGCCCACGGGCATGACCGCCG
>CAYHWW010000236.1:0-4130 GCA_964360145.1 uncultured Oligoflexia bacterium | reverse complement strand
CGCTTCAGTTCCTTCTCAGCCTTCTTATCCACGATGACGACCCAGCGTTGCATGATCATCATTATACCAATAAAGGTATATACGCGCAACCCCTCATTTTAGGGCTATTTCCGACGATATTCCCCGCCCCCGTCATCGCCGCCTCACTTCAATAATCGAACAATGTTCGATTATTGAACCCCTCCCAGGTGAGCACCACCAGCTCCCCTAAAACCGCGATGTGCGGCTAGCCCGCAAGAGGCTAAGCGCACGAGCGTACCACCTCCCTTCGGCGAGCTTGGCACCGCCCGCCGAGGCTGCTGGCTTGCCCGCTATTAGCACCGGCGCCGCTACATGACCTTTCGGGTCGTCCCCACCGGCGGCGCCCTCCTGGGGCGTTTTCCGGGGCAGGGCTAGGTTCGCTGTGACACAGGCGGCGGCAAAAGCACGATGGAACAGAATCACCCGTGTTCACTTTTAGAAGGCCGACGTGTCTCGTTTTGGTGGATGAATATAAACAGTAATAGTTGATTGCCCCAGTGCGGGAATTGGAGGGGAGACAAGCAGGCCCCCGGATATCCCGGAGGCTAACTTCTCCCGGTGAGCTGCGCTCCCCGGACCCCTGGCGGGAACCGGAGCCAGGGGTCCGGGGAGTGGATTGGCACATCGCATCGGCGTTAAAATCCTAAACGATCTGAACTGAATAATATTAAATCCAAGAATCCCAGTACTGCGATGACAGCAGCAAGCAGGGTATCAGTCCTGTTGTATGGAGTGGGTTTATCGGCTCCTACCCCCATCTTCTGCCAGAGCCTTAAGGTGATCTGATTTTTCAATGAGAGTCGTACAACTCCATACAGAGCAACGCCTAATAGCAGCACATTGAATGGCCAAAACAGCTCCTGCACATTCATAACAGCCTCCCAACTACGGAGTAGTTGAGGTGCTGCTGGATTGATCACTATTTGGATCTTTCAGTCCGCCCTCAACTGCCTTCTTGTTTGCATCACTAACGTCCAGTCCACCGCTGATCGCAATGCCACTACCAGTGACAATGATCACTGCCGCAATAGGCTTGGAGAATGGCTCTGGCGATGCAGCAGTAAAGACACCGAACACTACAACAACACCACCAACGAGCATTCTAAAGTACCCATTATTGCGCTGTTTGGTCAGAGCAGGATTTTCACACACCTGCTGACCGGCCAGGCCCAAGGGGTCCACAAACCGCAGAGGTGAGTTGTGGGCATAGACCCGAAGGTTCATCTGACCAGCGCCAAAACCCAGTATGTCGGGCTGCAGCCAGCCACCGGACGTGGGGTCAAGCTCTCGAAGCCCACACGTGTAGGTCGAGGACTCCAGGTTGTACGTGCAGCCGGTAAAGCCATACACAACGGCATCGGTGGAGTTGGTCAAGACCGGCGCTGTGATGAGTAGCTCACCCCAAGGGGTGTACTGCTTGGCCGTGCCCGCAGCAGCGCTGTTAAGCGTACTGCCGAGGTGGTCCGTCACATAGACCTTCACCGCGCCAGAGTCGACCTGGGCCAGATGCTCATCTACGCCCTTGCCGTCGATGAAGAGCTGCACGACATTGTCGCCGCGCCGACCGAGGAGGACCTTGTCCTCTTCACCCATGAAGGCATAAGCCTGGGTCACAGCGCCGCCACCTGTCCGGGTGACGGATTTCGCAATCCGACGTCCCAAGGCGTCGATGGCATAGGTCGCATTTGTATCTACGCGGCCGCCACCAGAGCCAATGCTCTTCGTGAAGCCCGTGATCTGACCGTCAGCCCTATAGGAGAACCGGCTGTCACCGATGCTATTCTGGTTGCCGCTGATGCGGGTAATGTTGCCCCAGCCGTCAGTGTCGGAAGCATAGCTGCGTCCACCGAGTTGCGTGATAACATTATTTACAGATGATCCCGCGCCCAGCACTGAGTCATTGGTGCGGTTGCCAACACCGTCGAAGCTCCAGCTACGGTTATCGACGAGATTGCCCAAAGAAGCTGGGCCGTTCACGCTGGTGAGCTGGTCCGCTTGGTCATGAGTAAACGTGAAGGCATTGCCATCTCTAAGTGTTTGTTTTGGGGGTCGTCGCACTTTAAGCTTCAGACTTTCCCGAACAACCTTGGGCTCTTTGTCGGCAGGGGACACCACCTGGAGGGAGGTAAAATATCGACACCCTCGATGCGCTTTTTTCCTTCTAAGCACGTGCTTGCAAGACGCCTTTTTGAACTGAGGGTTAGGACCGATTGCGGCTCTCATCTCTTTAAAGTTATCAGCTTATCCGTCCTTTGGCCGCTTCTTTCCACTTGATGCACAACCCCATGTGCCCATGAGCAGGCACAGGTCAAAAAATTCCGAGAGCCGCAGATCGGCTACGCCACGCTCGATGCGGGCAAGACGATCCTGCTTGATGCCAAGCCTCCTCGCGAGCTGTTTTTGTGTGAGCTGCATTCGACACCGCGTGCTCCTTACGAAGCGACCGCCCCCAGAGGCTTTCAGATCCAAATCCGTCGCGATGTGCCCTGCCCGCAAGAGGCTAAGGGCACGAGCGTACCAGCTTCCCACCGGCGTGCTTGGCTCGGTTTTACGATGGCCCGCCGAGGCCGCTGGCTTGCCCGCCGTTGCGTCGCTCATCGCCGCCCAGCCTTCGGGTGGTCCCTGCCGACGGCGCCCTCCTGGAGCGTTTTTCCGGGGCGGGCCCCGGTCGGCCGCGACACAGGCTGCCGGCGGCTGCAGGACTCGATGCCCTAGGGTGTGTTCACTTTTTGGCGTTGATGTGTCTCGTTTTGGCAGAGGAATGTAAACAGCAATAGTTGATGTGGCTGGTATGGGAATTGGTGGGCAGACAAGCAGGCCCCCGGATATCCCGGGGTGCTAAATACTCCCGAGGAGCTTCGCTCCCCGGACCCCTGGGGTCTGGGGCGGTACGCACCAGAAGCAGCTCAAGGGTTGGGCATATGCCAACCCCTGCTTGCCTGCCTCAACTTTACCCGACCCCAATACTCAATATTTACTGCTCACTTCTGCGTTCCAAAAACACTACAAACCGGATTCCTAAAACTGCACAACCTAGATCCGTCCTTTGAAGAGTTTCCACCGGCACCTAAAGTACTATCGACTCTTAAAGAATGCCTCGATCTCGGAGAGTTTTGTGAACTGGCAGCGCTCTTCCGGTGGCTTACACAGATAAAGCTTTGTGCTCACCACAAAATCTTCCGCAGCAATGAATCGTATGACAGACAGGCGATTGCCCTCTTGCTTCAAAAACACCATGCCAACGTCAGCCATGTGCGGCCCATCGACGGGGCGAACCTTGGGGAGAGTCGCTTTCAAGGTCTTCTCCGTGGCGACGCCCTTAATGGGCTTCAGGATCTTTAACTCATACTCGACGAGATTTTTTTCAACGTCCCGTTCCCTCAAGACAGCTACATTTGCAACAATGTCCGCCTCGGAATAGAACCGATACAGGTACAAAAATCCCTCTTTGGCTTGGGCAGTTGGTGCAAATAGCATCGCAAGGAATAGCAGTGCTGACGGCATTTATTTTGAGGCCTGTAACTCGGACAATAGCCTGCCAAGATCCACACCGGTTACAGAAGGCACTTGTTGCGACGGCACATTGGCCGACGTGAGGTCAGTGATCCGACCTGATGGCACAACTCTTTGCTCAGAGCCATGCGCCTCGATGTATACGACCCAAGCCCCTGCATCGAGGGGACTGTAGGTACCCTTTTCCTTTTTCAGGAAGAAGATCCCCTCATGCCCATGTACCCGGATATCGTAGTTGGCGTTGGCCACAACCCCAGGCAAACATACGCTCACCTTTTTTTCGGGTTTACCTTTTAGGGCCTGCCTTATGTTGATCTTCAACTTGTAATAGCAACTCGACTGTCCGGGACGCGCCACTTCCTCGATGGTTCCAACGGCACAGTATTCCGCTGCCCCGAAGGCCTCATACACCCAGTACTGTCGCTCTCCCCGGGCGAGGGCCTGGGCCGCCGCCAAGGTCGTCAGTAATCCAATTCCTGCGAAGGTACCAAAGTTCTTTCGTGCGTCTGTGTTATTGCGGGCAGCTCAGGCGCCCCGTTTTCTGTGAGTTGACTCACTCGCCATTACGAGCATTCTCTTGAGTCATTTGCGTTGTG
>CAYHWW010000235.1:0-4186 GCA_964360145.1 uncultured Oligoflexia bacterium | reverse complement strand
CGACCAAAGCGGGCTGCTGCCCGCTGCGTGGAGCCACGAGGAGGAGCAACGAAGCAGATGGCCCTTTATCGACGATCTACGGATTTTTCTGGCGGAAGGATCCAAGTAATGTTCAACATCCGAGCATGCTCACTTCACTCTTGCATTGGATCGTGTCCGCGGTGTCCCTCATGCTCACTGCCTATTTGGTGCAAGGCTTCCGGGTCAAAGGCTTCGGCTCTGCCCTCATCGCCGCGGTGGTCATCGGGTTGGCCAATATCTTCGTCTGGCCCGCGCTGATTTTCCTCACCCTACCCCTCAATATTCTCACCCTCGGCCTTTTCACCTTCGTCGTGAACGGCATCGTGCTCAAGCTCTGCGCCGCCCTCTTGCCCGGCTTCGTCATCGAAACCTGGGCGGCGGCTATTTTCGGAGCTATTGTGCTCACCGTCATCAGCTCCGGCATGCACTACCTCTTGGTGTAGATCGTCGAGAAAGGGCCATCTGCTTCGTTGTCGTCGTCGCAGCTGGCCCTTTCTCAACGATCTACTAAAACCAATATCGATGATGCACTATCTCTTGGTGTGAGGACCGCGCCCCTTGGCTTTCACTGAGTAGCCCACGCCATAGACGGCGCTGATCTCATGATCGAATCCCGCGAGTTTTTTGCGTAGCGCCGAGATGCTGCTGTCCACGGCGCGATCAGTGACGCCCCGCTGCTTCCATACTTGGTCCAGCATATTTTCTCGGCTCAGAACCTGGTCTTTGCTGCGCACCAGATAGGTCAGCAAGGCGAATTCAAGGGCCGTGAGCTTAACCGCCTTTTTGCCCACCTTAGCGGTGAGCTTATTGAGGTCCAGGGTGAGGTTGCCGCAAGTCAGCGTGCTCGCGGGACGGGGCTGGTACTTCAGCTGCTTGATCTTGGTCACCACCCGGGCCACGAACTCCTTGGGGCGGAATGGTTTTGACAGGACCTCATCAGCACCGGCGAAAAAGGCCTGGGAACGGAGCTCGTCATCGTCCGCCGCGGTGAACATGATGATAGGGGTATTCTTCATGCCGTCCGCGGCGCGCAAATGCTTGCAGACCATGATGCCATCCATGACGGGCATCTGCATGTCCACGATGATGAGGTCCGGCTGCAGCTCCTGGGCGAGGGCCAGGCCCTCCTTGCCGGAACCGGCCACTGCCACATCGAACTGGGATGCAAAGGCCTTCCTCATATCTTCCCGAATCACGGGGTCGTCATCAATGATGAGGATGCGATAACCTTTGTTCATGGCGCGCTCTCAGTATAAACCACTTACCCATCAGAGGCTGATGTAAGACAGATTATCGCCCATTTGGTTAGCACCGGCACCCCGGGTATTCACATCCCCTTGACCCAGCTGGCCAAAGTCATTGCGGCCCCAGCACTTCACTTTATAGTTATCCATGACGGCACAGCTGTGACCCGCGCCCAAAGCCAGGAAGAGAGCGGTGCGACCCGTGCCCAGATCCACCGCGGCGAGATTGGAGCCCATCTGGCCCGCACCGCTGCCCCGGGTAGTCACGTCGCCCAAGCCCAGTTGACCATAGGTATTGAGGCCCCAACACTTCAAGGCATTGCCCCTGGTGAGAATGGCGCAGGTATGGCTGCCATTGGATGCGCTGGGAACGATGGCAGCCACGCCTGCGCCATTCAAATCAATGGACAGCAGGTTGTCGCCCATCTCGTTGGCAGTGTCGCCACGGGCATTGACGTCGCCTTGGCCCAATTGACCATCCACGTTGCGGCCCCAGCATTTCACTTTGCCATTATTGAAGCGCACGCAAGGGTGGCTGCTGCCGGAGGAGATGGCGACCGGCGTGAGACCCGTGCCCAGGCTCACAGCAGCGAGGGTCGCCATGTCGCCGGCGGAATCGCCCACGGTGGTGGTATTGCCCTGACCCAGCTGGCCGTTATTGCTGCGACCCCAACACTTCACCGAGTTGTCGTCCAGCAATGCGCAGGTGTAGTAGCGACCAGCGGCAAGGGCAAGGGCGCTAGGACCGGCGCCCAGATTCACCGTGGGCAGGTTATCACCCATCTCATTGGCGCCATCGCCACGATTAGTGCTGGAATCCAAGCCCAGGTGGCCATAGGTGTTGCGGCCCCAGCACTTCACCACATTGCCAGGGGCAAGGATGGCGCAGGAATGATAGTCGCCAGCGGCAATGGCGGTGGCGGTGTAACCCGTGCCCAAGCTGATGGCCACGAGGTTGTCGCCCATTTGATTCGCGGCGACACCACGATCGTTGATGTCGCCCTGACCCAGCTGACCATAGGTGTTGTCGCCCCAGCATTTCACGGAACCATTGTCCAAAAGGGCGCAGGCATGGCTGAAGCCCGCTTTGATGTCAGTGGCGGTACGACCCGTGCCCAAGGCGATGGGGGCCAGGTTGTCGCCCATCTCGTTGGCACCATCGCCGCGCACCGTGGCATTGCCCTGACCCAGTTGACCGGCGGCATTATCGCCCCAGCATTTCACGGTGCCATTGCTCAAGAGAGCGCAAGAATACATGCTGCCAGCGGCCACATTGGTGGCTTTCACAATGGTGACAGCGGCGTTGCTGGTGTTGCCCAAGCTGTCAGTGACCTGCACGGTGGCGGTGCCATTGGCGGAGGGCGCGCTATAGGCCCCCGTACTGCTGTCAATGGAACCAGCACCCGCCGCAATGGAATAAGTATAAGTGGGGACGCCACCACTGGCCGCGAAGGTATATGCATTATCTATGAAGATAACCCGGCTGCTGGGCGAGAGGGCGAGGGCGACGTTGATGGTCACCGCGGAGTTGCTCACATTGCCCAGGCTATCGGTCACCCGCACGGTGGCGGTGCCGCTGGTGGCAGGGGCGGTGTAAAGACCACTGGTGCCATTGATGGTGCCACCACCCGCGGTAATCGAGAAGGTGTAAGGGCTCACGCCACCGCTGGCGCTGAAGGTGAACTGGTTGTTCACGGCGAGGGTTTTCGAGGAAGGAATGATGGCAAGCGCAGGGTTGATGGTCACCGCGGAGTTGCTCGTATTGCCCAGGCTGTCGGTCACCCGCACGGTGGCGGTGCCCGAGCTACCGGGGGCCGTGTACAAGCCGCTAGCGCTGTTGATGCTGCCGGTGCCAGCAGCCACGGAATAAGCGTAGGGGCCCACGCCGCCACTGGCGCTGAAGGTGAACTGATTATTCACGGCAAGGACTTTAGTGGTGGGGCTGATGGC
Source organism: uncultured Oligoflexia bacterium (assembly GCA_964360145.1). GTDB lineage: Bacteria > Bdellovibrionota > UBA1018 > UBA1018 > CAYHWW01 > CAYHWW01. The sequence continues at coordinate 971 of CAYHWW010000235.1, read as the reverse complement.
AAGAGCTGCGTTGATGGTGACGCTGGCGTCGCTGGTGCCGCCGATGCTGTCGGTGACCCGCACCGTGGCGGTGCCGGGGGCGGCGGGGGCGACGTAGAGGCCAGAGCTGTCAATGGAGCCGCTGCCGGCGATGACACTGTAGGCATAAGGGGTGGCGCCGCCGCTGGCGCTGAATGTGAGAGAGTTGTTCACGGCGAGGGTTTTCGTCATGGGGCTGATGACCAAGGGAGGCACGATGGTCACGATGCTGTCATCGGTGAGGCCCGTGTTATCGGTGACCCGCACCGTGGAGGTGCCAGCAACGGCGGGCGCGGTGTAAACGCCCGCACCACCATTGATGGAGCCGCCACCGGCAATCACTGAGAACACATGGGGGAGAGTGCCACCCTGGGAAGTGAAGATGAGCATGGAATTGATGGCGAGCGTCTTCGTCTTGGGGTTGATGACGGGGATGTTGGCCACGGTGATTTCAGCCTGTGCGAACTTGCTGGTGGCATCCACCACCCGCACGATTTCGGTGCCGAAGCGATTACTGGACGTGTAATTTTGGCCTCTCATGGAGCCATGGCCCTGGACCAAGATGTAGGTGTAGGGCCCGACGCCGCCACGAGCCCTGAAAGCCACGGTGGCAAAGGCGCCCACGGTGACGACGCTGGGCGTGAGGGAGAGCTCCGCGGGGCCTGCCGCCGCGGCCACCTCGCCGCCACCTCCGCCGCCGCCTCCCCCACCACCCCCCGTGGCTTGACCGACGGCACCGCCGCTGCTCCTGCAACCGGCAAGCAAAAGCATCATCAGGCAAAGGGACACAGCCCTTTGCAGAAGAATGACTCTATTGATGCCTCGGAAGCCCATAAACCCTCGCACTTAAAGTATAGAGGGTAATTGTCAGGCAATAAGGGCTGTCAACAGCGAAATAACACACTGCTGTCCGGTTCGGGGCGCAGCGTGAAAATGAATAAGGCCTGAAATTC
>CAYHWW010000234.1:0-4278 GCA_964360145.1 uncultured Oligoflexia bacterium | reverse complement strand
CGCGTGGAGCGGGCGACGACGACAACGAAGTCAGGCGGGAAAATCCCCCGCGAAGGCTAAAATCGTATCGCCACAGCGGCCCATGCCCCGTGCCCCGTGGGTGCGATGGTTGCTGTAATGTTGTGTTCCCCTGTTGCCCGGGGCTGGGTTTCAATCATCACGGCACCGATGGGTATGCCCACTACGGTGGTGATGAGGGCCGCCCCCTTATGACCGATGGCGAAGGCTTGAATGGCCCCCAGGGCCAGGTTCACCGCCACGTTGCTGCCGTGGGCGATCCAGCCCCGGCGGGAGGCTTTATCTTCGCGGTCTTCTTCTAATGCCTGACGGAGCCACTCCTCATCTCGGTCTTTGCCCGCGACCTGCCCCTCGTGCCACAATGTGACGGCCCGGGGCGGGCGGATCCAGGTGGGGATGAGCCCCAAAGCCGCGCTGGCGGCGCCAAAGCCCAGGTCAACCCGGGTCTCGGTGTCCCGCACCAAGGGCATGGCAATCCCTTGCCCCAAAATGGTCACGGTCCAGATGGTGCCCCAGGTATTGGCCCAGTGGCGCTGGGCGGCGGCGCTTTGCTCCAAGGTGGAGCGCAGAGCGGTGACATCAGCGGCCCGCGCCGGATGGCCCGCCAGCAGCACCAACGCCGCCATGGCAAGGCAACGGATGTTGCCTTCCGGGGTGGCATTGGCGGTCAATGACCCGCCGCAAGGCAACATCCGTTGCCTTCGCGCTGGAACGGAGACATGATTCCCTGTGAACATGCTGAAATCCCGTCTCCTCACCCCTGGCCCCACCATGGTCCCTGAAGTCATCCTCGCCCGCATGGGTGAACCCATGGTGCACCACCGCACGCCTCAGTTCAAGGCTGCCTTCGATGGCTGCCGTGCGGGGCTGCGCTGGCTCTTCCAAACCAAAGAAGACGTGCTCATGCTCACCTGCAGTGGCAGCGGGGCCATGGAAGCCGCCGTGGTGAACCTGCTCTCTCCCGGCGATGAAGTAGTGACGTTGAACGCGGGCAAGTTCGGCGGCCGCTGGACCCACATTGCCAAGGCCTACGGCATCACAGCCCACGAAATCAAAGTGGAGGCGGGCCAGGCCATCACCGCCACTCAAGTGAAAGAAAAGCTCGCGCGCCACCCCCAAACCCGCGCAGTGTTCTGGCAGGCCAGCGAAACCTCCACCGGTGTGCAGCTACCCACCAAAGAAATCTGCGACGTGGTGCGGGACTTTGGCGCCCTCAGCGTGGTGGATGCCATCACCGCTCTGGGCGTCATCGACCTGCCCATGGATACCTGGGGCATCGACGCCCTCATCACCGGCTCGCAGAAAGCGCTCATGTTGCCACCAGGCCTCGCATGCATCGCGCTTTCGTCCCGGGCTTGGGATGCGGCGGCCAAAGCACGGCTTCCCAGGTTTTATTTCAATCTGTTGAAAGAGCGGGAAGCACAGGCGGGCGGACAAACCGCCTGGACCACGGCGGTGCCGCTGGTGCGGGGCCTCGAGCTGGCACTGCAGATGATGCAAAAAGAGACCCTGCCGGGGTTGTTCCAGCGCCACGGGCGCTTAGCGGAGGCCACTCGCGCCGGCGTAAAGGCCCTGGGGCTCGAACTTTTAGCGCCCGCGGCGCCCTCCACTGCGGTAACCGCGGTAAAGGTCCCCGCGGAAATCAAAGATGGCAAAGCCATCCCGAAGACCATGCGCGACCGCTACGGCGTCGCCATCACCGGCGGGCAGGACGAGCTGGAGGGAAAAATCTTCCGTCTCACCCACCTGGGCTATGTGGATCAATTTGACGTCATCACAGGTCTCGCCGCCCTGGAGCTGGCGTTGTCCAGCCTTGGATATGCGAAGTTTAAGCTCGGCGCCTCCACTGGCGCTGCGCTGGAAGTTTTTGCTCGTAAAGTCTGAGTTTACCTCCACCGATAGAGTTTCGGGTGAGGTCCTCAATGCGAGACATTCAGGGTATTCGATGTCGTAGATTCGCCGCAGTGCTGCTTTTCATGGCCACCACGGGCATGACCGCTTCACAATGCTCCGAAAAAGTCAGCGGCAGCGGCACAACCACCACGACAACCGCCACGACCACCAGCTCCGGGAGCAGCACCACCACCACTACGGCGGCCCTAAGGGTCAAGGTAGAGGTGGCATGGGAGACTGGCTTTGATCGCAGCACCTATGCGGACTGCAGCATACCCAGCACAGCAGCCGATGGAACGACCCTTGCCTGCACCGCCGCCGTGCCTGAAGGTAAGCTCTTTTATGGTACCACCTACATTACCATTGAAACCGGCACGGGAAGCCTCTGTCCTCAGCTGATCTTCCGGCCCTACTTCTATCAAGCCTCCACAGCTGCGGCATTCACGCCCCTCGGGAGCACAGCCGTCGTGGACTGCTCAGTAGCTGCGGCGTTTGCGCCGCCCCTGACAACATCGACTCTCCCTGCGGCATGTTTCAATGGTCCAGCGACTACCCTTGTATCGTCCTTCCCGACCTACACCGGTCTCTATGTAAGTCCCACCACAAGCACGTATAGCAACACATACACGATCGCTAGCGGGAACAGCTTGACCAAGCGAACTAACCGCTGGGTATCTAACCAGCTGAGCAGCGAGACAAATGCGCTCAGAGACCGCACGGTGAATCGCCCGACCTATACCCCAGGCGGAGACGGCTATATCGCCAATACCCTCCGCGACTACTCAGCGACTTGCATGAAATCATGGACGGAGGATCGATACAGCATCACCCTCGTCATCACCGACGTTGATACTGAAACCGGCGAAGACGCGGATAATGGTACGGCTGGAAACAACGACTTCGGCGATTGGAACAGCACCCTCCCCGCCATTGACCCGCAGCCCTGAGGCACTGGTCAAATTCTCAACAACCCCTGTACCAACGGGGTCGGTCGCGATACTACGGCGCCATGAAGAATATCGCTGTTCTTGGCGCGCAATGGGGTGATGAGGGCAAGGGCAAGATCGTCGATATCTATTCCGAGCGGGCGGAATATATCGTGCGTTACCAAGGCGGCAACAACGCTGGCCACACCCTGGTGGTGGATGGCGTCAAAACCGTGCTGCACCTCATCCCGTCCGGCGTGCTCCACGAAAATAAAACCTGCATCATCGCCAGCGGCGTGGTGCTGGACCCCGAGGTGTTCCTCCAAGAAGTGGACGCCCTGGTGGCGAAAGGCTTGATCAGCGAAAAACGCGGCACCCGCATCCTCGTGAGCGAGCGCGCCCATGTGATTTTCCCGTACCATAAGCAGATCGATAAACTCCGTGAAGAAGCCAGCGGCAAAGCCAAGATCGGCACCACGGGGCGCGGCATCGGCCCCTCCTACGAAGACAAAGTGGCCCGCCGGGGCATCATGGTGGGGGATCTCCTCGACCGTGAGCTGCTGCAGCGCAAGCTTGAGACGGCGCTGCTGGAGAAAAACGTGCTGCTCCAGCATCACTTCAAGCAACCCACCTTCAACGCCGGCGAAATGCTGGACTGGGCTTTGAAAATCGGTGAGCGCCTGCGGCCCTTCATCAAAGACACGCGGGTCATGGTGCAAGAGGCCCTGGCCGCGGGGAAGCCCATTTTGTTCGAAGGCGCCCAGGGCACGCTGCTCGATGTGGACCACGGCACCTACCCCTACGTCACCAGCAGCAACACCATCACCGGTGGCATTTTCACGGGCTGTGGCGTGGGGCCGAAAGCTCTCGATCACATCATCGGCATTACCAAGGCTTACACCACCCGCGTGGGCGCGGGGCCCTTCCCCACGGAACTGCATGACGCCTTGGGTGAAGAAATCCGCAGCAAAGGCAAGGAATTCGGCGCCACCACGGGCCGCCCCCGCCGCACGGGTTGGCTCGACATGGTGGCTTTACGCTACGCCATGGAGACCAACGGCCTCACGGGCATCGCGCTGATGAAGGCCGACGTGCTCTGCGGGCTCCCCGAAATCAAAGTCTGCGAAGCCTACGAAATCAACGGCAAGCGCACGAACTACGTGCCCAGCAACGTGCGCGAGCTGGAAAACGCAAAGCCCGTGTACCGCACCTTCAAAGGCTGGGGTGAGTTCAACCCCAAGGCCAAAGGCTTAAGCGCGTTGCCGGCGGAGTTCAACGCCTACGTGGAATACATCGAGCAAAGCCTCGGCATCCCCGCGGTGACTATTTCCATAGGACCGGAACGGGAGTCCACAATCCTACGCCTCCTACGGTAACGTAGGCTCGCGTAGGCTCGGTCTTTTCCCGCATAGCTTCGTTGTCGTCGTCGCCCGCTCCACGC
>CAYHWW010000233.1:1816-4348 GCA_964360145.1 uncultured Oligoflexia bacterium | reverse complement strand
AAGCCATTGAGGCTCTATATGAGCAGCCCGTGGATGAGCGCGAGTTTTCAACAAATATTTACGCAGTGTCACGTCGTGATTTGCCGCGTTTCAAGCAGCGATTGAAAAATTTTCGCCGCGAGTTTTCAGAAAATATTTCGGGCAATGCCGTGAAAGACAGCGTGTATTGCCTATCGGTGCAGTTTTTCAGATTAGGAGAGAAAAAATGAAGCCCATGATGTTGTTGAGCCTGTTTTTGATGAGCATTGGCATTGCCGCCTACGCCGAGGGCCGTGAGGTCGGCAATGGCGGTGACGCAGTGGTGTGCCGGGATAGCGCTGGCGGTATCATCTCCGCGGGGATGCTTGATCTTTATGAAGCCCGTGAGTTGTACGGTCTGACGGTAAATGACAGCACGATGCCGCCTCGGGCGCAATCCATCACGGCTTTGGATAAGCTACATGGCTTTGCCGATGACTACAGGGGATTGGTTCTCGCGGAGGTGAATGAGGTTCTGGGGCGCATGCGCTTGATGCACCGTGGGGTTGTCTTGACTGACGTGCGTGACTCGGGGCATTTGATCTATCCCCAGGGTTGTGCTGTTGAGCAAGTCGCGAACTTTAACGATGAGTACGGTCTTTTGGTGAGTCGCGATATTTGGGATCATTTTTCAGAAACAGACAAAAGCGCGTTGATCACCCACGAGGCGGTTTACAAGCTTGAACGGTCTTTTTATGGGGCGCGTGTTTCCTCTGGGGCGCGCAAGATCACGGCTTACTTGCATAGCGATGCCGCATTGACGGCGCCATCCTGGCGCGAGATCAGCAAGAAGAGCCGCGCACGGTTCAGGGACCAAGTCGCGGACGCGAGCTTCTTGAATGAAGACCGCTTTAACCGCGAAAATGCCGATGGGATTTGGCGTGGCTTGACAGGGACTCTGTTGTCAGAGCTGCAAGGCGAGTGGCTCTTGACAGGTTATCTCCAGGTCGACCACCAAGAAGGTTTTTCACGAAATGGATTTCCGGCCAGATTGGCTTTTGCTGGCACCACTGCAATGGAGAGGCTTGATTGCAGTGGTGATGGGTGTCGATCATTCAGCCAAGTGTCCCATGCGGCTGCCAACTCAATCGAGAATCGAGCAGTGCTACGCGAAAACAATGGCAAGTGTCGCCTTGTGAGCCTCAATCGCCTTCTTTGCCGGTGGCATCGTAGTTTCATCTTGGGTGATCTGAACATCTACCAAAGCTTCGCCCGCGTGCGGCAACAGTAGCTTAGTAAGAACCTTCACTAAAGTCTTCGGTATCGATATGACTGCCGGTTTTGAACCAAGAGCGATAGTAGCCCCCAAGTTTGGTCAGCGTACCGGACACATCAGCACTGAAGAAGAGAATGCCGTAGTCGCCCATGGCCGCAACGTAGGTATTCCCACTCAAAAGTCGGACCTGAGTCCCGCCTACTGAGGACGGAGCGAGAGAGCCCGGGTAAGGGAGTGATGACAAAACCGTGCCATTTATCCGATCGTAGGATCGGATTTCGTTTGTCCGGATCGTAACGAGGGAGGGCCCGGGCCCTTGGATTCCAGACATCAGAAAGTCATTATCAGGTGTCTCAGCAGTAATGACTGTTGAGCCCGTGATCGCGCCGGATGAAAGAGCATAAACGACGAGGCCAGCGTATTGGTCGGTGACCAGCACTGTGTCGGCATCCAGCGCCTGCGCGTCCTGCGTGAATTTCAGCGTCGAGTCGGCGACGCTGCTTACTTCGGAGAGGGCGCCGAGTGGGCTCAAGTTAAAGGTCGTGACCCGGCCACTGCCTTCGCCCACGGCGGCGAAACAGTAGATGCGGTCTGAGACGCCAACCGCCTCACGACATCCGCGATTGCTACTGCCAGTGACTTCGGTACCGGCGGTATTGGCAAGTCTGACAACGTAGGTGGTGGCCGAGGCTGAGTCGATACCGTCGCCGCCGAGGCTCAAAAGAATCGTACCCTGGGCAACTTGTTTGAACTCAGCGCCTAGGCCGCCAGAGGTACCCGGGATCGCAATCGTTTTTTCGAAGACTGGGTTGGAGGGGTCAGCCAGTCCGAACACGCGGACTGACATGTCCTGCGGAGAGCCGTCTGAAGCGTAGCCCCAGCTCATTCCTACGAGTTTGTCGTCAACGACTAGGAAGTTTTGGGTCGGGCCGACGTCTCGGGTCTCAACCAGGACTGGATTAGCAGGGTCGGAGGCATCGAATATCGTCAACATCGCCTGGGCATCCGATTGGGGCACTGTCGCACTGAATGAATAGCGGTAGCTGCCAGAAGCATAGACGTAGTCTTGATAAGACGAAACATTTTGGATGACGAGGCCGACGCTTGCGGTCGCAGAAGGGTCTTTCGCGCATCCGGTAATCAGCAGGATCAGCGTTAAGGCAGCAGTGATCGAACTCAGTGCGCGAAGGATAATTTGGTACATCGGATAGTTTCCTCTGGAGCAGAAATATTTTTCTGGTCATAACCACTGAGCGCCGCAGTGGGCATTTGGACCGAGGCATTCCGCAAGGGGGGGG
>CAYHWW010000233.1:0-1806 GCA_964360145.1 uncultured Oligoflexia bacterium | reverse complement strand
GGGACCACAAAATTTTTTCTGGCAAAAACCAATCAGCGCCGCTGTCGCAATTGACCCGTAGCAATGCCGACAGCGGCGGTGATTCATGAGCTTGCTTATTCCCAGCCAGTGATGGAGCAGAGGGTCTTGACGGAAGTCTGGTCGACGCCGCCGGCCCTGCGATTGGAACCAGAGCGTGTATGCTCTGTCGTGAGGCAGCGGGCACTGAACGTCACGCCCTTGGAGCCGCCGTCAACCATGAGGACACGATAATCCACGAGGGTCACACTACCGCTGACCACACGGCGCACCACGGTGCTCCTGTAAACTGCACGATCCATTGACGAAATGCGGTCGACGATGATGTCTTTCAGCACGTTCATGGCTGCTGCCGTGCCGAGGCTAGCCTGGGTGGAGCGGCTCAGGGTATTGCGGAAATTAGAAAGATCATCTTCTTGGAGTGCGGAGAGAAGGGTTTTTACCGTATCGATGGGCGTCGTGCGATCGTCACAGCCAACGAGGCCGAAGGAGAGAATGCTGAGACTGAAGAGAGCGAAGATTTTATTTTTCATGAAGCCGCCTTGGTAAATAAATTTAATCTTTAGAAACGGCCAACAAGCCATCCCCAATGTGGTGCGATACAGCGCGGTGCGTTATATGTGGGCTGACATAGTCTTAGGTTCCGACTTTGTCAATGTCTACGGTTTACTGCTCAGTCTGTCTTGACAGCAGCGGCGCCAATATCCGAATAATGCCCTATGCCACCGATCATCCGTCCCGCGACTTCTACAGAGGCCATCATCCGTGACTCCCTGACCCACGGGGCTTGGGGTCAGCCTCTCACTCAGCCCCAATTCCTTGAGCGCGAGCGCTGCCTCCGGGCCCATTCCTGGTCCAAGCATGCCATGGTGATGTGGTTCGGCGTGCATGCTGAAACCAGTGAAGTGTTAGCCTCTTGCGAAACCTTCCGCATGAAGGCCCTCCAAGAAGGAAAACAAGCCATCAGCTACGGTATTGCCAGCGTCTTCACCGAGGAAAAGCACCGTGGCCGCGGCCACGCCAGTGCCGTGATCCGCGGCGCAATGGATCAGCTGGAGGGGGCAACTCCCCAAACCCCCGTGAGCTTTCACCTCTACTCTGAGGTCGGCGCCCCCATTTACGAGCGCCTCGGCTTCAAGCCACTCCCCTCAGAGGAGTGGCTCATCCCCACTGCAGCATCCCTCAAGCCGCTTGCGGGGACCACCCGTGCCCAGCGCCTCACCGAGCGGGATTCCCTGTCGCCCCTCTTGGAGCGCTATTCATGCTTGAAGGCCGACCTCCACGTAGTGCCGGACTTGCTTCACTTGGATTGGCATTGGGAGCGCTCACGGATCTACGGACGGCTCCTGAACCGTCGCCAACCCCGTTTCCTCGCCTTGGTCGCCGACGACGCCTACTCAATATGGACGGTTGATTACAAAAACAACATCCTGCGGGCCCTCCTCTTCGTCAGCCACCGCATCGACGCCACTGCCGCCATGCTCTGGGATGCCAGTCAAGAGGCGGAGTTTCTGCGGATCCCCTATCTTTCGGTGTGGCACACTCCAGCCACCATGCCCGCGGATGTCGTGGACAGCCTTCGTGCCGTCGCCGGGGTCATCTTGGCCCCCCGCGTGGGGGAGCTCGCCATGGTGCGGCCCCACCTCGACCTGTCCGAAGTGCCCCGGGCTCTTTGGGTGTAGGTCCTATTTTTATGAAAATTCGAACAGCAACTCTTGATGACTCTGCTGCTATACGCAACCTGGTTTTCAATATTCTTGAGGAGTACGGTCTAAAAGCAGACCCCGA
>CAYHWW010000232.1:0-4349 GCA_964360145.1 uncultured Oligoflexia bacterium | reverse complement strand
GATAAAGGGCCATCTGCTTCGTTGTCGGGTCCTCGCGGCTCCACGCGGCGCACAGAAGTGCGCCTTGGTCGCTCGCTGCGGCCCTCCGCCTCGCAGCTGGCCCTTTCTCAACGAGCTATAAAAACCAATGTCGATGATACACCTGGCAGGCCACCGCCCAGCGCACGCACTTCCCTTTCGAACAGCTGCGGCGACGGCATCATATGTGGCAGGGGGCTCTCCTGGTCGCAGATTTTTTTATCAAAATCAAAGACCTGGGCTCCGGGCAGCATGGCGGTCTCCAGTGGTGGCGTAGCGCCCGAAGCGGTAACTGGCTTCATGCTCGCATCGAGCACTACGACGCGGGCATGTTCTCGATGGGTGGCAAGCCAGCTTACGCTGACGATGGGCCCAGGCAATTTGATTTCAGTCACTAGTGGATTATGTTGCCTAGTAGCGCGACCGGCAAGTCTCGAAAATGTGACTTCCGGCAATACCACCCCCCCTCGCCCCAGCCCGGAAGTCACATTTTCGAGACTTTCCGTCGATATGCACAGGGAAGGGGGAGGCTTTGATCGAGCGAAAATCTCAATTTGCAGTGGCGGGAACTCAACCGTCGTTGCGCGTTCTTGTCGCCGCCCTCTGCTTCGGGACGTTGCTTGCCACCGGCTGTCCTAATCCCACAACCAACACGGGAATATCCTCGTTCAGTATTAGGCCCGCACCTACGCCCACGGCGTCTGCAAACAATGGTCTCGTGACCACGCCGGACGCTCGGGGCTGGCGCGCACCCGTGCAGATCGACCCCGCCGCGGTGACCGCACCGAGTCCTGCCGCGACGCCGTTTACTACTGCGCTCGTGGATCTGGCGCTCGGGGCCTATGATGGCGCGAAACTCCCCGCAGCCGCAGCTGTGAGCGGCGACTACGACGGTCGGTTGTATGTGGGCTTTGGCCTTCAGGACTATTCGTCAGTGGCGGCTAGCATCAGCACCACTGCGGTGATTTCCACTCCGTCTGGCTATGGCGCCGATTCCTGGCCCTCAAGCACATCCTTTGCCACCTTCACCGAGCTTGTCGGCGGCATTTCCGCCACGGCCACAACGGCGGCGGAGCGCGGTCTTTTCGGCCTCTGGCTCCATGAGGATGGCCTTGGGACGCTCCATGCTTTCATTGGGCGCGAAACCGCGAACAACACCTTCCATCTCTTCGCCGCTCGCCACGACAGAGTCGCCGACAACGCCGGCCCCTGGACCAACGGCACCGTGCCCACGCGGCTCACCGACGCGACGTCACCGATCACCATGGTCAACGCCGAGATCGGCCTCTGTCCGCCACGCTCCGCCTGGGACTCCACGGGTAGAGGCATCGTCGTGGCATGCATGGTGGACCCCATCAGCGGTGATCCGCGCTCCTACTACGTTACCTACGATGGCGCAGGCACCTGGTCTTCCCCCAGCATGGTGCGAGATCTTGCTTCAAGCGCGGTGACCTATCTCGCCACGAGCCATAACGAGACAGAGCCCTCCGCCAACATCATGTCCGGCGTGGATGTGGGGCTGGACTCCTCGGGCAATGGCTGGGCCGTGCATGCGTTGCTCAACGCGGAGGCAGGCACCAGCAGTCTCCTCGTGCTCGAACGCTACGAGGCCGGCGCCGGCTTCACCGGCAGCTACCGCATCGTCGACAGCTTCACCAGCGCGGCAGGCGAAGGTTTCATGATGCCCCGCATATGGATGCGCGGCGACGGCGCGGGTAGCGTGTTCTATCTGAAGTACGATGGCGGAATCTACGCGCTCTACCGCGCGGACTTTGCCAGCACGGGCTTTCTCAGCTCAGCTCCCACGCGGATTGATACCGTGGATACTTCCATCGGTGTCATCGCCGACGAGGGCATCGCCGGCGGCACCTTCATCGACCCCTTGGGCCAGGCGCGCACCAATTACATGCCTTACCAACTTGCCACCGCTGGCGACTACGCAGGGCTTGCCTTCGTGAAAAAGGCCGCACTCGGTGGCATCAACCGCCTCTATTTCACCCGCTACGCATCCAGCGGCTGGTCGGCGCCCATGGCCACCGACGAAACCACCTCTGGCGTGGGCTGGGCGAGCCTTGCCATCAACGCCAGCGCCCATGCAGCCACCGATGTGCAGTACATGATGGCCTACGAGACGCTGAACGCCGGGGCCACCGCGGGCAATGGCGTGCGGGCGCGCTTTTTCAACGGCATCGTGGGGGCCTTCTCCGTGGAGCAGACCATCGGTTCGGGCTTCACCCTCACCAACTCTCGGCCCACGGCCTACGTCACCCGGGATGGCAAAGCGGGCGTCGTGTTTTCAGCTACCGTGGGCGGCTTCCGCCGACTCTATGTGAGCACCTACCGATGACAGCGTATAAACATAAGTTATTGATGATGGCCGCAATGCGCTGCGCCGCCACAATGTCGCTGGCCCTCACGGCCTGTTCCGGCGCCCCCGGTGCGACGAAGAGCGTGAATTTCTCGTCCACGAATATTTCCCTGGGTGGTGCCGCGTCACCTTCTCGCAGCTTTGGCACAGCGGTCGCAGGCGATTTAGGCACGAGCTACGGCGATGTGAACCGCAGCAATGCCCAGTTCGCAGCATCGGAAGACACGTCCCGCCCACCGGCGCTGGCCGCCCGCGGCAGTGGTGATTACATCGTGGCCTTCAGTCAATATGATCGCAGCTACATCACTCCGCCCACGAATCAATCCGTGTTCGCCGCCATTCCATCCGTGAGCTCAACAACAGTGAGCATGCCATCCACGCTGGGCGGTTATTTTTATGGAAGCCCCACGGCGGTGACTTTCAATTTCGCGCCTTTGATCACTCAGGCCTATGGTGGTTCTGCCCTCATGACTTTTCTCGGGAGCTCTCAGTTTAATGGCAGCGCCGTTTACAACCTCTACGCCTGGGTGCGGGCCGCGGGGTCAGACACCTGGACAGGCAGTGGCGGCGGCACGGCGGCCCCTGCCACCATCAGTGCCGCGACCATGGAAGTGGACAACCGCGGCCCCGGTCTTTGCGACGTGATGTCCGCCCAGGATTATGCGGGTGGATTCCTCGTGGGGTGGTGTGGCCCTGACGCGGGTAATACCTCGCCAACCTACATCAAGCGATATTCCCCGTTCAATGGATGGAGTTCCGCATCCCCCGTGGCCATCACCTTCATGGGTGGCGCTGGCGCCAGCATTGAAGAGGCCACGGCCATGGCGGACAGTGCCGCCCCGGCCACGGGCCAGGGCCTTGACGTAGCCTACATCCCGGATGGGTCCGGCAATGCCTGGGTCGCCCAAGTCACGTCGGCTACCCCTGCCACCCCCGAGGACTACAATGTGGGTCTGCGCATGTTCTATGGTCGCAACCAGAGCGTGACATCCATCAGCGGCAGCTCCATCGATATCGAGCTCAATGCGGCGGTCACCGACGACGTGCTGTGGAGCCCCAAAATATTCGCGGACTCCTCTACCTATGTCACCGCGTTCTTCGCGCGAGCGGTTGCTGGCGTGGGGACGGGGGATCTCTACATGTATACGGCGAACCTCAGTGATGCCAATGGGGATGGGGATCCCGATACGGTCGGTGCCACGTCAATCGCCAATCTGGATGACCTTGATTTCAACCCCGCGGAAAGCAGTGAGCACTTCGCCTATGCCATGGCCACCAGCCCCGATGGGAGCAAGGGAGCTTTGCTGTTTTCCAGGGATGCCGACACCATCGCCATCCGCGTGCGCTCTTCCAGTGGCGTGTGGCCTGTGGTGAAAACATACGATGTTCCCGTCGCGGGGCTGGAATTCAAGCACATGTCGATTTCCATCGACAACAACGGCAACATGCTGCTCGCTGTTGGCCTTGTGAACATTCTCGGCTGCGGCTACCCCGTGGGGCTGCGCTACTCCACCACGGATGGCTGGTCCACTGCCACGAACCTCATCACCAGCGCCTCTCCCGCCATCAGCGCCTGTGACTCCGAGCACATCCGGGTGTCTACCACCCTCGACAACGACAATCGGGGAATCGTCGGTTTCACCTGCCTCCCCACTACGGGGGCGTGTGCTGCCATCGCAGGTGCAACAACCCGCAACTACCTCCTCCCCTATCGGTAGGCTCGGGCTTTTCCCGCATAGCTTCGTTGTCGTGGTGGGCCCCCCCCCCCCGCCCCCCCGCGGGGGGCCTGGGGGGCCGGGGTGTCCGCCAAGCGGTTCAGAGTGCCTACCAGCTTCTCGACAGTGGCCTCCAAGCGGGTCACACGGCCGTCGTCAGGGGGCGGTGCGGCTGCCGGCGCGGGCGCTGCCTTCGCCGCAGGCTCTTTGGCCGGAGTGGCCGGGTCGGTGGTCTGGGGGGCGTCGAA
>CAYHWW010000231.1:0-4370 GCA_964360145.1 uncultured Oligoflexia bacterium | reverse complement strand
GGTTGCGGCGGGGTGGGGTAAATCAGTATGCTTTATCAAGGCACTACCCATTCCCTGGAGGAACCATGCTGAAGCACGTCACCGTCTATTCCATTTTGTTCACGCTGGTCACGACCCAGGCGGCCTGGGCGGCGGAGTCAGCGCGGGGCGGGGCCAAACGCTCGCCGGCCCAAGAGGCGCAAGAAGCGGCCATTGCCGCCATCGATGTGGATGGTCAGCGTGCGCAGCTCGCCAACGTGGGGAAAAGCCTAGAAGCCCTGGGCATCGGTTTCAGCACGGTGCCTGCGGCGGAGGGCGCCGCCAGCGAGAGCACCCACGTCTCTGATTTATTGAGCGGCGGCCAGAGCGCCTTCCGCATGAGCATCCCCGCCCGTGCAGGGGTCGCGGCCTACGGCATTCAGGTGCGGAGCACCTCTGTGGCCGGTGGCGCCACACGGGTTAGCATGGCGGCCTATGACGCCGCATTCAGTCGCCGTCTCGGCATGCAGTCCGTGAGCTTCTCGCCCACCGAGGACAGCGCACGCGTTCGTCTGCGCATGGAGCGTGCCGCGAAGACATTGGCGAACAGCGTGCCTCGGGACAGCAGCCATACGAACTTGCTTCATAAAATCTATGATGCTGCCGTGCCTAGTGCAAAGGCTCAGAGTGATGACGCACTTGAACTTTATAATAATGACGCACGAGTAGCGTCTGTCTTGATCTTTTCATTCCTTTTTTCTGTCGCTTTAATATCGGCAATGGCGATGTTCGCAGCGGCGATAGTGCAGTCGGGAGGTAACTATGCATTGGCGCCGCGGGGTGCACTCATCGCCTCAAACGTATTGGCTGGCGCGGCATTCACGGCACTTGCCCTCACATATGGGTACTTGATGGTCCAGGCGGGAAATCAGCGCCCGCCCCCCATCCTCGAATAAATCCCAGCGTTCAAGCCCCAACCCACCAGTGGTTGCGTTTGATGTCGAGCGTCGATGCAAGCGGCGCAGCCGCATAGGCCGCGGCGGTGTTCCGCTCCTGCCGTCGCGGCGCCCCCTGGTGCAGCGCTAGCCGCAACATGCCCGTGCGGATGCGCAGCTTTGAGCCCATGAGAAAGGTTAAGCAAAGATCCCGTTCCAGCGGCGGCGACCCGGGCTGGAACACGACGCTGTGGCGTCGGCCGTTGCGTAATCTCACGGAGAGAAACTGCCGTGATCCCCACTGAAAGCTGAAGCGGGTTTCCACGATGTTCTTGCGGAACTCCGCCATGGCCCGGTCCCCCAGCACATAGACCCGGCGGTTCCGCGGCAATTGATTCGTGGGCGCCAGCACCACCGTGGCCTTGGGCCATCGCGCCATGGCGGCCCGGCGGGAGGGCACGTCGTAGTTCAAATAGAGCCAGCTTAAAAAAGCGCCGTGGACGCCGGAGGGTTCAAACCCCCCACCATCCAGCACCTCGAAGGGGAAGCGCCTCACGGGGTCGCTCTCTTCAAAGTTCTTGATGAAGCTCGTAAGGGTCTGCGGCGGTTTGGTCCACAGCGCCGTTTTCGCCCGCAGCATGCCAAGGCCTTCCGCCCCCGCGCCGCCCAGGGTGATTTTACTGAGGTCCGTGGGCCCCCAGCCCCGTTCTTGGGCGATTTTCAAGTGACCGATGCCCGCTGGATCCACACCTAAAATATGGGCCGCCACCAAATCGTGGGCCACGGGGTTGTTGGCCACCAGCACCACCCCCAGTTCGTGGGCAGGCGCCGTGAGCTCGTGGCCGCCGAAGGGGATGATGATGCCATCGCCAATGACAATGTCGGGGCAAGCCACCTCCAGCATATCCACGATGCGGCGGTCGTTGTGCAGGTCCTGCCCGCGGGTGGCTTGGTCGAACACGAGATTGCCCATGCCCCCCAGCTTCAGCGCGCCGCTGAAGCCGCCGGTCATGAGGCTTGAGCGGATCTTCGGCGCGTAGATGAGGCAATCGGCGTCAAAGAAGTGCCCGGAGCCCAGGATCTCCGACCAAAAGCGGGGGCGCGGCCCGGCGGCAGTGGCATCGCCCGAGACCATGCCGTCCTTGCCGAGAAGATAACGCCGCAGCGGGCCGTCCTCAATGGATTCAATTTTAGCGTGGGGAAACAGCGTGGTGAGGCCGTAGTAGCCGCGACTTTTAAAAGTGTGCAGACTGCCATGGGCCTGCAGCAGCGCGTGGGTGGTGCGGAAAATCCCCGGGGCTTGAGCCGCGACAAAAACGTCTTCCCGGAAAAAAGGAGGCCCCGCGAGGATCTGCAGCGTTTCGCGCACGATCTGGGGGTTGGTGTAGCAGTAGGGAGAGAAGGATTCATCGGCGCCGGAAAGATCCGGGCGGATGACCACTTTACCGGTGAGCTTATGGTTCAGCTGGCAGAATCGAATGCCTTCGCGGATGACGGCCCCCAGGCTTTCTGACTGCAAATAGCCTTGGGGCGCCAGCCCCACGAATACCCGGAAGGGGCCTTCCATGCGGGGGGCGGTCATGGGATTTCTTCCAGGATGGCGCTCAACACCTCATGGGTCGCCGAGAGGTCTCTGAAATAGTAATCTGGCTCCTGGGCCAGCAGGTCTTCAAGGGGCACGCCATGGCCGGTGCCCACGGCGATGGAGCGCACGCCGATGGATTTGCCGCAGTTCACGTCGTGGATGGTGTCGCCGATGATGACGATCTCTTTGCCGCTGAAGCGGCGCCCGAACTGCTGGTGCACGCGATCCACCGCGATGGCGGGCATTTCGTAGCGATCAGGATGATCGTCGCAGTAGACGCCGACCTTGAAATAGTCTTGGAGACCCACGGTGGAAAGTTTCAGTTCCGCGCCATGGCGCACATTGCCGGTGAGAAGGCCCAGGAGGATTTCAGGGTGCCGTGCCAAACGCTCCAACACGTCCGTGACACCGGGCAGTACGGTGACTTCGTGGCTGCGATGGAGGGCAGCCTCCTGGGCGCGGGCCACGTAGAGGTCCACTACCCGCTGGATGCCGCGATGAATTTCATCTTCGGAGAAGCGGGCTTTTTCCATGAGCTCCCGGCAGATCTGGATATCGGTCTTGCCCCCAAAGGGCACTCGGGGGAATTCGAGGCCCGGGTAGTAGTGGTCGAGGGCCCCAAGGAAGCATTCTTTCCAAAGGGCGCCACCCCACAATAACGTACCGTCGATGTCGAATAAGACGAGACGCTTCCAAGAAGATGTCGCTGGGTTCGGCAAACTGGACATTTGCCTTTACTGTCGCTGTTTTGTTCAGCAGAGTCAAAGCTGATGTCGAAGACAAAAGTAGCGGTCTACGGCTTGGGCTCCATCGGCCGCATGGTCTTTGAGGCCATTCAAAATGAGAATTTCTTTTCCAACCAGCGTCTTGAGCTGGTGGGGGCCGTGGACATCGTAGCCGAGTCCCTGGCTTGGGCGGAGAGCCGTGGCGTCAAAGCCTGGGGCAGCTTCCAAGAATTGCTGAAGGCCGCCCATCCGGACGTCATCATCCACACCACGACGTCGAGCCTGAAGAACGCGGTGCCCCAGCTCCTCGAGATCATCGGGGCCAAAATCCCGGTGGTTTCCGCCACGGAAGAGCTTTTTTTCCCCTGGGTGCGCAACGCCAAGATCGCTGAAACCTTGAACGACGCCTGCGTGAAAAACGAAGTGGCCCTCATGGGCACCGGCGTCAACCCCGGCTTCGTCATGGATGTCCTGCCCGCCACTTTTGTTCAAGTCTGCCAGACCATCGAGCAGATCAAGGTCAGCCGCGTGGTCAACGCCAGCCTGCGGCGTCAGCCCCTGCAGCGCCGCATCGGCGTGGGTTTGGACGAGGCTGCCTTCCGCAAAGCAGTGGAGGCGGGCCGCATCGCCCCCACGGGCCTTTTGGAGTCCCTGGACTTCATCGCCGCTTACATGGGCTGGAAGCTCACCGACACGGGCCAGACTTTCGAGCCCATGCTCGCGGCCAAGGCCATCAGCACGGCGTCCCTCACCATTAAAAAAGACCATGTGGTTGGGTATCGGCAGAAAGCCTGGGGCGAGTTGGATCGCAAGCGCGTCATCGATTTGGATCTGCGGGTCTACCTTGAGGCCGAGCGCCCCGGCGATCACCTCGTCATCAAAGGCACGCCTCCACTGAACGTTTGGGTGGAGGGTGGGGTGCCCGGGGACCCCGGCGCCGTGGCGTCGCTGATCCGCGGCATCCCCGTGGTGCTCAAAGCGCGCCCAGGTATCGTGCGTCGCCTTGAACGCAGGTTCTTCGTCGGATGATCGGTTGGCAGCCAATAATATTGCTATTGGTTTTGCTTGCGATACCAGCTCACGGTTTCGAGACAGAGACCAACCGTGTGTTGAAGGCTCGCCAGGACTGCGAGCTGCTTTCGGCGCGCCACCAATACAAAGAGGCGT
>CAYHWW010000230.1:1629-4481 GCA_964360145.1 uncultured Oligoflexia bacterium | reverse complement strand
GCGGCCCTACGGGGAGGGCGGAAATGCCCATCCTCTTCGTTGCTCCTCCTTGCGATAGCGCGCTGCTAGCGCTTCGTCGTCGCGCCTTGATGATGGGCATTTCCGCTCCTCCATATTGGACTTTAATACCTCAGCTTTTTCGGGAACATACGGATTGATGGGTTCCGGCGGAAGATGTCCATCATCTCTGCAAGGAACCCATCAATCCGTGCGTTCCGGGACCAGGTCGAAGCGATTCAGCAACTTCCGCCGCCACCAACCCTCTTCGCCCCACGTCGTGAACCGATAATCATAGATGCGGAACCGCAGCTTGCGTGGTGGCGGTCCACCGGCGAAGGGGTCCGTGGTGAAGAGTCGCGATACTTCCGGAGCGCCTTCGAACAACCGCGTCGAGAGGTTGCGCAGCACCTGCGGCACATGCTTTGGCGGCTTGGGTTCCACGTCGTCTGCGGCAAGGCCCTTGCGTCTCCGCTGAGGCTTGCCACTGCCCGGGGGCACCAGCCCCTCATCCAGCGCGGCGAACCAAAGCTGCCAATCCAGTCGCGGCATGTAGGGGGCCGCCTGCCGAGGGCGTCGCTCCACGGCGCCAGGTTTGTACGGCAATGCGTAGGTGGCCCAAGTCCTTCCACCGTCCCGGCTGCCTTCGATCTCAATCTCCCGTCGTGACCGAGTCATGACGGCAAATAAACCGTAGGGGTTCACCAGCGAATAATTTTGCGCCAGCAGCGCCGGCCGCCGCAGCCAGAGAAAATGCCCCGGGGGGCCGAAGGCCTGCTGGTCCAGAATGAATACCCCCACGGGCAGCACCAGCACGGTGAAGGCGGCAGCCAGCATGGGGCGCAACGCTCCCGTGGGAAGAAGCTTCCGCGCCGCAAAACGCCGCACCCGGCGCAGGCTCACCCAGGGCAGCCGCGCCGCCACCCACCGGTACTGACGGTCATCGAGCAGCGGCAAGCACAGCGCGAGGCTGAGCCCATTGAAGTAGCCGAAGTTCCCCGTGGCGATGATGAGCATCTGCAGCGCCACGAACCCCACCGCGGGGATCCAGCGGAGGCGCCGCGGTGCAAACACCAGCAGGGGCAGCACGCCTTCGATGACGAACATGAACACCGCGCTGATCTTGTGCCACCACAACGGCAGCTGATGCCAGAACCAGGCCATGGTGTTGGGCAGGGGCTGGGTGAAGTAGTGGTAGGCGAGCGCGGTGAAATCTCGCCAGGCGGGGTCGCCGCTGTTCCACTTCACAATGCCGGCGCCCCAGTCGAGACGCAGAAAAAGCCAGAGCAGCAAAAAGCGCCCTAGGGTCGTGGGGCGGGTGTCATACAGGTTCAAGTGCCGTGGCGGTGTCAACCTCCACCATGGCGCCACGAGGGCTCCGAGGATTCCGCATTCCACGAGGAGCGAATCCCACTGGAACTGCAAAAATTCCCCACCGATGGTGATGAAGGAAAGCTGGAGGATGCTGAGCAATAAGAGCAGGGGCCCCGGCAATACACCGGCGGCGACCACCAGTCCCAGCGCTCCGCCGACAGTGCATGCGGCATGCAGCGCACTGTCTGTGGCGTTCCACCAAAATAAAGATGGCAGGTAGAGCCCCGCATCGGCGCCAATTTCGCTGCCCATGTACTGCAAGTAGGTCTGGGCGGGGTAGAGGCCGCCCTCGCCGAAGAGGCCCAGGACCTGGGGCAGCAGCGAGAAAAAATGCACCGCAAAGACGATGCCCAGCGCACGGATGAAAAGAGACAATCCGAGGGCGTTGCTTCTGCCATTGAAGCCAGGGCCCCAGAGCCACCAGGTGACCCGTGAAAAGAACCCTCGGTGTCGCGCCGCGAACCCGTATACGCCCTCGGTTACGCCGCGAAAAACCGGCGATCGAGCATGGAGCTCGTCGAGCCATTCCCAGCCCCGGGTCCAGCGCAGGGTGCGGAACACCGCGGACGCTCCCCGGAATACGGAACCATCCGCTTCAAAGAAGTACACCGCGCCGTCAAAGTCCCGGCGCTTCACCTGGGGAAAGCGCCGCGTGCCGTCCCAGGAGCTGACATACTCCACCGCGTCCCCGGTGATGCGATACCAGCGGCGGATCCACTTGCGGCAAAAGAGGCAATTGCCGTCAAAGACCAAAACCGGCCGCGGGGGTTTCATGTATCCGCGAGCTCCCGCAGGATGCGCCCGGGCAGGCCCGGCCCTTCATAAATCAAAGCGCTATAGAGCTGCACCGCCGTGGCACCGGCGGCCATGCGCTCCCGCACATCCGCGGCGGATGAAAGGCCCCCCACGGAAATGACGGGGACCTCAGGGTCGAGGAGGCGCCGCGCCGCTTTGAGGGCCGCCATGGAGCGCTCCCGCAGGGGTTCGCCGGAGATGCCTCCCCTGTCCGTCATGAGGGTGTTGGTGAGGACCAACCCCGTGAAGGCCTTGCCCGGGCCGCAGAGTGCGCACACGGCGGCAAGTTCATCGGCCCCCAACTCCGGCGCCAACTTCACGAACACCGGCCGCGGCAGCTTCATGGCGGTGATCACCGCGCCCAGGCGGCTCAAAAACTCCGCGGACTGCAACGCCCGCAGCCCCGGCGTGTTGGGTGAGCTCACGTTGACCGTGAAGTAATCCGCCCGTCCCGCGAAACGCTTCAAGAGCGTTTCGTAATCATCCAGGGCGTGGTCCTCGGAGGTGTCTTTATTCTTCCCGATGTTGACGCCCACGGGGATGGGGCGCTCATCCCAGCGCCGCATCTCGTTTTCAAGGGCGTCGGCGCCGCGGTTGTTGAAGCCCAGGCGGTTGAGCAGCGCCCGTTTTTCCACGATGCGGCTCATGCGGGGCTTCGGGTTGCCCTCCTGGGGCCGTGGCGTCAC
>CAYHWW010000230.1:0-1529 GCA_964360145.1 uncultured Oligoflexia bacterium | reverse complement strand
AGAGAGCATCAAGTTCCTCAACGGTTTTGCAGAGGAAGGGGGGGGAGTGATTTTTCTCATGGCTGAGAGTGGAGGTGGGGGTCACGCCGTAGTTGTGCCCCGGATAGATCACGGTGTCATCCGGCAGCTCTTTGAGGCGCTGTAGGGTGTGGAACATCTGGCCGACGTCACCGGTGGGTAAATCCGTGCGCCCGCAGTCCCCCACGAACAACATATCGCCGGTGAGGAGGCTCCAGGGGCCTTCGCCCGGTTCTTTAACCAAGAGGCATACTTCGCCGGCGCTGTGGCCCGGTGCGTGGATGGTCTCGATAACCAAGTTACCCACCATGAGCGGCACGGCGGGGTCGAGGTGGCGCACGGCGCGGGCCACAAGCACGGGCTCCGTGGCGAGCCGGTGCTCATCGAGCAGATGGACCCATACGGGTACGTTGAACCGCCGTACCGTATCCGCCACGCCCGCCACATGGTCCCAATGGGTGTGGGTGAGTACGCAGCCGACGAGTTTGGTGCCGCGCTCTTCCAGCAGGTTCACCCACGGCCCCAGGTCCCGCTGGGGGTCCACCACCACCGCTTGCCCGTTGGACTCGATGAGGTAGATGAAGTTGCGGTGGTTGCCGATTTCGAACTGGTGGATGGCCATGGCGCCGCCAACTTAGCCTCTGAGGCCCCCATGGTCAAAGATTTCAGGCTGCGCGAGCCCGAGCTCAAGTCAGCGTCTTCAGTTTGATCACTGCGCCGTGTCCCGCGGCCCGTCGGGTGTTTGGAGCAGAATGTAGACCATTGAGCCTCCCCCAAGAATGAGGACTCCAATACTGGCATAACGAGCCACAGAGGCTGCGGTGTAGAAGCGGTCATAGGCTTTATAGCGCTCTGCGAGTCGCGCCGGAGGCACGACGTCCGAGGAGGTTTGATAAATCTCAATGCGTACAGGTCTACCCTTCGCATCCACAAAGCCATTTTCGAGGATGCGGCGCAGGGCTGGTGTGAGGAGTACATCAGGGCCTGAGCTTCCCGCGATGCGGATGCCAAACCCATCCCTGAGTGCCGTGCATGCGGAATGGACGCAGGAGATTCTGAAGCCATTCACGTGTGTTCTACGAGACATGGTGGCGATCCACTGCCGGACCTGCTTCCGTGGGATACGGGGGAAGCGGATGAGATAGCCAGGACTTGGGGACGGGGACTCCCCCACGCTGATCTCGGCATACGTGCTTAACATGTCGCCCTCGGAGCGCACATTCCCAACCATGAGATAGTAGTGTCCATTGGGCTGTAAGCCTAAGAAGACCTGATCCCTGCCACCGAAGAGCCTGCCGAGATCAAGCTCCTCTTGGTGCTTGGGCTGCTTCACCGAGACCCGTTGATTGAAAACTTCATAGGTCACCCGCCGCAATCGCTGGGCATGGGTAGGGCACGACCCGTTGCCAGCCCAAAGCTGGGCCAGCAAGAGCGCGGTTATGATGCGGAAAATAAAGACAAACCCCATCGCTGGCTTTTCGTCGTTGGGGCCGCCGGCCTGAAGGCGAAAA
>CAYHWW010000229.1:0-4510 GCA_964360145.1 uncultured Oligoflexia bacterium | reverse complement strand
AAGTGGACATCAAAGAGACCATCACTAACACCGTAAGTCTTGCGCGCATATCGTTACCCCCATGGTAGATATATGTTGCCTTTAAACCTACCCCCCCTCCCATGAAATGCAACTGATTCTGTTTGATGCCGTGGGATTCCGGGCAAAGGCTGCCCGGGACACGGCGGGGGCGTGGTCTTTAGAACGCTTCGACAATAACTGCGATGCCCTGCCCGCCGCCGATGCAGGCGGTGCCGAGGCCATACTTTTTACCACGGGCCTTGAGGGCATAAAGCAAGTGGCTGGTGATGCGAGCGCCGCTGGCAGCTAACGGATGGCCGATGGCGGTGGCGCCGCCGTCCACGTTGGTGCGGTTACGGTCGAGCTCCAGCTCTTTTTCTACAGCTAGGAACTGGGCGGTGAAGGCTTCGTTCACTTCCACGAGATCCATTTGAGCCATGCTCATGCCCGCGCGCTTCAGCGCTTGGCGGGAGGCGGGCGCGGGGCCGATGCCCATGATGCTGGGGTCGACACCTGCGATGCCCCAGGACACGAGACGACCCAGGGGCCTCAGATTTTTACTCTTGGCATAGGCGGCGGTAGCGACAACCAGCATGCCAGCACCGTCAGTGATGCCGCTGGCGTTGCCGGCGGTAACCATGCCGTTATCTTTGAATACGGGCTTCAGCTTTTTCAGGCTCTCAACAGTGGTCTCGGGCTTGGGATGCTCGTCTTGGGCGAAGGCCGTGACGTTGCCCTTCTTGTCTTTGATCTCATAGGGCGCGATCTCATCTTTGAAGGCGCCCTTGTCCTGGGCCGCCTTCGTGCGCTGCTGAGAAATCAAAGCCCACTCATCAGCCTGATCGCGAGTGATGCCGTACTTGGCGCCGAGATTTTCAGCGGTGATTCCCATGGGGCAGCCGCAGTAGGAATCGGTGAGGCCTGCGAGCAAAGAATCTTCGAGAGGACCGGTGCCCATGCGCATGCCCCAGCGAGCGCTGCGGATCACATAGGGCGCGAGGCTCATGCTCTCTACACCGCCCACCAAAGCCACATTGGTGTCACCGGCGAGCATTTGATGTTGGGCATCGACGATGGCTTGAAAGCCGGAGCCACAGAGGCGGTTGACACCGAGGGCTGGCACTTCATTGGGCACGCCGGCCTTGAGGCCGATGTGCCGGGGCAAGTAGATGGCGTCCGCCGTGGATTGAATGACGTTGCCCACGATGACGTGCTCGATGGCTTTTGCATCGACGCCCGCTTGGGTGAGCGCCGCCTTGGATGCGGAAGCGCCCATGTCGCTGGGGTTCACGTCCTTAAGGGAACCGCCAAAGGCGCCGAAAGCCGTACGTTTTGCCGCTAAGAAGACGAGTTCGCGATCCTTCATGTGGGCTCCGTTCCTTTCGCTATTTGATACAAAAGCTCGAAGGGGTAAATGCCGGCGCTATGGCCATCGCTCCAACGGATCTGGACCGCGTAGCGGCCCACGAGATCCACTGCCAGCGGCTTGATATCGGGCTTGATGTGGGCTTTGGTGACCTTGCGCTTGCGAGTCCATTCATCGACGCACTCCGCGCAGCGGCACTGGATGCGGAGCTCCAGGAAGGGGATCAAGGTCGTGTCACCGTTGTCCCACTTCACCGCCATCTCGGTGTTGGAATGCTTTGTAATGGATGAGGGCACCGGGGTTGCAGCCATATGCGCGACACTACCCACACCCGGCCATATCTGCCTAGTCAAAATCAGCCCCGTTCTGCGGCGCGTCTTTCTCGGGCTATTATGAATGCATGGCCGAAATGGGCATATCCCCAGACATGTCAAGATATCAGCAGCAGCTGGAAACGCGGCAGCGTGACAAGCTCGCTGAGCTCAAAGACAAAATGCGCACGGAGCTGGAAGCAACCATCGCCCATCAGCAAAAAGCCTTAGAAGACACCCAGAACGCCTACAAGGTGGATCTCTCCCGCGAGCAAGAAGACGTGGATTCAAAACTCACTGACGTCCGCTCCGCCCATGGCAAGCGCGTGGAAGAGGAGAAACTCGGGGCGGACGCGGAGCTCGAGAAAATCAAAAAAGCCCACCACGACCGCCTGACCCAGACTAAAACCGATAACGAAAAGATCCTCAACGAGATGAGACGCAAGTACGAGCAAGCCGCCATGGAAATGAGGCGGCGCAACGAGAAGTTGGAACGGTCGTAAGGCCGTGCGCGGGTCAACCTGTTCCCGCTGAAAGGAAACCATGGATCTGGAAAAGAAAACCACAGTCCCCGCGACGTCGAGAGAAAAGCTCATCCCCGTGGATGGCCGCGGCCAAGTCTTGGAAATGCTGCGCGTGGCAGACCCTGCTTTCCGCGAGAAACTCCTGCGCCAGATCGAGCGGCGGGATCCGCAACTCGCCCGCGAGCTGCGCCGGGATCTATAAATAACAAAGATTTGAAGGTCTTGTGGGTACCTCGGAAAACAGGCCCAAACCCTGGGGCGGGCTTCTTTGCCTCGTCTTCGCGCTACATGGTGAACCAAACACACAACGCGACTGCGCGGCTCCCCCTACGTTATTCAGGGCCGTGCTTCGGGCCCTCCAGCAATCATTAGCCCCCTCCAACGTTGAAGTCGGACAAGACGTCAAGGCGTTGCCCTCATCAGAACGAGCGCGGTTTCAACAGCTCCTCCGCAGTGGCCTCCATTTTGAAGCAAGCAGAATCCTCAGAGACCATGATTTGAACCCAGCGGCAGACGCGTTGGAGGCTCAAATCAGATCGTCGATGCGCGAATCTGCTTCTTTGTTGGGATACAGGCTTTCTGGTGGTTCCACCGGAGCTCGACTCGTTTGGTTATCAAATGGGAAGCGGGCTGTGGAGAAAATTCATGACCCCACGCCAGACCCGCTGAACGACGTGTACGCGGAAGCAGGATCGTATGAGCTGGATGGATTATTGGGTTATCATCGAGTGCCCGTCACGGTGGTCATACCCGGGAAGCCACCGCGGTCTCTGCAATACTTCATTGCAGGATCCAAGTCTGGCAGTGACCTGAATATCGAGCCCTATGCTACGGACCCTTCGCTCATGCTGTTTGACGCACTCATCGATAATTTTGACCGAAACCCAGGAAATATAGTCGTGTCAAAACAAGATGGGCGTCTCTACGCCATCGACAACAGCTTTGCCTTTTCAACGAAAGAGCTGCGAGCTGAGCGCATCGAATTTGACCGCATCTCCCGTGATGACCTGCAGGACTTCTATGCGCGGCTGATGCTTGCGACCCCTCATTTAATTCGTGATCGACTGGGACACACGCTTTCTAGCGCTCGTATTTCCGCACTGCTCCGGCGGCGAGAGGCCCTGTTGAATCTCGTTCGTCAGCATTTGCCCTAAGCGAGGTCGCTTTTTAGGATGCGAATCACTTTCTCTAGCTTCTTGGGGTCGAGCTTGCCTTGGTAATCAGTCTCCAACTTTGAGATGGCGACGGCGATGCGGGCCTTCATCTCGCCCGGAGTTTCGGTGATGATGTTATCAATGATGTTCGCGATGGCGACGAGACGGGCCAAATCGTAGATGGAGTTGGCCTTCAACCCCTGAGGGTATCCGGTGCCGTCGAAGAATTCGTGATGCTGATGGACGATGAGCTTCACTTCCTTGGAAATCTGCTTGGATTTCTCAAGGGACATCTCACCGATTTCAGGATGCTTCTCCATGGGCAACGGCTCGCCCCCCGTCAGTGCCGCGCCGCTGACCGCCTCGCCTTCCCCCGCCTTGAGGAGGACCTTCCCGATGTCGTGGAAAAGCGCCCCGAGGGCGAGGTGCTCCAAAATGGGTTGGCTTGTGTAACCCATGCGGAGACCGAGAAAAACGCTGAGGACGGAAACATTCACCGAGTGATCCGAAAGACCTCGTCCATATTTTTGGAGTTGCTTGAAATTACTGAGTGCAAAAGGCTTCTCCATAAATTGAGTCACAAGGGCTTTGGAGGAGGTGACGGCTTGCTGGACGGCCTCATCGCTGGACGGCGACTGAAATAAATCGAGCGCCGTCCGACGAACCTCGCGGGAAGCTTCGATGATGGGCACCTGCTCGGGCGCGGCGCCCGCGAGGTCTTGCTTGCGTTCCTGGGCTTCAATGGACTTGGTCCATGCCCTGAACTGGGGGTAATCCCCCATTCTGATGAACACAAAACCAACGCGGTTGATGAGGAGGCGGTCGAAATCCTCCGACGTCATGAGGTCGTCAGCGTTGCGAAAACGCACGAATTTGTGACCCACGCAGATGTAGATGTTCCCGGGGAGTTGCGTGCCCGGCGCCAGAGCCTTCAAGGGCCATGAGAGAAAGCGGTCCTCTAGCTCTGCGCATGAGAACATTCCAGGCGGCGCTGAATCTGGAGGAGTCGCGGTTGTCATGGTTTTTCCGTCGCACGCGCACGAAGACCGGCGCGGGACCTACTCAGAGAATAGGCCGGGGCTGAAGAAATGTCCATAAACGGTAGATCGTCGATAAAGGGCCATCTGCTTCGTTGTCGGGTCCTCGCGGCTCCAC
>CAYHWW010000228.1:0-4539 GCA_964360145.1 uncultured Oligoflexia bacterium | reverse complement strand
GCAGCGGGCACGAGCCCGCTTTGGTCGGCCCGCTCCTCCTCCGCCTCGCTAGCCGGGAAAAGCCCTTCGCCTAGCCAGAAATTTGGTTGAGGATCTTCGGTGAAACAAAGTCTGCGATTAGGCGAAGGTATTTTCCCGGCTGGCGAGGCGGAGGGCCGCAGCGGGCGACCAAGGCGCACTCATGTGCGCCGCGTGGAGCCGCGAGGACCCGACAACGAAGCCAGGCGGGAAAAGACCGAGCCTACACTGACGCGGTGGGCCTTGCTGAGGTGAATCCCCTTTGTTTCCATCGTGGGCCACGAGGCGAAGAGGGGGCACTATGGTCCGCTTTTGGGGTTTGGTTGTGATGGGATGTTGGACTGCCACCGCGTTTGCGAGCTCCTATCATTGGCAGCGCGGTGACGGTGTTGATCTGTTCCGTGAGCAATTCCACCAGGCCATCGGTGAATTGCGCGATGCGGGGCTCCCGATCGATGCTGAGATCTCGAACGAGGCATTAGAAAAAGACCTGCCTGTCTTGGATGAGGGCAGGGGGGATTTCCAGCGCTACCTGGAAGAGTTGGTGCTCAACGCGGAAGATCTGCGGATCGAGGGTGACGATGGTCGAGTGCAGGTCCACATGAGTTTCCTCAGGGACCAGCTGCGTTTTCCCTTCGGCAAGCGCAGTGAGCGGGAGTACGGCCAGGCCTATGCGGTAAGTCTGGCCCGCGATGTGCGCTTCACCGTTTTCTACAGCAATGAGGTGATCTACGCCAGCGACCTCACGGGCTTGCAGGTGCTCGTGAAGTTGCCGCTGGTGCCCGACGAACTCACGCTTCGTCAGTTCACATTCAATCTTCAGGATCTACGGGCCGCGGTACGTGCCACTGCGGTATACGACTATGTGGAGTTGGTGGCCCGGGCCAGCGTTCGGCTCCGCCATTTCGAGGGCATCGACTGGTTTATCCCCGTGCTGGATGCGCTGCCGGGCTTTTTTGATGGGGCCCGTTTCCGCGTCAATCCAACCAGGCCAAGTCCGTAGCCTTGACCTGAAAAAGCCCTCCACCTGGGGCGGCAGTCATCAGTGCACCATCAGGGCCATGCCAGATGCGGATGGAATGGGCCACGCTGTCTCGACCCCTGATGGTGATCTCACACCAGGGGGGGGTGCTTGGTGTCGCTGTGCCTTGGGCGACGGGCTTGCGAGAGATGTTCGTGATGCGATCGAGGTATTCATCCACCGCCCCGCTGCTGAGGCCGCCGGAGTGCACGACCCAGTGGTCGCCGTCCCGTTGCAGATCGAGAGCGCGGCACTGTCCCTGAGCTTTGAGGCTCTCAATATCATCGGTTTCAAAGGCGGTGAGCCGCAGATCCAGTAGTCCTTCGATGCCTTGCCGCTGGAAGTAATCTAAGAGCGATGGGGACGCCATGATGAGGCGTTTGTTGTCAGGGCGGTAGAGGTAGGCCCGAGGGCCGTTGCGGCGGCCAAAATGGAATTGAGTGGCGCCCGCGACCAAGGCTAAGGCAGGGGGGATCACCCCTGCTTGCTCTAAAGTGTCATGGGAGATGGCGGAATCCTCTTTCGCTGAACGGAGAAGGGCCGCCATGAGGTCGAGGATTTTCATCACTTGATTGGGGTTGGCCTGGACCTCGGCGGGGAGCGGCGGTTGAGCGGCGACTATGGCCCAGGGGGTAGTTTCGGAAGTGCGGGCGAGCCTCAGCCATTGATTCTGCCAGCGCACTTCAAAGGTGAGAGCGCGGTCAGGTTCTGACGGGGACCAGCCCTTCCATGCGAAATAACCGGTGGCACCGGCGACGATCAATGCACCGGCAATCAATAATCTTGGACCCCAGGACCTCATCCACGACTCCTACACCGAAGGGTTGTGGCTGGGCAATAGCGCCGCTTTTTATGGGGCTGACGCTGCTGTTGACAGCGCCAGCAGCGGGCCCTAGCGTGAGAGGAATCATGTCATTGTGGTCCCTCATCAAATCTGGCGGTTGGATCATGGTGCCCCTCTTCGGGTGCTCCGTGGCAGTTTGCGTTGTTTTCATCGAGCGACTCTTGGCCTACCGGGGTTGGATCGCAAAAAATGAGCAGTTCTTGCTGGCATTTTCAAACCACTGGTTGAAGGGGGACCGCGAAGGTGCCCGCTCCTTGAGCGAGAAGTCCACAACGGAGCTCTCTGAACTGGGACGCATCATCACGTCGCCTCGGGGGGAAGCCGCTCGCATCCCCCTTCAGGTGGAGCGCAAACGCCAGGAGATTGCCGTGGATCTGCGTCGTTTCCTCTGGGTCTTGGGCACCATCGGTTCCTCTGCCCCGTTTATCGGTCTTTTCGGCACAGTGGTGGGCATCATCGAGTCTTTTCAAAATATGGCGCAGACCGGTTCTGGCGGATTCTCCGTTGTTGCCGCGGGCATCTCACAGGCTCTGGTGGCCACCGCCGGTGGCATCGTGGTGGCGGTCATCGCGGTTTTCTTCTACAACTACTTCCAGGTGAAGGTTGCACGTCTGCAGTTCCAGTTGAAACTCTTCTCTGAAGAACTCCTCGACCTCTATGGACGCTAGGCGGTTCGCGCATGGGTGCTAGCCTGCCGGGCGGCGGCAACGGTCTGGGCGACGATGATCCCATGGGGGGCGAGTCCGCCATCATGGCGGAGATCAACGTCACGCCCCTTGTCGACATCTTCCTCTTGCTGCTGGTGATCTTCATGGTGACAAGCTCCGCCATCACCACAGGCAACATCCCCGTGCAACTACCCCAATCCACGCAGGTCGCGGATTCCGCCGCAGAAGCCACCGGTGTCATCGTTACGGTGAACTCCACCAACGAGATTTACGTCAACTCCGTACGGGTCGTTGGTAGCGCCCAGCTTGAAGACACCTTGAGACTGGCGCTTTCCAAATCCACGGAGAAAACCGTGATCCTCGAAGGGGATCGCGAGGCCATGCTGGGCTCCATCGTGGAAGTGATGGACGTGGGGAAGAAGGCCGGTGCGCTGAAGTTCGCAGTGGCGGCTAAGAGCAACTAAGGACCTGTCCTAAGCCGCAGGCAAACCCACTCACCGTCCACAAGGCGTTCTTCCAGCGTCAAGCCGAGCTCCAGGTAGCGTGGCAGGATTTCGTCGTCCTGGCCCAGCATGAGGCCCGAGAGAACGAGCTGGCCACCAGGGGCGAGCCAGCGGGCCAGGGACGGCGCGAATTCCAGCAGAGTGTTCTTCAAAATATTAGCCACGATGAGGGGGCAGGTGCCCTCCTGGCCTTCGGGCACGGTGAACCCAGTGGTGATGGTGCCCACAGAGTTGCGGTCGGCGTTGGCCGCGGTGGCGTCCAGGGCCAGGGGGTCGATGTCCACCGCCAGTACCTCGGCAAAGCCCAGCTTGCGGGCCCCCACAGCCAGGATGCCTGAGCCACAACCGAAGTCTAAGGCTCGGGATAGGGGCCTTCCTGAGGCCTTGAGAGCTTCTGCGGCCGCCGCCATGAGGGTCAAGCAGCCCCGGGTGGTTTCGTGGTTGCCCGTGCCAAAGGCCATGCCAGGTTCGATTTCCAAAGTGATCCGGCCTTTTTCATCCAAGTCCGTATGCCACGGTGCGTGTACGAGCCAGAACGGCGGGGCGAAGAGGGGCTGGAAGCTCGCCCGCCACGTGGAGGAATAGTCCTCCTCTGGGGCCTCAACCACTGCGTGCTCCGGGTCATAGCTCGCCAGCAGCTCTTTTAAGGAAGCCCAAGCCTCAGCTGCTTCCCCCGCGGTCTTGAAATAGGCGGTGAAGCGCTGGGGAGGGGTCAGGATGCCCGGGGCAATGGCTTGGAGGAACTCGTCGCCCTGGTCAGGGGCGTGGCCCGCGACGAGGGCCGCGGCGCCCTCGGGGGCTTTTTCCTCGCCCTCATCCACGCCTTCGGTGCCGAAGGCATAAAGATGGCCCAGGCAGAGATCCCAATCCTCCAAAGACAGCGTGCGGGTCAGGGTAATGGTGAGGGCGTGCATGAGGCAAGCGTTACCATTATTCAGGCAGAGTTCATGCAGCCTCATTTGAGAAGATGACATCGATGGGGCAGCCCCCAGCGCACAGGAGCCTACTGGTGATGACTTCTATTTCAGTTACGATGAAGATTTCGAATGCGGCAGCTATGTCCGGCACGACCGTGGTCCCAGCAGTGCGTTTCAATCACAAGGAGATCGCCGCGCTCCGGGCGGAGGCTGTCGCGTACGAAGATACTGGTGAGGCGGTGGCGATGTCTCAAGGCCACTGTTTCTAGATGGGATATCGTCGCGCTGTCGTAGAATGAAAGAAAGTGGTCGCGCACGAGCGCTAGGCAATCCACGGCGCCGTCGCGGCAAAGCTCGGGGAGGTAACCCTCGTCGAAGAGGCCATTGAAGCAGTCGCGGTCACCATCACTAACAGCAGCATCCTGGAGGGCTGAGACCAGATGCTCAAGCACGCGATGCGCGCTGGAGGGCCCGGACCAACAGAAGGCCTGGGCCTGGGATGCGGTCGTAATCAGAAGCACGAATGCGATTGCAATAGTTTTCATCGAGGGGCCTTTCGAGAGGCCGT
>CAYHWW010000227.1:0-4567 GCA_964360145.1 uncultured Oligoflexia bacterium | reverse complement strand
CAAATTTGTGGTCAGCGAAGCTGCGCCGGAGCAGTATGCGTCGGCGACGGGGCGACGACGACAACGAAGCAGATGGCCCTTTCACGACGATCTACTATTGGGGTTTGACTGCCACGGACGCAAGGGCTAGTTTTCGAGAATGTCACATGGGTTCGGGACACGGCCGCCTGGATTACCTGATTCCGTGCAGGTTCATCCCGCGTCGATAGTCGAAACAGCGCAGGTCGGGGAGCATACCCGGGTTTGGGCTTTTGCCCACATCCTGGATGGTGCCAAGGTAGGCAGTCACTGCAACATCTGCGACCATACATTCGTGGAATCAGGCGCCGTCATCGGCAATCGCGTGACCATCAAAAATGGCGTCTCCGTATGGGATAAAGTCACCATCGAAGACAGTGTTTTCGTTGGCCCCCATGCGGTTTTCACCAACCACCTCACTCCCCGGGCCTTCATCAAGAGGGGGCGGCAAGCATGGACCCCCACTCTCATCCGCCAAGGGGCTACCATCGGGGCGGGGGCCATTATCCTCTGCGGCATCGAGATCGGTGAATACGCTCTCATCGCCGCCGGCGCCGTGGTGACAAAAAACGTACCTGCTTATGCCATTGTAAAAGGCAACCCAGGGCGGGTCACAGGTTATACCTGCAAGTGCCTCCATCTTCGCCTCACTACCAGCGACGATCCGGGGCAATGCCCTCACTGCGGAGCATGAGAATCCTTCTCGTCTCTTATTTTTTCCCTCCCGCCCAGAACGTGGCTTCTGAGCGCTGGGGACGTTTTTGCAGTGAGCTGAAACGCAGGGGACACGACGTTGAAGTGATCTGCGGGCCCTGGGCCCGAGACCCCTCACACGGAGGTGACAATACCGTAGCCGTGCATTATCTCGCGGACCCCCTGTCCGCGGACGCGACTCTTGTGAAGCCAGGATCCAATGGCAGGGGAAGCCCCTCATCCCGTTGGCGACGTCTGCTCACCACCATGCTGCCCACTTTTTTGTTCATTGATGGGAAGTGGCTATGGGGCATCAATGCCCTCCGCTGCCTGGGGAAGCTGGGCCATGCACCAGGGGACCTCGTCGTGGTTACAGGCACCCCTTGGTCCGCCGTGGCCCTTGTTTCTTTGTATTGCCGGCTCCGTGGCCGCCCCTACGCAGTGGATTTCCGAGACCTCTGGTCAAATGAACCATTTCTGGAAACATTTCGCAGCACCGCGTCCCGCCTCTATTTCACGCTGCTGGAGCGCTTCGCTTTGCGGAACGCCCGCTTCGTAATCACAGTGAATGAACGGCTTGCATCCCACTTCAGAGCCGTCCGGGGAAACTCCCGCGTGCTGATCATGCCCCATGGTTTCAGCGGCGAGCTCATGGGTGATAGCCGCAGCTTCAACATCACCGCGAACCACGATCCCATCATATTCTACGCGGGCTCCATCGCCTCCCACCATGGCATGGATGAATTCCTCAAGGTCGCGGTGGACTGCGGAGTCACGGCTCACCTGCGCTTCAGAGGCAGGGACTACAAAAACATCCTGGAGCGCCACGGCCTCAGCAGTGAACCCGACGTGTCAGGCCCAGCCCTCGACGAAGAGCTGCACAAAGCGGCGGTGCTTCTCCTCACTTTGGCGCCCTCTTCCTCCCACTACACCACCGGCAAACTCATGAGTTACATCAAGGCCTGCCGACCCATTCTCTACTTCGGTCCGGTGGACAGCCCCGCCGCGGCGCTCATCCGCGACCATGGCATCGGATGGGTCGTGGACAACACCCAACCCGAGGGCCTCGCCGCGGTGCTTAAAGACGTCACTGGGAAAATCCTCCGAAAGGAGCCCTTCTCGCTGCGCCCTGAGCTTGACGGCTTGCGGCGCTTTTCAACGGATCAACTGGTGGAAGCCCTGGAAAAAGAGCTTACCCATGATAGGCTGGCCACCACATGGGACATCCCATCAAACAGCAGGACCTGACACGCCTCCACCATAGCATCCGCAAAGAGTTGCTGACTGCGTTCGAGGCCTCCTTGGATAGTAGCGCCTTCATCCAAGGGAAGCCTGTGGCGGCCTTCGAAAAAGAATTCGCCGCATACACTGGGAGCACTCACTGCCTCGGAGTTGCCAACGGCACAGATGCCCTGGAGCTTCTCCTTGAGGCATGGGGCGTGGGCCACGGCCATGAGGTCATCGTGCCCTCCATGACCTTCGCCGCCACGGGCGAGGCCCCCGCGCGCCAAGGGGCAACCCCTCTCCTCGCGGATGTGGATGACAGCACGCTGTGCCTCAATCTCGACGGCATCAAAGACGCCTACGGTCGACGAAAAAACACCGTGAAGGCCGTTATCTTCGTGCACCTGTACGGCAGGGCCTGCGATCTCAGCGCCATTCGGCGTTGGTGCGATGATCAGGGCATTTACCTCATCGAAGACTGCGCCCAAGCCCACGGCGCACGCCTCGACGGCGTCCACGTGGGCAACGTGGGGCACGGCGCCACCTTCAGCTTTTATCCCGGCAAGAACCTGGGCGCCCTGGGTGACGGAGGGGCCATCATCACTGAGTCCTCCTCCCTGCACGAACGCATCAGGTTGCTCCGCGACCATGGCCGCACGGAAAAATATACTCACGTGACCATCGGCCGAAACTCCAGGCTGGATGCCCTGCAGGCGTCGTTCTTGTCCGTGAAGCTCAAGCACCTGGACCGTTGGAATGACGCCCGTCGGGCCTTGGCTGCCCGTTACCGGCAGCGCCTGGCGCCCCTGAAATCCCTGCGTCTCCTGGCTCCAACGGTGGACGAGCAGAGTCACGGGTATCACCAGTTCGTCATTCGAGTGAACGGGGGCCACCAGCGGCGGGATGCCCTGAGGGCCCACCTCGGGGATCGCGCCATCGAGACCGGTATTCACTACCCCATCCCGCTCCATCAGCAACCAGCCTTCCAATGCTGGTCCCATCAATTGGAGCTGCCGGTATCCGCTGCCGCGGCGGATGACATTTTGAGCCTACCCATGGACCCCCTCATGACCCTCGCCGAAGCCGATGAGGTCTGCGAAAGAATCTCCTCATTCTTCCAGGAGGGACCATCGTGAATTTGCGATTCGCTATTTTAGGCTGCGGCCGCATCGCGCCCCGACACGCGGATAGTTTGCAGCGCATCCAAGGCGCTTCCATCACCGCATTCGCTGATATCATTCCCCAGCGAGCCCAGGACTTCGCTTCCAAATATTCCGCCGAGGCCTTCCCCTCTCTGGATGCCCTCATCAAAAAAGATGTTTTCGACGTCGCTTGCGTTTGCACGCCCAGCGGTCTTCACGCGGAACACGCCATCGCCCTCATGAACGCCGGCAAGCACGTCGTCGTGGAAAAACCCATGGCGCTGAGGCTTGAGGATGCGGACGCCATGATCAAAACCGCCCAGGCCAAGGGCGTAAGCCTCTTTGTCGTGAAGCAAAACCGTTTCAACCTCCCCGTCCAAGCGGTGCGAAAGGCCTTCGAGGAAGGCCGTTTCGGCAAACTCGTGCTGGGCACCGTCCGTGTGCGGTGGTGCAGAACACAGGCCTATTACGACCAAGCAGACTGGCGCGGCAAGTGGGCCATGGATGGGGGAGTGTTCTCCAACCAAGCAAGCCACCACATCGATCTGCTGGAGTGGTTCATGGGGGATGTGGAGTCCGTGTTTTCCCGCACCGCCACTCAGCTCGTGAATATCGAATGCGAGGATACAGGCATCGCTACCCTGAGGTTCAAGTCCGGCGCGTTGGGCGTCATCGAGGCCACCACGGCCACGAGGCCCGTGGACTTGGAGGGCAGCCTCAGCATCATGGGCGCCACGGGGACCGCTGAGATCAGCGGCTTCGCAGTGAACAAAATCCGCCACTTCAACTTCACCGAGCGCAGGGCCGAGGATGCTGAAGTCATCAGCCGATACTCCGACGCACCGCCGAGCGTGTACGGGTTTGGCCACTTAGCATATCTTCAAAATGTAGTGGATTCCCTGGGCGGGTCAACAAAGCCCGCGGTGGACGGAGTAGAGGGCCGCCGCTCTCTGGAGTTGATCCACGCCCTCTACGCCTCCGCGGAAACGGGACGCGAGATTTTCTTGGGTAAGGCCCCCCCCCACTCCCGCCTCGGATTGGGTTGAGGCTCTATGGCAAAACAAAATCTACGAGTTCCAGGGGGCGCCCGCGGCTAGTGGTGCCGCTCCACCGCCCCCTCAGCTCATAACCCCCCGTGGCTGGCGGCAACGCCTCATGGGCGGACCAATTCTGGCGGGGAGTGAAAAGGAGCACCGCCACTTTCTTGACCCCTGCATCGTGGAGCCGCCGCGCCAGCGTCGCCCACTGGGCCGGAAGCACCGGCAAAGGCAGGGCACGGCAAGGCAGCTGCAAGGCCACATTGCCGGGCTGGGTGGACACACAGACGTCCACGTCCTTCAGGCGATCCGCCAACGCGCTTCCGTCGCTAAGGGGTTGCTGGAGCTCTCGGGCATGGAAAGCGAAATCATTGACCTCGGACTTGGCCGGTCCCCAACTCCACTGGGCGATGTTCAAAAGAAAAGTCAAGGCGACCAAAGCCATGCCAAGCG
>CAYHWW010000226.1:0-4638 GCA_964360145.1 uncultured Oligoflexia bacterium | reverse complement strand
CCCGTTAGTCCAGGTGATACCGCACGCTGGTGATCACCTTGCCCTTGCGGAAGAGGAGCGCCGTGCGCATGAAAATAGCGGTTTGGTTGTGGAGGAACTGCTGCCACCACTTGGCGGGCACGAATTCGGGCACGATGATGGTCATCATGTCGTCGTGGTGGAGGTCTTCCACCTCGTCAATGTAGCGCAGGATGGGGCCCACGACGGAGCGGTACGGCGACTTCAGAATCACCAACGGGATGCCCCGGCCCCAGGACTTCCAGTCTTCCCGCATGTGCTCGGTCGCCGCGGGGTCCAGCTCCACATATACGGCGCGGATGTCGCTGGAGATGCTCTCGGCGTAGCGCAAGGCTTCGAGCACGCCGCGATGGATGCCGCTGATGGGCAGGATCACGGTGTGCTTGACGCGGTCTTTGAATTTTTCGGGCTTTTCATCCAGCAGCGAGAGTTGGCGGCCCACGTCTAAATAGTGGCTATTGATGCGCAAAAACACAGCCATGAAGAAGGGGATGATCACGAGCACGGCCCAAGCACCCTCAGTGAACCGCGTGAGCACGAAGATGAGAAAGACAACGGCGGTGACCACCATGCCCGTGGCGTTGAGAAGCACGCCCTTCATCCAGCCTGGTCTGCGCTCCCGGGTCCAGTGGCGCACCATGCCTGCCTGGGAAATGGAGAAGGACATGAACACGCCCACGGCATAGAGGGGCAGTAGGGCGTGGGTGTCGGCGTTGAAGAAGATGATGAGCACGGATGCGGAAAAGCCCAGGAGCAGGATGCCATTGGAAAACACCAGACGATCGCCCATGCTGGCGAGCTGGCGGGGCAGAAAGCGGTCACGGGCGAGAAAGGAAGCCAGGCGCGGGAAGTCGGCGTAGGCGGTATTGGCGGCGAGCACTAGGATCGCCGTCGTGGCGATTTGGGTGGTGTAATAGAACCAGCTGCGGCCAAATACAGCGCGGACGATTTGGGACAGCACGGTCTCATTGTGCAGTGGCCCGACGCCGTAATAATGGGCAAGAGCCGTGATGCCAATGAACATTGCGCCCAGGACTACCGCCATGAAAGTGAGGGTGATGGAAGCGTTCTTCGCCTCGGGGTGCCGGAATGCGGGGACACCATCACTGATGGCCTCAACCCCGGTGAGAGCCGTACATCCGGATGAGAAGCCCTTCAACACGAGGAACCAGGTGAGGGGGTGCTCCGCCGTGAAGATCGGAGGAGGCAATGCTTGGAAGCCACCGCTTGCGACTTTATAGGCGCCGACGCCCATCAAAATGAAAATGCAGCCGATGAAGAAGTACGTGGGTGCCGCGAAGATGGCGGCGGATTCTTTGATCCCCCGCAAATTAGCCATGGTGATGCCGCCGATGAAGAAGAGGCTGATGGCCACGGCATGGTTATGGGTGCCAGGGAATGCCGAAGTGATGGCTTCAACGCCGGCGGTGACAGACACGGCGACGGTGAGGACGTAATCAAGCAGCAGCGCCGCGCCCGCCAGAAGGGATGCCTTCGTGCCCAGGTTTTCTTTGGCGACGATGTAGCAACCGCCGCCCTGGGGGTATTCCTGCAACGTTTGGCGGTACGACAAGACCACTATGACGAGCAATGCCACGATGGCGAAGCTGATGGGGATCGACAGTCCGAACGCCAAGGTGCCCGCGACGATGAGGGTGTGGAGAATGGCCTCGGTGGCGTAGGCCACTGATGAGAGGGCATCGGAGGAAAATACCGCGAGAGCCCTTCTTTTGGAGAGCTTCTGGTGGTGAGCGTCTTTAGATGCGAGGGGCAGGCCAACGAGGGCCCGTTTTAATCCACGTAACATGTGCCGGTGTAGGGAATGATTTTTACTTCCTCTTCCAACTGAATGCCAAAGCGATTTTTCGCTTCTGCCTTAATGTCCTGGATGAGGCTGCGAACGTCTGAAGCTTTTGCTCCACCATTATTCACGATGAAATTCGTGTGCAGATCACTGACCTGTGCTCCGCCGCGACTTATGCCACGGAAACCGGCGTCCGCCACTACTTTCCAGGCATGGATGCCTTTTTCAGGGTCGGGATTTTTAAAGACGCTGCCACAGCTCGGTTTATCGATGGGTTGGGAGGCTTGGCGTGCCGTGAGCATGGATTGGATGCGTTCTTGGATTTCTCCGCGGTTGGAGGGTTGCACCTGGAATGTGGCTTCGAGAACCACATCGTGGGGGGCGAGGTACTGTTGGGTGCGATAGGCGTAGTGGATCTTGCTCTTGTCGTAGGTGAGCCGCGTGGTCATGGCTAAATTGAAAGCGGTGACGCTCTCCACGGCAGTGGATGCATCCCCTGTTTTGGTGCCGGCGTTCATGAAGCACACGCCGCCCACATTGCCCGGCACGCCGACGAGGAATTCCAAACCACTGAGACCATGGTTGCCGCAATAGCGGAGAAGCTGGGGGACGGTGACGCTGGCCCCCGCGGTGAGCAGGTTCCCCTCGTGGTGCAGGGTGCGGTTGAGCTTGCCTGTGAGCAAAACGAGCCCGTTGAAGCCCTCGTCATCAAAGAGCACATTGGACCCGGCCCCCAGTATGAAGTAGGGCACGCGGTGATCTCTCAAGAAGATAGCAACCTTCTTCAGCTCATCTTCGGTTTCAGGCTCGGCCAAGTAGCGGGTGGGGCCGCCAATTTTATAGTAGGTGAGGGGAGCGAGAGCCACGTGATCCCTGATGCAGCGTGGTTTTAGGGTTTCGCTCATAGCAGCATGCCCCCGAGCTGAGTGATGGATCCGGCGCCCAGGGTGAT
Organism: uncultured Oligoflexia bacterium; assembly: GCA_964360145.1. Classification (GTDB taxonomy): domain Bacteria; phylum Bdellovibrionota; class UBA1018; order UBA1018; family CAYHWW01; genus CAYHWW01. The sequence continues at coordinate 1,864 of CAYHWW010000226.1, read as the reverse complement.
CAGGAGATCACCGTCCTTCAGCGTGGTTTTTAGCCGTGTCGCGGTTTGCATCAGATCACCAGAATGTTCCACCTGTGGGCAACCTTGCTGCTTCATGGCCCGGGCGAGGGTTTGGGAATCAATGCCAGACAGTGGTGCTTCGCCAGCGGCATAGATATCGAGGAGAAAAACCTGATCCGCCGCCTTGAGGGAGCCAGCGAACTGTCCCCAGCAGCTTTGCGTGCGGCTGAAGCGATGTGGTTGGAAGGCGACGACTACGCGACCCTTGCCCGCCCAGTGTTGGCACGCGGCCTCCACGGTTGCGGCGATTTCGGTGGGGTGATGACCGTAATCATCGATGATGCGCACATGGGGTTTGACCATTTCACCTTTGAGCTCGAAGCGGCGGGCCACGCCGGCGAACTGATCCAGGGCCACGACGGCGGTTTCCAGGGGCACGTCGAGTTCGAGGGCCACGGCGAGGGCAGCGGTGGCGTTCAATGCCCAATGTTTACCGGGGAACTTGAGCTTGAGCTCGCAGAGGTGGGCTCCATCCCGTGTGATGGTGAAGCGGCAGCCCTCTCCGTGAGTGCGATACTCCGAGATTTGCAGATGGGTGGCAGCCGTTTCTGGCGCGGGGCTGAAGCCGTAGGTGAGATGGGGCTTTTGCAGCTGGGGCAATAGGCTGCGGGCCTCGGCGTCATCGCTGCAGAGGATGACCCGGCCATAGTATGGCACTTTATCGGCAAACTGCGCGAAGGCTTCGCGCAGATGAGCCATGTTGCCGTAGAAATCAATATGATCGTTATCGATGTTGGTGATGACAGTGATCACCGGCGAGAGCTTCAAGAAGGAGCCATCGGATTCGTCGGCTTCAGCCACGAGAAATTGGCCCTCACCCAGTTTGGCATTGCCGCCCAGTCCCCCCACCTTGCCGCCCACGATGATGGTGGGGTCCAGGTTGGCGGCCATGAGGATGGTGCCCACCATGCTGGTGGTGGACGTCTTGCCGTGGGTGCCTGCGATGCCGATGCCGTATTTGAGGCGCATGAGCTCGGCGAGCATTTCGGCGCGGGGCACCAGGGGGATGCCGCGCCGCTTGGCTTCGGCGTACTCGGGGTTGGTGTTCTTGATTGCTGACGAATAAACGACGACTTTGGCGTCCCCCAGGTGGGACGCATTGTGGCCCACATGCACTTTGACACCCAGCCCCTGAAGACGCTGCGTTGTGGTGGACTCTTGCGCATCGCTCCCTGACACAGGAAACCCCAGCCGACACAGCACTTCAGCGATGCCACTCATGCCAATGCCACCGATGCCGATGAAGTGGAGGGGTTCTTTGGTCTTCTTGTAGGGGCGGTACATCCACTTGGAACCCTAACAGAAACGCTGCGCATTCCTAATTGAAAACCGGCGGCATTGGGGGTCTCATGGTCAGGGATGAAAGAAGGAGGGGGTATGGGGTTCATCAAAAAACTGCTGGCCTGTGCGCTGCTTTGCATAGGCGTTGCTTATGGGCAGGAACTGCGGCTCGATCGTTTCGCGTTCGGCGGCTGCAACATCCAACATTTCAAGCAAACACACTGGGACACCATCGCGGCGGTGGAGCCGCAACTCTGGGTTTGGGACGGCGATATTATCTACGCTGATCACACACCGCTCTGGTTGCGCGAGGCGGAATACAATCTCCTGAAAAATAATCCACGCTATAGCGCGCTGCGTGCCTCCATCCCCATCATCGGCGTGTGGGACGATCATGATTACGGATCGAACAATCAGGGCGTCGGCTACCCGGAAAAAGAAGCAAGTAAACGTCTTTTATTATCATTCTTGGACGAGCCGGAAAACAGCGCACGCTGGACGCGGCCAGGGGTGTACACCTCCT
>CAYHWW010000225.1:0-4697 GCA_964360145.1 uncultured Oligoflexia bacterium | reverse complement strand
GTCGAAATAATCGAAACAAACGAAAATGAGTGAAGAAATAAGGCCATGGTAACGCTGGGTTGCATGCTCCGACGGAGAAGGTCAGAGACCACCTGGCGTCCCATTCCAGGGGCATTCGGAGTACTTTGTGCCACAAAAGTAGCGTGATTTTGTGGCACAAATAGAGCGAGCGACTCTGAAAAGGTCAATGATTGTAGGGTGATGGTCTTAGTTTCTGCCGCACCAAGGGATGGGCGGACCATTGGGGCTGCCATGTGGGGTCACTCCTTCTTCCTGTGGTCGTACATGTTCACCACCTTCTCCATGACGGCTTCCTCGGTCGGTACGAACCGGAGCGTTTCGGTGGCGCCGGCTTCGTCCACACCGGCGAGCCGGATGTACCGCTGCATGGTTTTGAGATCCTTCCAGCCGCAGATTTTCATCACGACGGTCGCCGGAATTCCGCTGGAAATGAGCTGGGTCGCGAAGCAGGCGCGCAAGGCGTGGAAGCGAACTGACGGCAGCCCGTTGCCGATGCAAAACGCGCGCAGCACGCGGGCCTGCTCGCCCTTGTCCCACTCCCAGGCCCTCGGGAAAATGAACTCGTTTGGCGACATCTTCTCGATGCCGAGATCATGGACCAGCATCCAGTAGAACTCGCTCGATACGGGCACGTTTCGCCAGTAACCCTTGGTCGGACCGGCCTGCTTGGCGCGGGTATTCCAGCTCTTGCGTACACGCAGAAATCCGAATCGGCGCTTGTCGAAGGGCTTCTTACTTCGATAGCCTGATCGCGGGAGACGACAGAGATGCGCAGCTCTTCTACCCCTAGTTTTTTGCCTACCTGCAGAGGCGGATCTTATGCAATCAACTGTCATTGAAAGACCGTCCATCAAAGTGATCGGTATCGAAGTTCGTACTAACAACAGAGATGAAATGGGCGAGCACGGTAAGATCGGTCCTCAGTGGCAGCGGTTCTACCAAGAGGGAGTAGGCGAGCGGATTCCTAATCAACGGAAGCCCGATGAAACTTTGGCGATCTACACGGATTATGAAAGCGACATGAACGGAGAGTACTCCTTCATCCTCGCTAAAGAAGTCATGACCTTTGATGATGTACCTGCCGGGATGGTGGCAAAAATTCTTCCCGCTACCAAGTATGCGGTGTTTACAGCATGCCAAGGTCCGACTCCGGACATCGTCATTGAAGCCTGGCAGCACATCTGGGGGCTGAAACCGGGTGAAGTCGGTGGCGATCGGGCTTACTTAGGAGACTTTGAGGTCTATGACAGCCGGAGCTCTGATCCTAAAAATGCACAGATCGACGTGTTTCTATCTGTGAAGTGAGGGATCGAGAAATGCATAAGGGGTCTTGTCTTTGTGGTGCCGTCGGTTTTGTAGTCGTAGGCGATTTGCCTCAGCCGACAGCGTGTCATTGCACGCAGTGCCGCAAGCATTCTGGTCACTACGAAGCTTCTGTTGATGTTCCGCGATCGAGTGTGACGGTTCACGGCGCTGAAAACGTTACATGGTATCACACCGAAAATGTGCGCCGAGGTTTTTGCTCGACCTGCGGCTCATCACTTTTCTGGGACCCGATTGAAAAAGACTGGACCTCAATTGCCATGGGCGCTTTCGATACGCCCACAGGGACGAAGTTACGGATGCACGTATATGATCTTTAAGGCCCTGGGGGACAGCACGCGCTATGCGATTGTTTCCCTGGTCGCGAAGGGCCCCCTGAGCTCGGCGGATCTTGCGGAGCGCCTTTCAGTTTCTAAGCCAACGATTTCGCACCATGTTCATCAACTACGCGAGGCTGGATTGCTCGATGAGCAATATCGCTCTGGCGCGGTTCAGCTCTCGTTGAAGAGGGATGTCATCGAGAAAATATCGGACGTGACGGTTCAACGGTTATTTCATTCAGATCGGAAAATCGATCTACGGACGACCCGGAAAAAAGAGAGGTAGTAATTGAAAATCGAAACGAAGGAGCTGCAACCCGCGCTTTGGCCGCAGCTCGAAGAGCTTTTCGGAAAGAACGGCGCTTGCGGTGGGTGCTGGTGCATGTCTTGGCGTCGCGAGAAGGGCGAGGATTGGGATTCGGTCAAGGGTGCCACCAATAAGTCTCGTTTCAAGAAGCTGGTTGCGTCAGGCAAAGCGCACGGCGTGGTGGCGTTTGTTGACGGTGCCCCAGTGGGATGGGTTTCATTCGATCGTAGAAGTGACTTTCAGAAGATCGACCGTTCCCCGAGTCTCAAGTGCGACGATGCTGAGCGAGTTTGGTCAGTGCCCTGCTTCTTTGTTCATAAGGATTACCGCGGAAAAGGCGTCGCGACGGCAATGCTGGCGCATGCTGTGCGAGCCATGGAAAAGCAAGGTGCAGAAATCATCGAAGGGTATCCCGTGAAGCCGGGTAACTTCGGGAAGAAGATTCCCCACGCTTTTGCCTGGACCGGAACAGTGTCGCTCTTCAAGGACGCGGGCTTTAAAGCGGTCGGCAAGAAGGATGGCGGAAGGCAGCGGGTTCGGAGAGAGGCATAACGTAGTCCGTTTCTGGGCTTTCCTCCATCACCGGTGCGCATCTACAGCACTCTAATCCGTTTTACTGACCATTCGGACCTCCGAAGGGACTTGAACCCAACCTAAGCTTATGAACTCATTCATTTGCGAAGGGTTCACCAACCCATACGGACTAAAACCCTCGCGTGTTGTCGAACCCCCGCACACACGAGCCACATCCACGTTTTCAAAAAGAAAAACCCGCGACTCACTAAAGAATCGCGGGCTTAAATTTTAATGGGGTGATTGACCCAAACTGAGCGAAATCGCCGCCTTGCGGCCCGCTTTTGACTATTGTAGACAGCACCTCCCGCTCTCGCAAGCGTTTTCGATCATGACTTCACTCCCTCAATGTCATTTGCCGCAAGCCACGCGTTGATTTCCGCGAGCACGTCTGCGATTTTTTCAGGCATCCCGAGCTGGTCGCGGAACTTCGCGATCCGCGTCAGATGCTGTGCCCATAGCGTATCCAGCCGCTCAAGCTCGTCGGCCTCGAAACGGATCGGCACGGCGAGCACCGTGCTCCGGTATCGGAACGTCGCGTCGATGGACGCCTTCGCAGTGGCGGGCGCGATCAAGCCGGGCTCGCGCAGCATCAGCCAGACGTCATGGTAATCCTTCATCCGGCTGTTTGTGGCGCCCTTCGAAACGACGGTTTCGAGCTTTTCGGCCAAGATGGTCTCGACAGGATAGCTCAGCAGCGTGATCTCGCCCGCGAAGATCGGCTTGCCCTTGTATTCGAAGGGGTGGAACGCCTCCTCGACGGGCGCCACTTTGTCGCCCACGCCGATGTCGACTTGGATTTTGTCTTTCATTTTGCCGAGCGTGACGGCGAAGTTTGCACGAAAACCAGGGTATTCCATATGTGGCTGCGTGAGCTCTTCGAGCGATTCCCACGCGAAGGCGAAGCCGTCATCGACACCTTCCGCGATGATCTCGCGAAAAGCCGCCTCGATCACAGGCTTTTCGCTTTTGAGTCGAGTCATCAGGAAGTCGATGTCGGTCGTCTCGCGGCCGATCTCGATTCGTTGGGCCAAGCACATGCCGCCCTTGAAGATGAAGTGGTCGTGGTGTTTTGAGCGCGAAAGCCGAGCGAGGAAGCGTTCCAGCAGGAGCTGCTTCCAGACGATATTGAACAGGACGCCTTTCTCCTTGGCGACCACTTTGAGGCGTTCTTTGAGCGCGGATTCGTTCATGGGGTCACCGCCAGGAGGTAGGGCGCGATGTCGAAGCGGAGCTTCTTCGCGTATTGTTGGAGTTTTCTTAGATCGAGCTTCTTTCCTTGCTCTGGTTTTGTAAGAGCGGCCCGGAGCGCTTTGACTGCGATCTCGGGACCGAGACGGCGGAACGAGTCCACGATCGTTCGCTCACGATCGAAAATCGGGACAGTGATCCCGCCGACCTCCAGGGTGGTGCGCCCCAGGCTCAGGTCGCTCATCCTGACGATGCGGATGTCCGGCCCGGCACGGTGGCGGGTCGACTGCTTGATTGCGATCCAATGCTGGCGAGGCATCTCCTCGGTGATGCCATAGAGCGCCAGCGCCGAGGTTAGGCAGACGACGCCGTCCTTGACCGACTGGAGCGCGGTTACGAGGTCTTCCCAGCGAAAATCAGAGGTCGTTGGCGCCTTCGGAGCGCGGTAAACTCCGTGGGCGACACGTTCGAGGTCGCCGCGCTTCACGTAGTACGCTAGATTAGCGGCAGGCATGCCCAGCTCAGCAGCTTCGCGCGCGGTGAAGCTCGACCGGCTGAGGAGTGAGTCAATTCGTTTGAGATTTGCCCTTGGCTTCATGGTTTTAATTTTAATATCGGCACTGCTAAATGTAAAGTTAGTGCCATAATTAAAATAATAGTTCAATCTATTCAGGTAGATGACTTTCATGGAATGTCGTTCAGGGGTATTTGGCGAAAATCCTGAAATTCTCGGGAAGTGCCTATTTGCGGCATTTTCCGCAAAGATTAGGTTGGTCGCCCTCATGGTCACTCCTTCTTCCTGTGGTCGTACATGTTCACCACCTTCTCCATGACCGCTTCCTCGGTCGGTACGAACCGGAGCGTTTCGGTGGCGCCGGCCTCATCCACGCCGGCGAGCCGGATATATCGCTGCATGGTTTTGAGATCCTTCCAGCCGCAGATTTTCATCACGACGGTCGCCG
>CAYHWW010000224.1:0-4810 GCA_964360145.1 uncultured Oligoflexia bacterium | reverse complement strand
ACTGAAGCAAGAAGCCCATATTTCGCCGCTGCCGCCCGTCGTTCTCGGCGGCCTCTTGGTGGTGCCGATGGGACTGCTCGCAGCCATAACGGGGAAGGCAGCGGCAACCCCGACAGCGCCTGTGGATACCCTGATCAGTGCCGCCCGCGCCCGCGCCATTGTCATGGAGATCGAGCGCAGTCTCGGTTTCGACCCGACCGACCGTGAGTTCGAGAAGCTCGGTTACGACATCGAGAGCCGCGTGCCCGGCACCGGCAAGCTACGCTTCATCGAGGTGAAGGGCCGCGTCACTGGCGCACCTACGATCACTGTTACAAGAAACGAAATTCTTTACTCGCTGAACAAACCCGAGGATTTCATCCTGGCGATTGTCGAGTTTACGGGCGACAGCACGCACCGCGCCCACTACCTGCGCCAGCCTTTCCAACGGGAACCGGACTTCGGCGTAACCAGCGTGAACTACGACTTTGCCGAGTTGTTGACTCGGGCCAGTGTTCCTTTCTAAGAGGACAAGCTCGTAACCATGGAACGACGTGACCTGAAAGAACAACTGGCCCCCATTAGCGCTAAGCTGCGCGAAGTACGCTCGCTCGTCACGCCAGTCAGCCAAGTAACGCTCCGACTCAAAGCACACGGGGGAGCAGATCGATTTAAGAATACGATCGACAACATCCTCCGTTGGATGGATAAACGCGCTGGCCGCAAATTGCCAGATGTTGCCTGGCAAGGGAAAACCTTTGAATTGTCTGACATCGGTGCGCAGCGGACAGCAGCAGTGGCACTTAATGACCCGCGCTACTGGGCCGCAAGGCTCGACGATGCCGACAAGAGTGTGGCACGGAGAACTTGGGTAACTGAAATTGGGGTCTGCGCGGACACCAACGGTGATGTACTTTTTGGCACGCGGTTGATTTGCGCCACACGTGGCGAAGAACAGCCATTCGAACGGACCATTCCCGGTTTCGTAAAGGAAATCCTCAAGGCTGGACCGGCAGAACTCGATGGCCAGCTTCTGCGTGCTGAAGCTACCGTAATCAAGACAGAAGAACACGTGCATGATCTGGTTGATCTACTGGAAAGACCTGATCGTTCGACCGATGTCATTTTGTTCTCCCTGCCTGAGGGTTCTTCTGACGTCTGCGAGGTAGCCGCCCCCGTTCAAGACGTGTATCGCCAGATTCAGGGTGCCGCTCATGTATTCATTCTGACGAGTGAGGCAAGCTTTCTTCTGACTGATCGCGTCGGGAAAGAGCTGTCGGTTTTCCGACAAGCGGTTCGAACTTACAAACCAGGCTTCAAGTCTTGGGTCGATGACCCATGGCGGCATCCCTTGGCCTTGCCGCAGCGCATCACCGCCTTGAATGAGGAAGAGCCACAGGCTTTTGTGCGCATGCTGGTGAACCAAACGTTGGCCGACACGGTACGCATCCCCGACCGCGAGCGACGCCTTCCAAGCTTCAACACTGTGCGCCAACTGGCTGCTGCCGAGGAACGCAAGCTTCTCAAGCAATTCGGCGGCAGTGATGCCGAGCTGGTAAAACTCTATGAACAAGACAATGAGCGGTTGAATAAGGAGCTTGCCGAGCAAAAAGAACAATACGACGGCCTGCTCGCGATTGCCGATCGTGAACGTGAATCTGCCTCTCAGGACGCCAACTCATTGCGGGTGCAGGCGTTCATGTTGCGAGAAAGAATCCGGTCGCTCGAAAAGCAGCTCGAAACCCTATACAACCGCCCACCTACGCCAATTCCTGAAACGCTCGACGATTTTGAGTCTTGGTGCCGCGAGCACCTGGTGGGCACCGTAGAGATCATGAACCGTGCGTACCAAGGCGCGCGCAAGTCTGTCTATCAAGAACCAAGTCTTATTTACAAGGCCCTATTGGTGTTGCGTGACCACTACGTACCCATGCGGCGTGAGAGTGGGAGCCTGAGAATGAAAGCCTACGAGGATGCGCTGGCCGCCCTCCAACTTGAAGAAAGCGCTACCGGCGAAGGCTCCCGGTCTGACTCGGACCAGTACACTGTGCAGTATGGCGGTCGTCGCAAATCCTTGGACAGGCACTTAAAGAAAGGCGTTACGCATGACCCGCGTTACTGCTTCCGGTTGTATTTCTTTTGGGACGACGAGGCCCAGGTCGCAGTGGTCGGCTGGATGCCTTCGCATCTCGATAACAGCATGACTTAATGAGAAAGCACATTCTACAACGTATGGACAATATGCCTCCAAAGAAAAAACTCATCGAAGTCGCCCTGCCGCTGGAGGCGATCAACAAGGAATCGCTCCATCGAAAGCAGAAAGCGCCAAAGGGATGGCCGACATCATTCCATAAGTGGTGGGCGCAACGCCCACTAGCTTCGGCAAGAGCGGTGATCTTTGCGCAAATGGTGGATGATCCCACGGAGTATGTAGATGTACTCCGGGCAGATTCGAAGTTGCGTCGAAAGGCAGAGTCCGCCCTCAAGGCCCGTCTGAAGTTGTGGGAGGAGGCGTGGTCCCTCGCGGAGAAGGCCAAAGGGACAAGTCTTTCTGTCCCGGAACCAGGCCCGGCGCCGACCCTCGACGACATGCTGGCCGACTTGGAGCGCCAGCGACTTTTCAAGATTATCGAAGACTTGGTGTTGTGGGAGAACACCAATAACGAGGGTGTATTGGAGGCAGCGCGCGCCGAGATCTGGCAGAGCTGGCGGCGGGCGTGTGCCGAGAACGCCGATCATCCGCGCGCTAAGGAATTGTTCGATCGACATCAGCTGCCTGCATTCTGTGACCCGTTTGCTGGAAGCGGTAGCCTGCCGCTTTCGGCTCAGTGGTTTGGACTCGAAGCATATGCAAGCGATCTAAATCCGGTGGCGGTGCTGATCAACAAGGCGATGATCGAGATTCCGCCCAGGTTCGCGGGCCTACCACCGGTGAATCCGAAGTCGCGCGCCGACGCAGCGAGCGGCGGCAGCTGGAAAGGTGCGACGGGATTGGCCGAGGATGTGCGCTATTACGGCCAGTGGATGCGCGAAGAGGCCGAGAAGCGCATTGGCCACCTCTACCCCAAGACCGAAGTCACGTCCGAGATGGCCAAAGGCCGCTCAGACCTCAAGCCGTATGTAGGCAAGAAACTCACTGTTATCGCCTGGCTTTGGGCGCGCACGGTGAAAAGCCCAAATCCAGCCTTCGCGCAGGTGGATGTGCCGCTCGCAACCACCTTCATGCTCTCCTCCAAGGCAGGCAAGGAGGCTTATGTTGAACCATTGATCGAGGATGGCGGGTACCGCTTTACGGTGAAGGTTGGCAGGCCAAAGGACGTCGACGCAGCAAGGGACGGGACTTCAGCCGGAAAACGCAAAGCCTTCAAGTGTCTAATTTCCGGGGTCCCAATCGGATATGACTACATCCGGTCTGAGGCAAAGTCCGGGCGCATGGGTGAGCGCCTTATGACAATGGTCGCCGAAGGCGAGCGCGGACGGGTGTACCTGTCGCCGACACCTGAGATGGAGACGCTAGCGCGCAAGGCGGTTCCAGGCTGGAAGCCAGACTGCGAGATGCCAAAGAAGCATCGCGATTTTAAGCCACCTGTATACGGTATGAATAACTTAGGCGACATTTTCACTAACCGCCAGTTGGTAGCCCTCACGACTTTCTCTGATTTGGTGCAAGAGGCGCGTGAGCGGGTGAAGCGTGACGCGCTTGCAGCAAACCTTCCCGATGATAACAAGCCTCTTGCTACCGACGGCACTGGCGCAACTGCCTATGCTGACGCGATTTGTACTTACTTGGCCTGCGTGCTGGATCGGATGGTCTATTACGGTTCGAGTCTGACTTCGTGGCTTCCCAAGGACAACGCGCTTCGGGACTGCATGCCGCGCCAAGTGCTTGCAATGACATGGGACTTTGCTGAATGCAACCCACTCGGTAAATCGAGCGGCGATGTCCTGACTTGTACTAACTCGGTAAGCAACTACCTGGATGTGGCTATGCCTCAAGTCAATGGGTTTGCGACGCAGTGCGATGCTCAAACTGCGTTGGCCGGAGGCAAGGTCTTTGTTTTCAGTACTGACCCGCCATACTACGACAACATCAGCTACGCGGACCTTTCGGATTTCTTTTACGTCTGGCTACGCCGCTCGCTAAAGCCGGTCTTCCCCGACCTCTTTGCCACGCTCGCTGTTCCTAAGGCCGAGGAACTGGTGGCTTCACTCCATCGCCATGGTAGCAAGGAGAAGGCGGAGACGTTCTTCCTCGGCGGGATGACGAAGGCGATGCACCGCCTCGCTGAGCAGGCGCATCCTGCCTTCCCAGTCACCATCTACTACGCCTTCAAGCAGTCCGAGAGTGACGACGCAGAAGGAACCACAAACACTGGTTGGGACACCTTTCTTGATGCGGTGGTTCGTGCCGGCTTCGCTATTACAGGAACCTGGCCGATGCGGACTGAAGGCGCAGGCCGCATGATTGCGTCTGGCACAAATGCACTCGCCTCCTCCATTGTCCTCGTTTGTCGCCCGCGTGCGGTCGATGCACCCACCGCCACCCGCCGCGAGTTTGTCAACGCACTCAAAACCGAACTGCCCGTCGCTCTCGCCCACCTGCAACGCGGTAACATCGCCCCGGTGGATCTGGCGCAGGCCGCCATCGGCCCGGGTATGGCGGTCTACACCCGCTACGACAAGGTGCTCGACGCCGAGGGTCAGTCACTCTCGGTACGTGAGGCGCTAGCGCTTATTAACCAGACCCTCGACGAGGCGCTGGCCGAGCAGGAGGGCGACTTCGACGCCGACAGCCGCTGGGCGCTGACGTGGTTCGAACAATCGGGCTTCG
>CAYHWW010000223.1:0-4945 GCA_964360145.1 uncultured Oligoflexia bacterium | reverse complement strand
GTGCCGCCATTGGGCTTGCGGGTTTGACCATTGGTGAAAGTAGCTACACCGGCCACGGCAGCGAGAGGATTCGAATCTGCGGTGAACGCAGCTGGTGCAGTCGCCTGGGCCGTGCATGCAGCATTGGTGTGGACTTCAATGGTGACGGGGTTGGTGGCGCCGGTGACAAGGTTGTCATAGGTATCGCGTACCTGCACCACGGGCTGAGTGATGTGGTTGGTGCACACGGCTATGTTCGCATTGGGATAGGCCGTGTATGCAAGTTTGGTCGCCGTGCTGGCACTCACCACCGTGGTGTTAGGGTTAGTGCAAGCGCTCGTGAGTGCACCGCTTGTGGCTTTGAGGTAAATCGTCTCTGCTTTGGTGTAGCTGATGTTCGTAAACGTAGCGGTGCCCGCGATGGCGCTCAAAGCTACAGTGCCGCCCAGCGTGCCCGTGGCGACCGTGGTACACGCGGCGTTGGTGTAAGCGGCGAGTGTCACCGCATCCACAGCGCCCGGTAAGCGATTGCCGAAGGCGTCTTGCACTTCCACTGCAGGCTGGGTCGTGAAGGCGTCGCCCGCAACGGCTGAAGTGGCGGGCATGGTGGCGAAGGCGAGCTTATTTGCAGTAGCGGCGTTGATCGTGATGGCGTTAGAGCAGGCGCTGGTGAGCGTGCCGCTGGTGGCCTTCAGGTAATAGCTGCCCGCTTTTTGGATATTAGTAGCCGCAAAGGCGGCCACGCCGGCCACAGCGGTCTTTGGATTATTGGTGGCCGCCACAGTCGTGCCCGTAGCCAGCGTGGTGCAGGTGATATCGGTGTAGGCCGTTAAGGTGATGGGGTCGATGGCAGTGTTGGCTAAAATGTTGTTGTCATCGCGGATCTCCACCACGGGCTGCGTGGCCATATTCGTTCCCGCATTAGTGGCCGCAGAGGGCTGGGTGGAGAACGCCAGTTTTGTCCCGCCAGCCTGCACGACGATGGGGCCAAAACAGCCTTTAGTATAACCACCACCGGTGGCCTCTAAGTAGATGGTGGCGTTGGCGCTGTAGTTTACGTCGGCGAATTGGACTTCGCCACTGCTGGTTGCCGCGCCATTATTCGTCACGTTCAGAACACCGCCCGCCGCTGCCGTGCAGGTGCCGTTGGTGTGGGCGGCGAGCGTGATGTTGGTGCTCGCGCCACTGATGACGTTGCCGTTGCCGTCGGTGATGCCGACCTTGGGTTGCAGGGCAAAATTGACGGTGGGATTAGCAGCAGATGAGGGGTTCGAAGTATAGGCAAGCGTGGATGCGGCACCGGCTGCGACGACAAGCGGGCCCGTGCAGGCGCTCGTCAAGCCCGCGGCAGATGCCTTGAGATAGATACTTTCCGCCTTGAGGTACTTCATGGCCGCAAAAACCGCGACACCAGCCACCGCAGCCTTGGGGTTCGCGGTAGCGGTGAGGCCCGCGGCACCGGACGCGGCGACAGTGCAACCGCTGTTGCTGAACGCCGCAATGGTAACGTTATCTGTGGCGGAGATCGTGTTGCCGCCGGCGTCCTGGATCGTCACTTCTGGTTGGGTGGCAAAGGCCACATTGGATGTGGGCGTCAACGTGGGCAAGACCGTGAATGCGAGTTTGGACTTCACGCCTGCAGCCACGGCCACGGCTGTAGAACAGGCCGTGGTGTAGCCCGCAGTGCTCGTGGCCTTGAGGTAAATCGTTTCTGCTTTGGTGTACTTCACTCCTGCAAAGGGCGCATCGCCAGAAGCAAAGCTGGCCGTGGTGGTTCCAGAAAGAGTGCCTGTGGCAGATGCCGTGCAAAGGGCGTTGGTGTAGGCTGAGATAGTGGACGTACCCGCGGCGCCGGTGATGGTGTTGCCGCAGGTGTCCCGCAATGACACCACGGGCTGGGTGCCGAAGTTCGTGGCGGCGGTGGCAGCACCCGAGGGCTGCGCCGCAAAGACGAGAGCAGTGCCACCCACGGTGATGGGGCCGAAGCACTCCGAGACGAGGCCGGCGCTGGTGCTGGCTTTGAGATAGACGCTGGTTTCAACACCGACGTATTTCACGCCAGCAAATGTCGCGGCACCCGCCACGGCAGCGACGGTGACAGGGGGGAGGGCGGCAGTCGAGAGAGTGCCCGACGCGGCGGTGGTGCAGGCAGAGGTGGTGTAGGCGGCCAAGGTCACCGCATCAGTGGCGGTGGTCACAACGGTGTCGGCGGCGGTGAGTATGGACACCACGGGCTGGGTGCCGAATGCCACGCAGGAGTTCACCGTGGTGGAAGGGGCGGTGGTGAAACCTAGTTTGGTTGGGGTGGATGGGTCTGAGCCGGGGTTGCCCGGTCCGGGGCCGGGGTCTGGATTTGGACCATCAGGTTCACCTGTGGGGGGGCTGTTAGCAGGGCCCCGCGGAGTAAAGGAGCCCCCCATGTTGCCAGCGGACGAGGTGCCACCCTTCGAGCTTGAAGAGCCACCACCGCTTTGCGCTGCGGGGCCGCGACTAGTGGTGACGGGCATTTGAGCCATGGGAAACGAGGACACGACGCCGCTGTCCCCCAGGTTGCTAGGCATGGGGGCGTTGGGGGCGGAATCGACGGAGGCTTCAGGCGCGGATGTTTGAGGCGCCGCTTTGGCTGTGGTGGCCGCAGTGGGCTTGGAGAAGCCCAGCGCTGAGGGGAAGTTCCGCACGGGGGCCAAGTCAACAACGACATCCGCCGCTGGTGCGCTGTCAGAGGTAGGGGAGGAGGCCCGCTCCGCCTGGAAAAGCATGATGCCGCCAATGCCAACGCTGGCGCTAGCGCCGACAACAACGGTCAAGTTCGCCTGAATGACGGATAGCAGCCGCTTAAGCACAAAACCCCCCTCTGGGTACGACTCACTAATTCTAAGCCTTAATAGAAGACAAAGAAAGTCAGTCTTTGTGCTTGACAGTTATGCTAAATATCCGAAATAATTGTGAAATTTCGTTGTGCGGCGGCGACTGGTAAAGATTTATTAACAGTTGCAACGCCCCAGATCCACCAAAAGGTACGCCGTTACTTTTTGCGACTCACTGCGTCATAATCGACCAGCGAACACTATCCATAATTTATTAAAACAGCAGTGTTGCCGTCGGTACCACTGCATTTGAACCATGCCGATTATGATCATTGATTATATAAAATCGGCAGGGTACAATTCACTTAAGATGCCTCATATTCGAGCTCGATATGCTCTGCCGCCGTTGCTGAAAAAAATACGTTACTCGCCCGTGGTGGCCATGCAAGGGGTGCGACAATGCGGCAAAAGCACCCTCGCACGCGATCTTTTGCCAGCAGAGCTGAAGGGGGCAGTCTACCGTGCCTTTGATAGTCCCTCCGTGCTTGATGGTGTGATGCAACGGCCTGAGAGCTTTTTAGAAGGTCTTTCCGATCATCCCACGGTCATCATTGACGAGGCTCAGAAAGCACCTCAAATTTTTGACGCAATCAAATTTAGGGTCGATCAAGATCGGCGGCCCGGTCAATATCTGCTTTTGAGCTCCACGGAGTTTTCCAAGCTCATGCGCATTCGTGAGTCGCTCACGGGGCGTCTCTCCCGACTGCGTTTGTACCCGATGGTTTCAGGTGAAATCGCCAAACTTTCACTTAAAGACGGAGGCCCATTTTTTCTCAATTCCTCACCGCGCATTTCAAGAAAAGACTGGCTTTTGTACCTGCGCCGAGGCGGCATGCCCGCTATGTTTGCCACGCGCAGCGACGAGGAGTGGCGGGGCAAAGCCGAGGATTGGATCGCGCTTACAGTGGAGCGCGATGTGCATCAGGTGCCAGGAAAAAAAACCGATTCGGCCCGCATGATGAGGGTGCTTCGAGAGGTCGTCGTTAGTGCTGACCCGCAAGCGAGTCATATTGCGAAAGCCCTACGCTTCTCGCCGGTCATGGTGAGGAGTTACATCGAGATATTGCAGGTTTTATTTGTGATTCATCGCATCGAACCGCACCCAGCGGGTACGGGGAAACCCCGCTATTATCTGTGCGATCCTGGGCTTGCTACTGCTTTGGGCGCATCATTTGAGCGGCAACTAGAGACCGCATTTTACACTGAACAGCTCGCGAAGCTGAGTTATCGAAGCTTAGAGGGTGGCGTTCAGTTCTCGTACTACCGTTCGCCGAAGGGCAGCATCATTCACGGCGTGTGGGAGCAGGATCGAGAGGTTTCTCTTCTGAAGCTTTTTCCGGCGGAGACTATCGATGAGCGTGAGCTGTTGATTTTGAATACGACGCGTCTCAAACTGTCTTCCAGGGGAGAGGCACCCGCAGGAAAGAGTTATTTTCTTTCAGGATCGGCGCATAAGGAAACTGTGAATGGCGTCATTGCGCTGCCCTGGGAAAGCCTGGGGTAGGGCTAGGGGGCTGACTTCTTAAAAATCAAATCAAAGCCATCGTGCCAGGGCATGATGCTGACGTCGCCGATCTTACGTCGCGCGCCACCGATGCAGAGCACAAGCTTTTTGTGCGGTTTTTTATAAACCTCAGAAAAGCTCGTAAATCCCCTGAGGTCAGAGGCGCCTACGTTCGATGAGGCTTTTACTTCAATAGCCCAAGCCCACATCGAAGAAGTAAATCTTGGGGTGTTGAATAAGCCGCCGGGCGGAGGTGGAGTGAAAAGGGTCTAGTCGTCTGATAATGAGAGTGTCTTCAAGAATTTCTAAAAATCGAATAGCAGCTTGCCTGGCCGCGTCGCAATTTTCTAGCGCTAGATCCAGTGAGAAAAAAACGCGGGCCGTTGCCGCTATCAATAATAACCATAGTGTTCATTTTACGCGGTATTATGAACACTAGGTAATTCCGTCCGACCTCAAGGCAGCGCGATGCCGTACTTGCTGGCGAGATAGGCTTCGATGAGGTCGCGGTCGGTGGTGCTGACGGCGGTGTTGAAGATCATGACTTCGGCGATGTCGCCATTGAGGAAGCCCGTAGAGTAGTAACCAATACCCA
>CAYHWW010000222.1:0-5006 GCA_964360145.1 uncultured Oligoflexia bacterium | reverse complement strand
GCGTGGAGCCACGAGGAGGAGCAACGAAGCCAGGCGGGAAAAGACCGAGCCTACGTTAAGGGAGTAGGCCTTCGCGGCGCAGTAGAGCGTTAGGATCCGCATCCTGACCGCGCCAACGGCGATAGATCACCACTGCGTCCTCGCTGCCGCCACGCTCCAGGATTTCCTGGCGGAACCGAGCCGAAGTTACGGGGTTGAACACGCCTTCACGCTCAAACATGGCGAAGGTGTCCGCGGCGAGCACGTCGGCCCACTTGTAGCTGTAATAGCCCGCGGCGTAACCGCCTGCGAAGATATGGCTAAAAGACGTCGACATGAACGTGCCCGGCTTGCGGGGCAACACACGATAGGGCGCCATGGCCTGGTCTTCGTAGGCTTCCACGTCATCAGCCGAATGCAGACCACTCAGGTCGCGGCTGTACCAGGCGAAGTCCAGCATCCCAAGGCTGATTTGGCGCAGCCCGATGAAGCCCGCTTGGAACGTCTCTGCCTTCTTCACCTTGGCGACGAGCTCGGCGGGGATACGCTGGCCCGTTTCATGGTGGAGCGCCATCACATCGAGCACCTCAGGCACCGTGGCCCATTGCTCGTTCATTTGGGAGGGCAGCTCCACAAAGTCCCAGGCCACATTGGGGCCGAAGAGGGAGCGATAGCGCGTCTTGGAAACAATGCCGTGCAGCGCGTGGCCCATTTCATGGAACGCAGTGGTCACTTCATCCAGCGTCAGCAGCGCAGGGTCGCCTTCCTTCACGGGAGGAGTGAAATTCCCCACGTTGACCACATGGGCGCGACGGAGCTTGCCCTCAAACAACCCCCCACCTTGCAACTGGTTCATCCAGGCACCGGAGCGCTTGGAGTCCCGGGGGAAGGGGTCGAGGTAAAAGAGCGAGAGATGGGAACCATCGGCATCGCGGACTTCATACACGGTGACGGAAGGGTCCCACTTGGGCAGATCGGTGCGCTCATGGAACGTCACGCCGTAGCGCTTGGTCGCGGCAAAGAAGACGCCCTTGATGACGTTCTTCAAATCGAAGTAGGGACGCAGCTCCTCTTCGGAATAGCCATAGCGCTGCTCCCGGATTTTTTCGGAGTAATAGGCGGAATCCCAGGGCTCGATGGGGTGGCCAGCAAAGGCCTGCAGATCCGCCAAGTCCCTTTGGGCGGCGGGGCGATACACATCGGCCAGGCGGTTCAAGAACGTGGTCACCGTGTCGGGATGGTGAGCCATGCGGTCTTCGGTGGTGTAATGGGCATGGGTGGCGTAGCCCAAAATGCGGGCGCGCTCGCCACTACGTTGGGCGATGGTCAGCGCCAAGGGCCGGTTGTCGTTCTCGCCACTGCTGGCCTTGGTGTTGGAAGCGAGCCAGATTTCCTCGCGGAGCGCACGGTCTTCCGCATAGGTCACCACGGGCATCATGCTGGGGGCTTGGAGGGTGAAGACCCAGCTCCCCTCGGGCTTGCCTTTTTTCTTCGCGGTTTCCGCCGCCGCGGCGATGGCCCCCTCAGGGAGGCCTGCGAGACGAGCGCGGTCGGTGATGACGAGCTCGTAGTCCTTCACGGCTTTGTTCAGGTTGTTCTTATAGGTCTCGCCAAGAGTAGCGAACTCGGCATCGATGACAGCCACCCGGGCCTTTTGCTCGGCATCCAGCAGTGCGCCGTTGCGGATGAAGGCGCGGTAGGTGTTCTCCAGCAGCTTCTGCTGTTCCACGG
The DNA here is from genome assembly GCA_964360145.1 of uncultured Oligoflexia bacterium. GTDB lineage: Bacteria > Bdellovibrionota > UBA1018 > UBA1018 > CAYHWW01 > CAYHWW01. The sequence goes on along the minus strand of CAYHWW010000222.1, from coordinate 3,296 downwards.
TGAGGGCCAATGCGGCGCGGCCTTCGTAGATGGTCTTCACCCGCAGAAAGAGGGCGTGATCGAAGAAAATGTCGTTACTGAACTTCGCAAGCTGCGGGTTTATCTCTTTTGCCACGGCTTCCAACTCGGGATTGGAATTCATGGAGAGATAATCACCGAAAATGCCGGCGGCCTGGGCTAGGGGCTCGTCTAAATCCTCGATGGCCTCGATGGTGTTGGCGAAGGTGGGGGCGGCGGTCACAGCGCGGAGGGCGGCAAGACGCACCCGGGAGCGTTGGAGGCCAATGTGCAGGGCGGGCTTGAAGTGCTTGGTTTCAATGCGATCAAAGGGGAGGGCACCGAAGGGCAGCGTGGACTGCTCAAGGAGGGGGTTTGAATCTTCAAGAAGAATAGGGGGGTTCAGCATACGTACGCAGCTTATTGTTTCACTCCCTGCGCTGAAAGCAAATCCAGGGATGAAAAGGCACGTCAAAACCAAGAAATTACGCATCATGACGCAATGCGTATATCTCCAGTTTCATCCCGTCAATCCAGCGGCAAAAAAGAGCGTCAATTTCGTTGACGGCATCGGGGGTTAGCTACTATAAGCCATGCCTTACCGCGTCAGGTTTGAGACCGTAGCTCAGTCGGTAGAGCATCTCACTTTTAATGAGAGGGTCGACGGTTCGACCCCGTCCGGTCTCACCAAACCAACTCTTCGCCTCCAGCCCCCTGGGCTTTCTGCTGCTCCACCAAGGCCTTGATGACCTCTTCTTCGGTCACCTGGGAAAAGTCGCTGTAAAACTCCCCCACGGAACGGAGTTCTGGCTCCACTCGGAGCACGGCCATGCGGTCCGCCACCCGAGCCAGCATGTCGTAGGCCGACGTAGATGCTACTGGGGAGGCAACAATAATCTGACCTGCGCACTCCTCCTGGAGGGCGGTCACCGCCGCCAAAATGGTCTGGCCCGTGGCAATGCCGTCATCCACAAGGATCACCGTGCGGTCGTGACAGGGGACAACCGGGGCATAACGCGCATAGAGCTTACGGCGGGCCTTGAGCTTCTGGACCTCCCGTTTTGCGATGCTGTCGATGTAGCCGCTGGGCAACGGCATGCGCTTGCCATGCTCGCTGAGAATAACCTCGCCTGCCTCGGTAACGGCGCCAATGGCGAATTCAGAATTCTCCGGAGCGCCAATCTTGCGGACGAGAATCACGTCAAGATCGCCCTTGAGTTCCCGTGCGATGATCCGCGCCATGGGCACGGCACCCCTGGGGATGGCGAGTATCAACGGGTGTTTACCCTCATACTCGCGGAGCAGCCCTAACAGCTGCTGGGCCGCGTCGGTGCGGTCACGGAAGGGGGCACGGTCCTCTTGCCTTGAACTCAACATCATAACCCTCTCTCTAATCCCACGTTAAGTACAAGATCAGTGCCAAGTCACGCCGCGCCCCTGCAACGCAAGCAGAGGCAATGATGGCTCTCGCAATGAGTCGAAAAAGCCCAGCACAACCCGAGGCCGCGGGACCCTTTGCCCCTTCCCGCCGTGGGCGCTCTGCTGCTATAAATCGGCAATGGCACTCACCTATTCCGAGATGGTCCCACTGGGCTCGAAAGCACCGGACTTCACGTTGAAGGGCACCGGGGACGGACGCACTGAAACCACTGTGAGCCTCGGTGATTTTGCCGGGTGCCGCGCACTGCTGGTGATGTTCATCTGCAATCATTGCCCCTATGTGAAGGCCATCAATGACCGCCTCGCGGCTTTAGCGCGGGAGTTCGCACCACGGGGCGCCGCCTTCGTGGCCATTTGCAGCAATGATGCCGCGTACTCCCCTGAAGACTCCTTTGATAAACTGAAAGAGCAGCACCGTGGCCATGGCTTCACCTTCCCCTACTTAGTCGACGGGACTCAGGCGGTGGCGAAGGCCTACGGCGCCGTGTGCACGCCGGATTTCTTTTTATTCGATGGCGAAATGAAACTGCGCTACCGGGGCCGCATGGATGACAACTGGCAAGAGCCCGCGAAGGTTGTGAAACGCGACCTTGCCGCGGCCCTGGATGCGTTGCTCACCGGCGAAGAGCCCGGGACGGCGCAGACACCGTCCATGGGGTGTTCGATCAAGTGGAAGGCGCAGTAACTTAATTCCACTGCACCGGCACCACGGTGGGGTCTCCCTCGGCGCGGGTGATCTTGATGTGGCCGTGCTTCATACCGTGGGTGAAGACATCCCGGGTGATCTCGACGTCTTTTAAGCAATACTCGATGATTTTATCGATCTTGCCCTCGCGATACCAGGCCACCGCTTGCAAGCCGTCGGCGCTTTTCGCGGTGCCGAGGGTTGCGCGAGCGATTTTATCGAGGCTGACGAAGCGCCAGCCCGAGGTGTTCTGCACGTCCAACATGATGTCGAAGACATCGAGTTTGCGGGAGTCGAGGCCGTAGGCCGCCATGACCTTCAAGTCGAAACCCACGATGTTGTAGCCCACGACGAGGCGCTCTTTGCAGAGCTTGTTGAGCTCGGGGATTTTGTCTTCGGTGTAGGAGAGGAACTCGCCGGTTTTCGAGTCATAGGCGCAGGCCACCGAGATGCCGAGCTTGTCGAAGTGCTCTTTACCGCCCACTTCGTCGAAGGTTTTCTGGGTTTCGATGTCCACGACAAGGTAGTGGCGGTTTTTCAGAAAGAGGCTTGAAGGCTGCACGTCGTCGGAGAAAGGGACGCCGAAGTCATGGGTCCAGAAGGAGGGGGCGAGCCGGATACGGGCTTTCTTGGATGATTCTGGGACTTTCTCAGAAGGACTTTCAGCGGCGCTCATAGCCTTGGGCTATCATGGAGATAGACTTGACGTCATGACGCAAAAGCGAATAAAACTCAGGATCTGATGGTGCCCGGAGGGGTGTGTGAGTGGTTGAAACAGCACGCCTCGAAAGCGTGTTTACCTTAACGGGTAACGTGGGTTTCAACTTCTGCCCCTTCGCCATTTCTTCTACATTATCAGTGCAGTAACGGCGGTCCGTGATGAAACTTCATCCTGACTGCACTTCATTTTCTTGCTGCTTGGGAACATTTTGGGAACACTGCTGTTCCCCTGCGCCCTTAATGACGCGCAAGTTCACCTTGCGAGCCACCTTCTCCAGGCGACTTCCGTTGTCATGCACGTAAGTGTCCGTGACCGCTCCCGAGGAATGCCTGTAGAGCACCCTCAGATCGTCACGGCTGCCTCCGTGCTCCATGTATATCTCCGAGGCTGAGTGTCGCAGCCCGTGAGTTCCTATGACCGTTACAGCAGCTTCCCGACAGTAGCGTTGCAGGG
>CAYHWW010000221.1:0-5137 GCA_964360145.1 uncultured Oligoflexia bacterium | reverse complement strand
CAGCTCCGCTCGCCAAGAGAAGGGATAGCGGGGGAAGCGCACCGGTGCGTAGGAGGCGACGCGGAACAGGGTGAGTTCCTCAGCTTCCACGATGCGGCGGAAGGGCGCCCGCTTCTGATACTCATCCGTATTGAGGCGGATGCGACCGTGGAGGAACTCGATTTGGCTACCGGCGGGGTAGCCCTCCGGCGGGTCCAGCATGTCGTGAAGGGCAAAGCGCAGGCCCACTTCGGTGAAGGCGCCCACCGCGCTGCCATGACCGCCGCCCAACGCCGCACGCACTGAGCGATGGCCCGTTTGGGGCGCGGAGCCTGGAGGGGGCGTGGGGTCCGGCGTCACGGGGGCGGTCACGCGTGCCCGCATGCGAACGCAGATCGTGCTTTGTTTGCCAGACGGGGTTTCCCCTTTCAGTGATTCACCGGGGGAGCGGAAGGCGATGCCATCGAGGGCGGTGTCCAGCACCAGGGCCCGGCGCTCCTCTGACAAGGCCCGCACTTCCGCGCTGTCGCATGCGACGTCACTGGTGATGAGCTTTCGCGCAAGGGCGGCTTCCCCCTTCGTCAGTCGCCCCTCGATGGCGGTGTAGCGCGTGGCCACCGAGGCCCGGTACGACGTGGCGGCCACGAGGCCCGGGGTGTCGTTGACGAGTTTCACCGTGTCGGACGGGATCACCCAGGAGGGCAGGCGATCCTGGAGGTGGAGCCGGGGGGCCGCGGCGTCGAGGGCGGAGAGCATGTGGTAGCTGCAGTTTTCAGAGAGGTACCAGTAATCAAAATGTGTTTGGCCCAGTTCCCAGAGGTGGGCCCGCAGGATTTCTTTTTCATCGTCGCTGAGGGTGAGGTGGTAGGTCCAGAGGTCACGGGACTCGGCGTCGTTGTATTCCCTGACCTTATAGAAATACGGCACCGTGGTGAGGCGGCCCTCGAAGCCGCCGAAGAGGCCCAGCATGGCGTAGAGAAGAGCGTTGTTCGTCGTGGCGTTGGCGGCGTAGTTCACGCCTTGGTCGAGGAGCTCGCTGTGGGTGCGGTCGCCGGGGGCGGCGTGCCCGAACTTCAGCAGCGTGTGGCCAAAGGCTGACGAGGGGTTGTTCACGTAGAAGGATGAGAAGACGAGGGCCACGTCTTTGATGGGGAGGTGTCTGCGGAACCGTTCCCATTCCGGGCAGGAGACGGCGGGGAGTTTCGCCGCAAGGTCTGGGATGTGGCGGGTGAGAAAAAGTTCCCGGGCGGGGAAGCGACAACGGGCGTGGCCCTCGTGAGGAGGCGTTAGCAGCGCATGCACCGTGGCTTCGAGCTCGGCTGCGGCGTTGTGGCGGCCCTTTGGTGAAAGAAAGAATTCGTTGCCGTCCGCTTGGGAACGCAACCCCCGGAACGCCGTCTGCCGGTAGTGGAGGAGGTTCAGCCATTGTTCGTCCGTGGATAAATCCGCGGCGAAGGCCGAGGACACGGCGGTGATCAGGGCGAGGACCCATGGGAGCATGGGCGATAGTCTATCCGCGGCGTGGGGCTCCCCGCCATGCAATTTATGCCTAGGTCGAACCTGCGCCCTTAATGACACATCCTTATCCGCCGAAACGGGGGCTAGGGAGTATTGCCTTCATGACTACCTTTAAATCACGGAAGATGAGTGCTTTGGCCTTATTTTTGGGGCTCTTCTGTCTCATGCGGGCGGTACAAGCCAGTGCCGCTGAGCGGGACTTTGACGAGATGGCCCAAGAAGAAGAAGTCTACGATGGTCGCGGCAGTGATGGCGAAGATGATGGCCGACGGAGCTGGGGCAGTCGCGGCCCCGCATCCGATGATCTCCGTCACGAGGTGCGCTTCACGCGCCCGGAAGAAGCTGCTCGCCACAAAGTAGCCGTGTTCGGCGAAGATGAATACGAGCAGATCGACGGTGCGGAGTACCTACGCTCAGGCAAAGGCACGAGCCGCGCTCCCGCCAGCGCCATCCCCGTGCCCGCGGCCCCCCATTCCTTTAAACCCGCCACTGAATTGAAGGTGGAATCCCACGGGAACAGGCCCGACGCAGCTGAAAGCCAGGCCTGGGCCTCTGCCCGCCGGGAACAGGCCGCCGCTGAATCCACACTGGCTCCTCAGGCTCGCACTGAGGGGAGAGCGGTTGAAACGAGCCCCATCCCCGTTCGCGAATCCTACGGCGCCACCGCCGAGGCCCGCATCCCCGTGGCAGCCAATGACAGTAATGAAGAACCCCGCATGTCCGCTTCCCGGGCCCGTGGCATCCAAGAGGTCAGTGTCATTGTCTCTGACCATGGTTTTTTCCCTGAACGTATTTTCGTAACCCAGGGCATTCCCGTGCGCGTGTATTTGACGACGTCGAGTCGCACCACGAGCTGCTTCATGGTGGACGCCTTTGCCGTGCGTAAGGGCATCAACCCCGGCAATGTGGAGGAAGTGCGTTTCCTCCCTGAGCGCTCCGGCGAGTTCCGCTACTACTGCCCCGTGGGCGCCATCGAGGGCAAGATGACCGTGCGGGCACCTGCTTCCGTGAGCGCAACGCCCTAACCCTCCGAGGGACGACGACCCATGGGTGTATTTCAAGACGCCATTGAGACCTTCCTCGGCCCCATCAAGGCCTACTTGGATGACGACTCCGTCTCCGAGGTGCTGGTGAACGGCGCCAACGAAATTTTTGTGGAGCGCAAGGGTTTGTTAGAGCGCGTGGATGCCAAGTTCAACGATGAACAGGCGCTGCTGGCCGCGGTCCGCAACATCGCCCAGTTCGTGGGGCGTCGCATCGATGAAGAAAATCCCACCCTCGATGCTCGCTTACCGGATGGCAGTCGGGTGGCCGCCGTCATCCCGCCCTGTTCCCGCAAAGGCACGACGCTCTCCATCCGTAAATTCTCCAAAGGCGTGCCCTCCTTCGTGGATTTGATCAACCGCGGCTCCATCAGCAAAGAGGCGGCGCGCTTCATCGACGTCTGCGTCTACCTCGCCAAAAACATGGTCATCAGCGGCGGCACGGGCAGCGGCAAAACCACGCTCTTGAACGTCATCGGTGGGCGCATCCCCCCCGCCCAGCGCTTGCTCATCATCGAGGATTCCAGCGAGCTCAAGATCAAAACGGATCACGTGGTGTATTTTGAAACCAAGCACCCCGACGAGCAGGGCAAAGGCGCGGTTACCATCCGCGACCTCATCAGGTCCGCCCTCCGACTGCGCCCCGACCGCATCATCGTCGGCGAGGTCCGCGGGCCCGAGGCCCTCGACCTCATTCAGGCCATGTCCACGGGCCATGGCGGCAGCATGGGCACCACCCATGCCAACTCCCCGGTGGAAGCCTTGGTGCGGCTGGAAACCCTTGTGATGATGGGGGCCACCAACGTGCCCGTGGCTGCCATTCGTCGCCAGATCTGCGGCGCCGTGCACATCGTGGTGCAGATCAAGCGCATGCACGACGGTTCACGTAAGGTGACGAACATCGCCGAAGTGGTGCCGGACCTCGACGAGAAGGATCGCTATCAGACCCGGGACATTTACCGCTTCGTGCAGCGAGGCAAAACCCCCGACGGTCACATCGTGGGCGAGATGATCCCCACGGGTTATATCCCGAGTTTCTATCACGAGATTGAAATGAATCGGTTGCCGTTCCCCAAAGAGAAGTTCACGCCACCGGAGTGGTATGACCCCACGAAGTATGGCGAAGCGGCTTAGATTTTTGCTGCTGCTGGCAGCGGCGCCCTGGGCCACGGCCCACGATGGGCCTCGTGCACGGACTGAGGTGAGTTCTCCCGATGTGGCGGGGGTGGAGCGCGTGCTGCACGCCTTGGACGACGCGGCCCGCGGCTGCCATCGCCCGGATCTTCAGGAGCCGCTGTCCTGGCAGGATTATTTCATGAGCGGGCCCCGCTGCGAGGAGATCATGGCAGCGGACATCCCCGCACGTTTGCGGGCGCTCATGCACATTCCCATACGGGTACTTCCAGCGCACAGGGAGCTCGGTGAATGGTGGCCCGTGTGCAGTATTTACGTCATGCGCGGCGTGCAAGACCAGCTCATGGGGATGGACCCCGTGCTGATGCCTGCCAATTATAATTCCTACTGGAAGCAACAATCAGACTTATGTCGTCCACCAGAGGCCGTGGCCTTGATCTTGAACCGCTATGACCCCCGCTATGTCCCACCGGTTCGCGGCACGGTGACTGCGCCATTGCGCCGTGAACGCCAGGTGCAGGTAGAGGGCCGTCTGCGGGAGCTCCGGCAGAGCGAATCCCAGCGCTGCTGCGCCGGTGACGAATTGTGTCGTGAAGCGGTTGCCGCGACGAGGTTTGAGTGGTGCCAACCTCCCACGGACCCTACGGCTCGGGATCAGTGCCAAACGGCAAGTTACCACGGCGTAGACTCCGCTCATGATCTGGAGCTGGGCGCTTGGTATGGCGCTGAGTACCATTCTCGACGTGTTTTGCCCCAAGCTCCCGCCACGTTCCCAGTGCGCTCCGGCTACATCCGATTGAGCCCTTATGACTTTAAATACTCTGATGAGAGCTGGGAGTATGTTCTGGCCCATGAATTGGGCCATGCCTGCAGCCATGTGCGCCGCCAAATCATGGCTCGTCGCAGCGCGGAAGAAGCCCAGGCTTTTTGGGATTACTTTGGGAGGTATGTAGAAGGTGACAGCTCCATCGGTTGCGCTCTCAATGAAGTCGCACGGCGCACATACCGTGAGCTCTTCGCCAGCGTGGGCTTGAATAACGAAAGTATCCAGTGCCTGGAGCAGACGGCCTACGCCGCTGAAAGAACCCGCTTCCCGCCCCATGTCCTCTGCGGCGGGGGCTGTCCTCGATCTTACTTGGAAGAAACCTATGCGGAGGTCATGGCTTTGCTGTCCATGCCGGCGGATCGGCGGTTCCTCGACCGTGTTTGCACCGGAGCACGGGACGGTCAGCATCCCTTGGGCGCAGATACTCTGCGTTGTCTCATGCATACTCCTGCCGTCAGCGCCCATATCCGCAGGGCCGCATGCAGTGACATGGGTTGGTGGTATTTGTAAGGTGTAGCGCTGTTTGAATGAAGTCCCAATGATCAGTTGATACGCCGGGAACCCACGGATTTTTTTGGTTGCCGGGGAGAAGGGCGGCATATTTGCCCGGGGCCCCACCAAAACGGGGGTGACCCAC
>CAYHWW010000220.1:377-5283 GCA_964360145.1 uncultured Oligoflexia bacterium | reverse complement strand
TTCTTCTGCCTCGAAGGCCGCGCAATTTTTGAAGCCGGGTGCGTCGCCTCATGCACCTCCCGAAGCTTCTGCAAGCTCACGTGCGTGTAGATCTGCGTCGAGCCAATATCTGAATGCCCGAGCATCTTCTGGATGAACCGAAGGTCCGCCCCATGATCGAGCATCGTCGTCGCCATGGCGTGCCTAAAGATGTGGCACGCTCCCTTATCGGAGACGCCGGATTTCTCAATGTACTTGTGCATCCACCCCGACAAAGTGTCGGGCTTGCAGCCCTCACCAAGTGACGTCAAAAAGAGCGCATCCGGGTCTCGGCCTTTCACGAGCTTTGGCCGCGCCTCATTGAGGTATTTCTCGATCCACGCCATGGCCCGCTCCCCGATGGGAACGAACCGATCCTTCTTCCCTTTGCCGAGCCGGATGAGGAGTGTCCCAGGGTTCGGCTGCACGTCACTCACATAAAGATTTGCCAGCTCCTCACGGCGGATTCCAGTTGAGTAAAACGTCTCAAGGATCACACGGTCCCGAAGCCCCTCCGGCGTCTCGATGTCGATGACCGCTAGCACCTTTTCCACCTGCTCCGGCGTGAGGACATTGCGCGGAAGCCGTTTTTCCTGGCGCGGCAATTCGATTTCCGCCGCAGGGTTGAAGGGCAGATACTTTTTCTTATAACACCAGCGGAAGAACTCACGCACGGCCATCAGATGCCCGCACTGCGCGCCCGCTGACCGGCGCTTTCCCGTGCGCTCGTCTTTCGACTGGTACATGTGCTTGGGATAGCGCTCCACGAGCGCCCCCGTCACTTGATCGAGCCTCGACGTGCCCCGATCCTCGCACCACTCAGTGAAGCGCCAAAGCATCCGCTCCCGGCTCTTAATGGTGGATGCCGAGTAGTTCATCGTCAGCATCCACTCACGGTGGAGTGCCACGAAGTCTTTCAGCGTCTCAGGCTTTGTCTCTTTTTCCGGAGCTGCCCCGTCCTGCCACGTCCGTATGAGCTGCGTTCGTTTCACCTTCATGCGCCACCGCCCGCCGCCTGGCCGCTGCCGCTCTCATCGTCGTCGCGCCGTGGAGGCTCGGCCTTCGTGTAGGGGAGCACCACAGCACCGCCGCTTTCAGCGGGACTGGAACCTTCGTCTTTGATGCAATCCTCGGGTTTGATGCAGCCGTTTTCGTGACCCTCCATGTGCGTTTTTTCGCTAAAACCGGCATTTTTATCTGAAGATCCGCTCCCAGAGCCGCTTTCCACCGATCTATAGCCACCCAAAATGGGGGCCAATTGGGGGCTAATTGACCCCCAATACTCCCCTTTTTCATGCAATAAGCGGTGCGTTAAATGCCCGTCTTTGATGCAAGCCGCGGTAAGTTCCCTCGGATCAAGAAGGCCGGGCAGGGTCGGCGCCGCACCCTCGCCACCATCAAAAAGAAGCTCATACACGAACTGACTCCCCCGGCCGCCGCGGTGGGGGAGCACGTACTCGAGCGCAACTAACTTCGTCATGTGCACATGCACCTGGAAGTCAGACCAGCCCGTGAACTCTCTGACCTCCCGGCGGGTGAACCTGTAGTTTTTCCGGTCTTCTTTTCCGGCGGCGGCTACCATCTCAGCGATGAGCTGCAAAAGTTTTCTCGTCTGCGGCGGCAGCTCATCGAGCGAGCGCCCCAGCACCTGGTGGCAGAGGGTATTGGCGAGCTCAATATCGCGCGGCTCCACTTCGATGTACTCGACCACCTCGCCGTCAGAAGCGGCGTAGCTCTTCACCTCGCGGCTATGTTGGTGGAGAAGGGCAATCACACGGATGAGGGTCAGATACTTCATGTGATCGCGCCGCGTCCTCGTCCTGCTGTCGAGGAAGGTCAGCTTTTCAGCAAAAGGGTTCGCCACGAGTAGGGGCCGCAGCAGCCGCTGCGCATTCTGGTGCAGCCGCAAAACCTGCGCCCGCTTCTGCCGCGCAATAAGCCCATCCAAGGTCTGCGCCCGCCGCTGAAGGTCATGGATCATGCGCGTCTGCTCGCGTGTCTCGTTCACGGTGAGCACCAAGCACCGATTCATCAGCTCCTCGTCGATCTCAATGGCCGTCGTCGTGAGGAAGATCATCGTCGGGCCCGCGACCCGGTACTGATGCGTGACGAGTTTTCCCGTATGCGCGTCTTTGCCCGTCGAGGCGATTTTGATTTCGCCCTCGGATTGCAGGAGTTTCAGCGCGTAGGACGCATGCCGCGCGCCCTCTTCCTCGGCAATCGCCAGACACTTATTTTTGAGGTCGGTCTCGCCCATGTAAAAGAGCGACTGCCCCGTCATCGCGGAATAACTCACCTTGTCCTCGTCGGGCACCATCGCAAGCACGGCCTCCATGAGAGAGGATTTCCCGGCGGCGCTGGAACTCTGGATCACCACCGCAAGCGGCGTCTCAAGTTTCCTCGACACGCAGGCGAGGTAGGCCACGCATTTATTCGTCTCCTCACCCACAACGCCGCAGGCGGCAAGGTCCGTGAGGATCTTCCCCACAAGATCGGGCTGCCGCAAAAACGTAAGCGCTGCCTCACGGTCTTCCTCGCTGATGACGACCGCAGCTTTCACAGGATTTCTCGTGAGCACTCGCTTCATTTCTTCATCTTGCAGCTCTTCGAGTTTCATGAGCAAGCGGCCCATGTCCCGGGTGATTTCGCCGCCGGCAACATTCAACGCCTCGGCCCCAGCGGCCACAAACGCCGTCCGTGCCTTTGCCTGGTAGAGGTCCAGCGTGTCGATGTGGAAGGCGTCACCCACGGCCATCCGTAGATTGATTTTCATCACCTCATAGGCCAAATTCTTCTTAAAACCCCGCACACGGTACTCGCGCCCCTCGATCTTGACGAAGATATCCTCGCCGCGCGCCTCCACCGGAATCTCCTGCGCCGCTACCGCCGCCTCGGCAACCACCTCCGGCGGCGCAGCAGCCATCGCAGCTTCTTCTGCCGTCTGCACCCCCGCTGGCACCTCGCAGCCAGGGGGCAAAGGCGCCGCTAAAGAGGAAAAAGTCGCATAGTTCCTCACACCCTTTACCGTGCCCTTCATCACGAGCGCCGATTCGAGGCAGATTTTTAAAGCAGCTGGGGCTGGCGTCATCTTGCACGCGTACTCGTTTGCGTCCATCCCCTTGGGGAAGAGCACTCGGTACACCTCGATGTCTTCAGCAGTGAGCCGTTCTGCAAGCTCGGCTGCCGCCTTGTCACCGGCCTCGTCCCGGTCATAGGCAATAGTCACGCGCCGCACCTTCATCTCCCGCAGCGCATTCCAGTGGTGCTCAGTGAACCCGCTCACGCCGTAGGCGGCGGTGACGTTGCGGTAGCCGTTCACCCAAAACGTCATGGCGTCGATGATCGCCTCGCAAAGAATGATCTCCTCATTTCCAAAGGCTTCAAGGTTCCACACCCCTCGGTGGGGGCCGGCAAGGTAGCTGTGGTAGATGCTCCCCGGCCGCAGATGGTCCGTGAGCTTTCGCCCGTACATCCCCTTGATCACGCCGTCCTGCCCCAAAATCGGGAACACAACCGACGCCGCAAACGCCTCGTGGCCGCTCTCGCGTAAGATTCCGCACTCCGTAAGCCGCGCCCGCATGGCCTTCCCATCGGCTGCCCCTTGGGCTGGGATTCTGGCCGCTAAAGAATGATGGCGGTCGGCAAAGCCGATTCTAAACCTTGCAATCGCCTCCGCGTTCGCGATGCCGCGCGATTCCAGATACTCCATCGCCTCTTTGCCGTGCTCCCGCATCGTCCACTCGTAATGGCGGAGTGTTGCCTGCAATAGCTCCTGGGCATCCGCCTCCGGATTCATCAATGCGCTAAAATCCTCGGCGGTAGAGATTTTTGACAAAGACTTTTTCTCCTTCGAGACAGGAGTCTTTCGCTTTTCAAGGGCGTGGCCGCCGCCCAAAACCTCCAAGGCCTCCCTAAAACTCACCCCATCGGCCCGCATCACGAAGTCGATCACCGACCCGCCGGCCTGGCAGGCCCCCATGCAGTGCCACAGGTTCTTCGACGGCGTCACGATGAACGATGGCGTCCGGTCGTCGTGGAATGGGCAATGGCCGATCAAGTCTTTGCCATGGCGCTTCAGCTCCACGCCCCTTGAGCGCACCAGCTCGGAGAGGTCCACCAGCGCCTTTAATCTCTCAACCTGCTCCTGCGGTATCCGTCCCATGCCGTTTCCGACCCCCTAGCCAAAAACCGTCAAGCGCCTTTTCTAAAAAACTTTGCGCCCTTGAACTAGATATAGGAATACTGTAAGTTGTTATATTCATCAACCGGCATTTTTGCGGTTGTTCCAAAAAGCAGGGTTATGGTTCCCCTGCATGCCAAAGAGGAAGATCCAATTGCCACCGCTTCAGCTCGCCACCGAGGAGACCTTCGGCCACCGCCTCGCCCGGCTCCGCAAGGAAAAGGGCTTCACCCAGGTCGAACTTGCCGAGCGCGTCGGCATCAACCAAGTCCTCGTCTCCGACTACGAGCGGGATCGCCTGCGCCTCAATGCGGAGATGATCTGCCGCTTCGCCAAGGCCCTCAGCGTCACCTCTGATGTGCTCCTTGGCCTCGCCGGATCGCGCGCCATGAAGCCCGAAGGCAAGATCAGCTTAAAGCTCATCCGTCGCCTTCAACGCCTGGAAAAACTCCCCTCGGCCAAACAAAAAGCGCTTCTCCAGACCATCGACGGGTTTCTCCGCGGCGAAGGAATCGCTTCCTAACCAAAGTTTTGTCTCACCACATGACGTTGAGTAGCACCCCCAATAAAGCAGCTAAGAGAATAGCTGCTAATGGGGGAGGTGTTTTTTATTTATAAATAAACGCACCGCGCTCACGTTCTTTTCTCCTCGCGACCCCGGCATTTTCGCATTCGCCTGCCGCACCAACACACCCCCAAACATCCGGC
>CAYHWW010000220.1:0-367 GCA_964360145.1 uncultured Oligoflexia bacterium | reverse complement strand
CTTGACCCTGTGTTTGGCCCCGCACCCCCGTTTTCTTCCCCACTCCCGGCCCCGTTCCCAGGTCCCCTCACTTCAACTTTCCTCCTTCGCCTGCGCCTACTTCCCCCTCTCCCTCTAGCCCGGCCATCCACCCCGATTTGCCTCAAAAAGTTATGACCACCCTCAATCGTAGAGTGGGGGTGGTCAGAACTTTTTGAGGCTCCCCCGCACTCACTCCGCGGCCGGGCTTTGCCTTTGGTTTTGTGTTCTTGCGCGCTCCAAACATGTAAATCCTGGAGGGAATTTCATCTGACACTGTCAGACGATATTCCTCGCCCCCGTCATCGCCGCCTCACTTCAATAATCGAACAATGTTCGATTATTGAAC
>CAYHWW010000219.1:0-5442 GCA_964360145.1 uncultured Oligoflexia bacterium | reverse complement strand
CTGTGACTTCGCCGGACGCATCACCAAAATCCTCAAAATAGCTCGGCTATTCCTCCGGTTTTGGTGATGCGTCCGGCTCGTCTCGCTCCCAACTCGCCTCAAATCTATGTACGGATACTTAGGGCCTCCTTAGTAAAGACCGCATCAGCGGGCCCATGATCGCTTCGTACATCCAGTCCGGCATGGCCCGGAGGATGAATACGGGGAGGCGGAATTGCCAGGGCGCGATGCAGAAACGTTTTCTGTTCATGAGCGCCTTGGCAAAGACGCGGCCTGCTTTTTCCGCTGAGATCATGAAGGGCTGGGGATGGGGCGCGCCTCGGGTCATGGCGGTGTCGATGTAGCCCGGGGCGATGGTGCAGATCTTGAGGCCCGTGCCCGAGGTCTCCACGGCCAGCGCTTCAAGGTAGGTGTGCAGCGCTGCTTTTGACGCGGAGTAGGGGCCCGCGGTGGGCAGCCCCCGGGAGGCGGCCACGCTGCCCACGCCGCAGAGGGTACCGTATTGGCGGGAGAGCATGCGGCCCTTCATGAATTCAAGGCCCGCCACGGTGCCGGTGACATTGACGTTGAAAATATAAGTCGCCGCGTCGCCGTTGTCTTTCGAGGGCGACGTGCGCACATTGACGCCGGCGTTGGCGACGAAATGGGTGGCGCCACCCAGGGCATCGTCGAGCTTTGCCAAAACCCCGCGCTGTGCCGGGATGTCCGCCACGTCGCAAACCTCTGTGTGCACGGTGGGAGCACCGGCCTCACGGCAGAGGCGTGCCGTGGTTTCCAATTCTTCTTTACGCCGTGCGATGAGGCCCAAGGCGCAGCCGCGCTGCGCAAGGGCCAGGGCCAAGCCACGTCCGATGCCGGAACTTGCTCCGGTGAGAATCACCGCGGGTGTTTTGTTCGTGTTCATTTCAGTGTAATTCTAACGTAGATCGTCGATAAAGGGCCATCTGCTTCGTTGTCGTTCGTCGCCCCGTCGCCTACGCATCCTGCTCCGGCGCAGCTTCGCTGACCACATATTGGGCTCCTGCCCAATATGCCACGCGGCGCACATGAGTGCGCCTTGGTCGCCGGGCTCCTCCTCCCGTCGCCTACGCGTCCCGCTCCGGCGCAGCTTCGCTGACCGATTTCCGGGCTCCTGCCCGGAAATCCTCGCATCTGACCCTTTCTCAACGATCTACAAAAACCAACGTTGATGATACACATTCTAGCTCATGACACTGAGATTGGGAATCCTGGGCGGCGGTCAGCTGTCCCTCATGCTTGCGGATGCGGCGCGTTGGCTGGGCTCTGAACCCGCCGTGTATGGTGGCGGCTGGGATGAAAAGAGTGAGCCACGGTTGCGGGAGTTTCTCACCACGGTGGATCTTGTGGGCTTTGAGAGCGAATTCGTCCCCACCGGTATGCTGCGCAAAGCGGCTGCGGGGTTGAAGTGTCGGTTCCTGCCGACTTTAGACACCATGGAGCGCATGGGGGATAAGTTGCAGCAGAAAGCGGCGCTGCAGGCATTGGGCATCGCCACCGCGCCTTGGGTGCTGCTGAAAGACCCTTGGCAAAAAGCCCGCGGTGATCTTTGGAAAACCTTCCCCCAGGGCATGGCCTTGAAGTGGGCGCGGCTGGGTTACGACGGTTTGGGCACGTGTCTCCTGCGCGCTGGCGCGGAGGAGTCCATGGTGGAGCCTTTTTTAAGTCGCGCCCGCGAAAAAGGCGTGGAGGTCTACGCGGAAGCATTGGTGCCCTTCGAGCGGGAAGTGGCGGTGATCTGTGTCCGTGCGGAGAATGGTGCCAACGTCTGCTACCCGCTGGTGGTTTCTGAAAATCGCTACGGGGTTTGCCACAAGGTCTTCGGCCCCGCCACAAGCCTCGGCGTTGCCCCCGCGGTGGAGGCTCAGGCTCAAGACAGCGCGCGTCGTTTGGGTGAGGCCGTGGGTTTGGTGGGAAGTTACGCCCTCGAATTTTTTCTCACGGCGGATGGTGCGCTCTTGGTGAACGAGATCGCGCCCCGGGTGCACAATACGGGGCATTACAGCCAGGATGCCTGCATGGTGAGCCAGTTTGAGAATCATTGGCTGGCGCTCTGGGGGCAGAAGCCCGCGGCGCCGGAACCCGCCGAGAGTTTCGCCATGCTGAACCTGCTGGGGCCCGACGGCGTGAAGCATGATGTGGGCGCGGCCCCAGGCCTTGTGCTGCCCGAGGCGGCATGTCTGCAGTGGTATGGCAAAACCGAGCTGCGCCCGGGGCGGAAGATGGGCCATGTGAACCTGGTGGGCGGCACCGAGGCGGAACAACGGCGCGCCCTTGAGGAGTTGGATGCGCAGTGGCGACGGTGGTGTTGACCGCGGTTTCCCACGGAAGGCAACCGATGTTGCCTTCCCAGTAGTCATTGGAGGTCAATGAGCCACCGCAAGGCAACATCGGTTGCCTTTATGAGGGCATTACCGCCCCTGAATGAGAGTGCGCAGCGCCCGATGATAAATGCCCGCCCGGGCGGTCGGTGCGCAACCGGCGGCACTGCCATCCGTCGGTGTGCGGCCGTCGCTTCTCACCACTGCGGCCACATCAGTGGCGAGCCCCTGGAGCATGCGGGGCAGCCGCGAACGAGCCGCCTCCAGCCAGAACGTCGCAGGGTCCATGTGCAGGCGTGCCAAGAGCCGCTCCGTGAACTCAGTGCGGCCGAGGGTTTCGCTGTAGCGTTGCAGCCGACCCATGCTGCCTACGATGGCCTGGGTCGACGGGCGCAACCTCACTTTGCCCCCCGATATCCGCTGCAGTTCATTGCGAATGAAAAACAGTCGTTCCGCGATCTCACCCACCGCCGGGTAGCGCGGGTCCGCGAGGATGGCAGCCACGCGCCGCCGCAGAGTGGGGCCATCGGCCATGGCGTCTCCCTCTAAATGGAACAACCCCAGCATCGCATCAGCCAAGGCATTGCTGGTCTCTGCTGTGGCAATGGGCGTCATGAGGGCGCGTAAAAGGGGCGTGGTGGCGGCGCGCTCCTCTGGTGTGAGCGTGCGCAGCTGCCCATAATCAATGCGATGCAAGGTGCGATGGCTGACGTCCACCATCCAATTGCCAATGTGGCCATCGGGGTCGAAGACGCCGCCATCCAGCAGCGCCGCCAGCTCCGCTTCCACAATCTGGCGGGCAAGCCCGCGGCGCAAATCGGTGTCGGTGATTTGGGCCACGGTGGTGCCGTCGATAAATTCATAGGCGGCGATGGCGCCGCGATGCTCTGGGGGCAAAAGCGCCTGGATGTCAGCAGCCGGGCGGGCGACGTCAACGTGATAACCCGTTTCTGCATCCGGCGCGGCGCCATAGGCGGCGCGAGCGGCTTCATGGAGGAGTACCTCTCCGTGCAGGTTCATTTCGCTGCCTTCCGCGTGCAAGGTGCTCATCACCGCCGTGGCCACTTCGTGGAGGCCATCACCAGCGTGGCGCACGTCAGGGTCCGTGGATGCTTGCAAGGCCGCGATGGTGTGATTCCAAAGAGCGTGCTCATTGCCCACCATGCCGAGCAGTCGCGTGCGCTGGAGGCGCAGCACCACATGGCGGGGGGCTTCAGCGAGGTGGGCGGCGGCGGGCGCGATGGTGGCTTCCACGACCACGTTGAGAGAGCCGCTCCCCATGATGCGGCCCAGGGTGATGCGGGGCGCGAGCTCGGGGCCGACGAGCTCATGGACTCGGTCTATGACGTCGATGCGGTCGGGCTCCAGGGCATTATTGAAAAGGTGCTCCAGGTCCGCCCGCAGGTCGGCGGACACCAGGCCGCTGGAGCGCAGGAATTGCCCCACCTTGACGCCGAAGGGCCCCATGGCTTCCAGTATAGCTCGTAGCGTGGCGCCGCGGCTGCGCCCCCGGGTGCTGGTGGTCCCCTCCGTGAAGCTCGCCAAGATGTGGGCAAGCACCACGCGTTGTTCCGCTGTGGAATGGGCGTTTAAGTAGGCTTCAAAGATCCCGCGGTAAACGCGGTCCGATGCGTATTCACCGAGAATGACATCGATGACCCCCTGGCGTGATGGGGCGTCAACCATGAGGCCGTGCTGCTCATCAAGAAGGGATTGGAGGGCATAGGTGCGCAGCGCGATGTGGGCATCCGTGAAGTGGCGCCGCGCCACTTCCAAGGCTTCAGCTTCAGTGCCTTTAGGCGTACTCATGTTTGCTCTCTCCATGGCATCTCCCACCATATGGGCGCTGACACTGCGCAAGAGAACCTGGGGATCCGGCCTCTCACCAATGAGATAAAGCAGCAGCGCCCGTCGTTCGCTGGTGGTTCGGATGGTTTGAGCCAGTGCGGTGGGGGCATCGATGGCGGCGATGCCCCGCTCCGAGGCCCAGTTGCTGGCATTGGGGCGCAGGGCATCGAGGTAAAGGGTTTCCGCCCGATCCGTGCGCAGCCGCCCTTGGTATTCGCGGACGATGCGGTAGGCGGCACCTCGGGAGGCATGCTGGCCCAGGGACTGAGACACCGTGTGGGCCACCACGGCCACCTCAGGCCTGATGCCTTCGGGGGCTGGCACGGTGAGGTTACCGCCACGGAGGCGAGCAAGCCCCTGGTCCACCTGGTAGCGCAGCAGGGTCGTGATGTTGCTCTCGTACTTCAGACTATGGGCGGGCAAGGTACTTAGAATAGTACGAATGGCGGGGTTGCGTTCCCCCCGGGCCCACAGTGTTTCAAAGAGCGGCTCCACGGTCCTTCTTCTCATCACATTGAACTCGGAGTGGAACAGGCGGGCCATGGTTTCGTCATTCACCGTTTCCCCCCCGATGCGTAGAGGCGAGGTGAAATCCCCACGTTGGAGGTAGTCGCGTACCTGTCTCAGCTCGTCGTTCGCTAGGGAGTGGAGTTTGGTGTTCCGCAACTCAGTGTATGAGTTTTCTGGAATCGTGTAGCTCAAAGTGAGAGCCGAATGCTCTATGTGTCTCGTCTGCAGACCCGCGAGAAAACTCAGGCGGTCGTTGACGCCCATGGCTTGATATTCATGGAGGGCGGACAGGCCCGGGCCCCTGATGAAATAATAGTCATTTAATTCATGAAGGCGTGAACAGAGGTCTAGCCCCCGCTCAAAGGGTGGCAGCTGCGAGTTTGACGAAAGAAAATGACCAGCGATCAAGGTCTCTGCCGCAGGTGACCAGTGGGCAACCTCGGAAAGGGCCCTGATGTCGTCGGGGTGATGGGCAATGAGCCATTTGCCATACTCCACGATGCTTTCAGGCATAGTGTTGCGTAGCGCGCTGTCACCACTGCGATCACCGAGGGGTAAGAGCGTGCTGCGGCGATCTTGCGGGAGCTGGTAGAATTCGCGATGGAATCGCTCCGCCGTCCAGCGGGGGGAGTGGTGGGCACCCACCCGTCCGTGGAGCTGCCACAAAGTGTAGATGGAAGCATGAGCACTATCAACAACAGAGAGAGCCTGGAAAAAATGATCTTCGGTGATGTGGGCGTAGTAA
>CAYHWW010000218.1:0-5445 GCA_964360145.1 uncultured Oligoflexia bacterium | reverse complement strand
GCCCGCCATCATGGCCGCAAAAGCCATGAGACCACCGCTCATCCAGAAGGGCGCTCCATGGCTCATGCGGTCGTAGAGTAAGCCCGCCATGGGTGGGCCGAAGACCCGCGCCAGCGACCCCGCTGACTGATACACACCCATGACGGCACCGGTTTGGCCCGGGGGCGCGCTTTTCGATACGAGGCTCATGAGCGAGGGGTTGTTCAGGCCTTGCCCCAGGGCAATGAGGGTCATGGCGACATAGGTGGCAAACAGCGTGGGACTCACACTCAAAGCCACCAGCGCCCCTGCCATGGCAGTCATGCCAGCGATGGCCAGCGGCACTTCACCGAACTTTTTTACCAGGCGGTGGATGAGCCCACCTTGGAGCAACACCATGATGACGCCCATGTAGGCGAGCAACCACCCCGCTTGCATGGCATCGAACCCGAAGCGGTCCCGCATGAAGAGGGCGAAGCAGGCTTCCATCTGGGTGAAGGCCATGGTGACGATGAAGAAGAGCAGAATGACGTGACGCGAAGAAGGGCGAGCGAGGGCGCCGCGGATGGCGGAAGTGTCAAAGCGCTTATGGCGATGGGCAGCGCGCTGTTCTTTGCTCAGCGGCGGTTCCGGCAAGAGCGCTGCCGCGGCCACCGCATTCAATAATGCTAGTGCGGCGGCGGCCATGGCCGGGGCGCCGAAGCCGTAGCGAGCGAGGATGCCGCCTAGGGCAGGGCCGAAGATGAAACCCAGGCCGAAGCCCGCGCCGATGATGCCCATGCCCTTGGCGCGATTTTCTTCAGTGGTGATGTCAGCGATGTACGCCGTGGCCGTGGAGATGTTGCCACCGAAGAGCCCCGCCAGTAGCCGCCCCGCGAAAATCCACCAGAGGTTCGGCGCCCAGGCAACCAAGGCATGGGCCGCTGCGGTGCCCAGCACCGTGAACACAATAATGGGGCGGCGTCCCATGATGTCGGAGAGTCGCCCCCATGCTGGGGCGAAGAGGAACTGGGCCAAAGAGTAGATGGCCATCAGCCATCCTAACTTGAAGGCATCAGCACCGTAATGCGATGCGTAGTAGGGCAAGATGGGGATGACGAGCCCAAATCCGAGGAGATCCACGAAGACGACAAGGAAGATGATGAAGAGGGGACTTTTTTTCATGAATTGGTCTTGGGATTGATTATACTGAGCATATTGTTTTCCCTCTGTTTTCACCCTTCAGCAAGGAGATCCTCATGAAGAAGCAACTCGCGTTGGTTAGTGTTCTCGTTTTGGCCATGTCCTCAGTGGCCCTAGCCTCTCCCAAGAAGTCCGCCCCCGCGGCAGCTCCAGCCCCCTATCACTCCAGCAGCGGTGGCGCAGCCTACGGCGTCGCCGGCTGTGGTTTGGGCACCTATGTGTTCAAGGATCATCAAAGCAAAATCCAAATGATCCTGGGGGCCACCACCAACGGCACCTCCGGCAACCAGACCTTCGGCATTTCCACCGGCACCTCCAACTGCGAGATCGCCGATGGCAAATGGGCCCAGTTCTCTGAGGCCGACTCCTTCGTGGCGGCCAACTATGATCGTTTACAGCGTGACACCGCGGCAGGTGAGGGTGAGAGCCTCCAAGCCCTTTCTCAGCTCATGGGCTGTCAATCCGGCGCTCCCCTGGGTGCCGTTGCCAAGCGCAACTACGACCGCATCTTCACGGGCACCACGGCCCGGAATGCTCCCGCCGTCGTCGCCAACGTAAAAGCCGTGATCAACAGCGACACGACGCTAGCCAGCGCCTGCACCGCTGCGATCTAAGACCTCGTTTTCCGCCGGAACGCACGGAATGTTGTGTTCCCGAGATAGATATCGCTTTACTCCCACCGGAACGCATCAAAGCGTGTGTTCCGGTGGGAGTTTTGGTTTTAAAAGACGGGGATCCTCTAGCGTCATGAGTAGGGGCTTGAGCCAACGGTCTTCGATCCGTTTTTGTTGCGGGGTCTCTTTAGGGCGGCTTGAGGTGCGATGCACGCCAAAGTAATCAGCTACCGTGGCTGCAGGAACATTGAGCGGTCCACTCAGTAGCCTCATCAGCCGCGCACGATATCTGCCTTTTTGCATGAACTGTCCCGATGGCGTTCTGCAGATGATCTCTGCGGCCTTGACCACGGCATCAATGCGGAGGGCTGCCGGCGGTTCCTTGTTCTGTTCAGGCAGAGGCGTGCCCGAGATGTTCGTCGTGGGGTCTGAGGAGACATACCGGTGAAATTCTCTTACCGCAGCCGGGCCATTTCCTATGCCGATGAGGGGGAGGTTTTCCCAGCCGCGGGGCCAGGAGTGGGCAATTGAACCGACATAGTCCCTATGCGTGCTCCACTCCCACAAGAGAGGGTCGCCGCAATACTTTTTGCGACAGGGATTGAGATGGACATAGCGTATTTGGCGCTTGAGATGGTGTGGGTCTGGGATGGGGGCTGGTGAGGGGAGAGGCTCCCAGTGTTTACCCGGCAGCAGGTGTTTAAGCCGGAAGACAGCGTCATTTTCTTCAACATCCTTACGCCACAGCAGAAGGTGCAGATGATTGGGCATGAGCACCGCAGCGATGGCGTTGGGAAAAATCATGGTGAGGTTTCGCCACGTTGCTTGGCAGGATGGGCGGAGGGCAAAAGGTCGGTGCCAGGCCGTGGCCCTGGCGACGAGGTGGTAGGCGATGGGGTGGTTATATTTCTTTTCCATGGCGCACGACGTCAGCAAGGACCATGCCGTCCCAGTGCCCGCCGGAACGCACGGAATGTTGTGTTCCCGCGGGCAATGCGAAACATCTACCCCAAGAACACAACATCCCGTGCGTTCCTGGGGTAGGGGGGCCAGGGATACCCCTGGCCCGCGACGCTGTTCCACGCTAAATAAGAATCATGGCCAATCAAATCATCTTCTCCATGCGCGGCGTTACCCGCGTCCATCCCCCAAAAAAGATCGTCCTGAAGGACATTTACCTCTCCTTCTTCTATGGCGCCAAAATTGGCGTTCTCGGTTTGAACGGTTCCGGTAAATCCAGCCTGCTGCGCATCATCGCCGGCCAAGATACCGGCTACACCGGCGAGATCACCTCGTCGAAGGGCTACAGCGTGGGTTTCTTGGAGCAGGAGCCCCTCCTCGATAAAACCAAAACCGTGCGTCAATGCGTGGAAGAGGGCGCGGGCCCCCTCGTCAAAATCCGCGATGAGTTCAACGCCATCAACGAAAAATTCTCTGATCCCGACCTTGATCCCGATCAAATGGAGAAGCTCATCGCCAAGCAAGGCGAGCTCCAAGAGAAAATGGACAATCTGAGCATCTGGGACTTGGATAGCCGCCTTGATGTCGCCATGGAGGCTCTGCGCTGCCCCCCCGCCGACTCCTCCGTGGAACATCTCTCCGGTGGTGAAAAACGCCGCGTGGCCCTGTGTCGTCTTCTCATCCAAAAGCCTGACGTTCTGCTGCTCGACGAACCCACCAATCACTTGGATGCTGAGTCCGTGCATTGGTTGGAACGCCACCTCCATGACTACGAGGGTACGGTCATCGCCGTCACCCACGATCGCTACTTCCTTGATAACGTGGCGGGCTGGATCTTGGAACTGGATCGCGGCGAAGGCATCCCCTGGCAGGGCAATTACTCTTCTTGGCTCGAACAGAAGTCGAAGCGCCTGGAAGCTGAATCCAAGTCCGACGACAAACGACAAAAAACTTTGCAGCGCGAGCTCGAGTGGGTGCGCTCCTCCGCTAAAGCCCGCCAGGCCAAGGGTAAGGCCCGCCTCGCGGCCTATGAAAAACTCGCCTCTGAAGAGAGCGCCAAGCGAGATGATGAACTGGAAATCTTCATCCCACCGGGCCCCCGCCTCGGTGACAACGTGATGCAGCTTGCCGATGTCTCCAAGGGCTTCGGCGACCGCCTGCTCTTTGAGAAGCTCAACTTTAACCCGCCCAAGGGCTCCATTGTGGGCATCATCGGCCCCAACGGCGCCGGCAAGACCACGCTCTTCCGCATGCTCATGGGCCAAGAAACGCCGGATACCGGCGAAGTGAAGATCGGCTCCACAGTGAAACTAGGATACGTCGATCAATCCCGCGACGCTCTGAATGCCGCAGCCACGGTCTTTGACGCCATCAGCGACGGTGAAGAAAACATTGAATTGGGCAAGCGCCAGGTGACTTCCCGCAGCTATGCCGCCCGCTTTGGGTTCAAGGGTGAAGATCAGCAGAAAAAAGTGAGTGTACTCTCCGGCGGCGAACGCAACCGCGTGCATCTCGCCAAGGTGCTGAAGTCCGGCGCCAACGTTCTGCTGCTCGACGAACCCACCAACGATCTGGACGTGAACACCATTCGCGCTCTCGAAGAAGCCATCGAGAACTTCGGAGGTAGTGCCTTCATCATCAGCCACGATCGTTGGTTCTTGGATCGAGTGGCGACACATATTCTGGCCTTCGAGGGGGACAGCCATGTGGAGTTCTTCGACGGCAACTACACCGACTACGAAGAAGACCGCAAACGGCGCCTGGGTCCCGACGCCCTGACACCGAAACGCATCAGATATAAGCCCTTACATCGATAGTGCGATGCATTAGCCGCGCTGGGTCGTGACGCCGTTGGCCCCTTTCGTCATAACAGTGGCGGGGGTAATGCGTGGGGTTATGGGGAGCAGTGGTTCTGGCGGCGTTTTTCAACATCGCCGCGGTTCAGGGGTCGCAAGTGCGGGTGGAGGGTTTTGATCCCGCGCACCACGGTTTTTCCTTCGCAAATTATCGAGTTTGGCCTGAAAGCCAGTGGCCACGGTGGGCCCAGGTCGCCCATTGCACAAGCCTGGTGCTCATGGCGCGCCAGATGTTTTACTACGCACGCTTCGCACCAGCCGAGCCCCGTTTGAGCAACAGTGAAACAGAAGATCTCATTGAGGCCATCTATCGCCATCCAACGGGCTTACCGCCGGAAGGCAGGGATCGCATCACAATCCCGGGTTTCAGTGACCTTGGCGATTTGTCGCGGGAGGGATCCGCGGTCACCGCAATACGCAGGGTCATGGGCAATGCCTTGCTGGATGGCCTGAGAAGGGGGTGGCACTGGACGCCGCTCGATCTCCTGCGCATGGACGGGGATTCCAACGAGGAGATGGAGCAGTATCTGAAAGAGACCATCCAGCGCGGTCGTTTGGGTATGCTGTATCTGGCTCGCGGCACCGATCTGGCCCACGCGGTTCTTGTCTATGGCTATGAAGAGACAGAGTATGGACGTTCTTACCTGACCTATGACCCCAACAGGCCAGGGCAGGTCACAAATGTTTTTTACCTCTTCCGTTCCCGGGAGTTCAGGCATCCGTCCCTGCGGGGCAGAGAGGGGTGGGTATTGCATCCGTACGGTGACATGCGAACGCCACCGTACCCCGGCTGGTTTTAGTAGATCGTTGAGAAAGGGCCAGATGCGAGGAGGATCGGCAGGAGCCGATCCTCG
>CAYHWW010000217.1:0-5466 GCA_964360145.1 uncultured Oligoflexia bacterium | reverse complement strand
AAGACCGAGCCTACTAGAGGAGGCGGTTGAAGGCGGGGCTCTCCACTGGTGCCTTCAGCGCAGCTCTCTCCGTGCGGCTTAAGAGAGAGCGGTGGATGACCATGTCTCTGCCATAGATCTCCAGCCATTCACGATAGATATGGTAGATGCCCCCATCGCCGGAGTCAGATCCCCAGGAGTTTTGGGCTTTATACTTCACGATGGAGTGTTCGTCGTCAGGTTGGTCATAGCCCACCAGCACCATGGCGTGGCCGCTCCCTTGGCTCCCCGTGATGATGCGTTCGTCCCGGGTGAGGCGACGGCTATTGCGATAGAGTGGGGCAGTGTCAATATGCTGGTGGTGCATGATCCCGGTCTCATCATCCACCGGGCCCGACCTATCTAGGCCAAGCAGCACAGGTTGGCCTCGCACTAGGGCTTTATTGATCAGCTCCATGTAGCGTTTTGTGCTGACGTTGAGGTAAATCGCCTGCTCTTCCTTGGAGCCATCAGCGCTGAGGTTGGCGACGCGGTAGGCCCGTGCGTCAGCGTCTCCCGTGGGGTAGGCACTCACCGACACATAGTCGCCGGGGTCGAAGCCCAGCACATCAGCCATGTATTCATGGGGCGTGAGCCGAGAACCTTGCGCCCTTGCTTCCGTGGGGGGCGTGCCCAGGTGTACTTCGAGAATGTGGTAAATCTTGGCGATGGTGCGGTTGCTGAGGGCGGGCAGAGCCGCGAGGTAGCGTGCGCGTCGGGGCGGTGTGAGGCGGCCCGTGGGGCTGGCATGGGAATCCCTCAGCGCTTTTACCGCCATGGCAAAGTGCGCAAGTTCGTCTTTGATGTCTCGGAACAGAATCTCGGAGTTGTCGGTGGCGGCCGTTGGGGGCATGGCGCTTTCGGGCACCATGCCGTAGCGCTTCGCAATGGTGATGTAGTAGAAGAACTGCCCGCCCTCTTCTAGCTTGCGGCCCTGCACGTAGTGGGCCTCGTCATCATCGAGCACGTTCTCTCCGTGCACTTCCGCGATGTCTTTCATGTACCCATGGACGCGTTCCAGAGTGTACCAAAAGAGGGTGTAGTTCACCGAGAGCTTGGTCCTTCGGGTGATGCGACCAGCCCCTAGGGCGTTGCCCGTGACCAATGAGTGGGCCCCATAGATCCAGCAGTGACCGGCATCGCCTTGGTCCAAGATGGGGCCGTAGGGGAGGGGGTGGGTGTAGCTGCGGCGATGAGCGTCTAAAACAGCCTGATTGGCAACCCCGGTGGGAGAGGATGGACTGAGGGCGGCTTGGCAAGAAACCGCGGCGTCTCTACTAGTCGTCCGCGCACCGTCCGCTTGCGTGACTAATAGAATACAAAGAAAAGAGACAAGAAACCGTACCCACATTGCCATCAACCCCCGTTGAACTGCATCTGAGAGTGATGGCTCGACTGCTTGGGGTCGTCAAGAGCGAGTCAAAAAGACATTGTTGACTGAGGCAGGCCCCTACCACGTCCAGGTGAGGGCGCCCACGGTGTCCACCCAGATGCCAGTGCGGTCAGGAACGCCGTTCAACTTGTCCGCGTTCTGGAAGCGCGGGTCAAAGGAATCACGGAAAGTCACTACGTTAGCCAGGAACTCGATGGAGAAATAGAGCTTCTTTGGTTTGATCGTGAGCTCTAGTCCCGCGCCACCATTGAGGCCGAAGGCCTGGGCGGTCTCCGAGAACCCCTGGTCTTGGAGGTTGTCAGTGCGCTTGTACATGCCGCAGCCGAGGAACAGATGAGGGCCGATGAAGGTGAGGGGGGCAGAGAGATTCTTCGTGTCGATGTAGTATTTCACCTGACCCATCACTCGGAAGAGACTGGAGCTGGTCTTGCCGTCGGGCAGCACGTCATAGGTGTGCACGGAATTGCGAACAACGAGCTGGAGGGCTACAAAAAAATCAAACCAGTAGTTGAGGCGGAAATCCACCGTGGGGAAGCCCCCCTGGTAGAGACGCCCGGCATTGCCCGTGGGGCTAGTGAGACCCAGCCCCAGCCCCACGCCGAAGAAGCGGCCCGACTGGAAGAACTTCTCGTCAGCCTCTTCGTCTTCGTCGCTGTCGAATTCGCCGAATTCCGAGAAGGGGCCGGAAAGAAAGCCGTCGCCGTCACCCTGATCTTGCGCGGAGGAGGGTTTGCCCTGGGCAACGGCCAGGTGTGGGACAATAATAATAAAAAAGACCATGGCAAGGCGCACGTAGCGTAGCCAACGAAGCAGATGGCGCGCTACGTGCGCCTTAGAAGTAGAAGTGTACGCCGGCATGGAGGAAGGTATACCCCACCGTTCTCAAAACGAAGCTTCCCGTCGCGTTGCCAGCCGCCAGGCCCGCCTCAAAGCTCAGCCCCAGGCTGTCGACTCCTGGAATGAATACTTCCGTACCGAAAAGCCCCTGAAATTCGAAGCCAGTGGCGTCGCGTTTGAGGAGGGCAAGGCCTCCACCCACATAGAAATTGAGATTGGTCTCAAAGAAAATATTTTTAAAGACCTTGGCGCCAAGAGTGAAGCCCGACGGGGATTTGGTGTTGAGGCCCACGACCCCGGCGAAGGCGAGATCTCGAGTCATGGAGTATTTAGCGGAGAGGGCTGGGATGTCGTCGAAGCTGAACGGGGAGCGGGTGGCAAACTGGTTATTGAAGCCTATGCCCAAACGGCCAGTGAGATCTTTGGCGTGGGCACTCTCGCCGAGAAGGGATGTGAGAATTACGGTCAGGGCCATCGCGGGGAGAAAGGCCTTGAAAAGACTCATATCATCAGGATACTCCTGAATAATCGCACTCGCAACCAAAGGATCCCCAATGACCACTCCCGCTGAGATCCTCAGCCCAACCCACTCCTGGGTCGACACCATTGTAGACAGGCGCAAACAGCTCGCAAGCGTCCTTGCTCTTCTCGTGCTTTTGGGCACCACTTATTCTGTTTACTCCGCTTGGCGCGACCATCAGAACCTAAAGGCCGCGAGCGTGATTTTTGATGCCATGCAAAAATTAGAGCGCCAGCCCTTGCCTCAGAGCGGTAAGGCCGATGCCGGGTGGATGGAAAAGTCCGCGGATGGACTGAAGGGGCTTGAAAATGCCGCCATGCAGCATAAGGGCACCGTGCCCGCCTTTGAAGCCCTCATGAAATTAGGGGATCTGCACTATGAAGTCGGTGATGCGGCAAAGGCAGCTCCATACTTCGAGCGGGCGGTGGAGGGTGCACCCAGTAAGTTTTTTAAGGCCATGGCGCTCTATTCCCATGGCATGGCATTGGAATCGCTGAAGGATCACAAAAAAGCCTCTGAGCGTTTCAATGGAGCACTTTCCATTGGTGAACCCGGCTTGAAGGCTGAGTTGCTGATGGCTCTGGGCCGCAACAGCTTTGCGGTGGGCGACGGTGCCAAGGCTAAAGATTATTACAGTCGCGCTGAGGCCGACTTCCCCAATAGCGCCGTGTCTCAGCTGGCGCAGAGGCTCAAAGCGGAGATCAAATGAAGCTCGGTATTTTGCCGGGGAGCTTCGTTGTGGGCAAAATACCTTCGCTTGTCATTGTATTTGTGGCCTTGCTTTCGGCGGCCTGCAGCTCTCGCAATTTGCGCAAGCATGCCACGTTCCCCGATGCCCCCGTGGATCGTTTTCTGACCTACGGCACCCGCACGGAGTTCCCTGCCGCTGGCGAGGATCCGGTGGAGTTCGCCACCCCCGTCGTCACTGATCATAACTACATCATCCCCAGCGAAACCCGAGGCATAGAAGCCCGGGATCGGGTGCTCCATAGTCAACGCTGGCACATGCCCGTGGCGAACGGCGTCAGTAGTCAGCCGCTCCATGACGCGGATACGATCTACTTTGGGGCGAACGATGGCTATTTCTATGCCGTTGATGCCGATCTGGGATCCGTGAAGTGGCGTTATGAAACGAAATCACCGGTCTACGCTCAGGCTACCGTTCAAAAGGGGCGCATTTATTTCGTCGCCTCTGACGATGTTCTCTATTGCCTGGAGCAGGATACGGGCCGGTGGGTATGGCACTACAAGCGCACGGTCAGCGCCGGTACCACGGTGCGCGGAAATGCAGTGCCTCTTTTGGATCGTGATCGGGCGTTATTGGGCTTCAGCGATGGTTATTTTGCCGCCCTCAATGCCAAGGACGGAAATCTTCTTTGGGAGACGCGCATCCAGCGCAACACCAAATTCATGGACGTGGATGCGGAGGCCGTCATCGATGGCAACCAGATCTTCGTGGCTTCCTATGACGGTGGCCTCTATGCCTTGAGTCGCGACAACGGCCGGGTGTTGTGGTTTACCGACGTCGGTGGTTCGAAGAAGGTGCTGTTGGATGAGAGAGAGGGCAGCAAAGATTTGTTCCTGCCCACATCTGATGGCCGGGTTCTCTCCGTGAACCGCGAGACGGGTAAAGTGAATTGGGCATTTGAGCTGGATTTGGGCACGCCTACTAACGTCATTGCTCATGGCATCCACCTGGTCTTCGGCAGTTCCCGCCAATACCTCTATGTCATCCGCAAGGGCGACGGTGGTCTCGTGTACCGCTTCAATGCGGGCATGCGCAGTGGCTTCTTCGGCTCACCGGTGGTGGCTCCATCGGGCACCGGGGATGAGTTCTTCTTGTATTCCAACTTTGGCAACCTCTATGGGTGGCGCTGGAGGAAGGACAATGCGGCGGCTCGTAAACACGGGTATCGGCTTTGAGAACTGTCCCCTAAAACGTCGCATAAGGTATATTCTGTCAAGTTACGTGGCGAGTTCCCTCAGCGGGGCTTCCTTTGCCTTGGTTTCGTAATGACCGCCCC
Organism: uncultured Oligoflexia bacterium; assembly: GCA_964360145.1. GTDB lineage: Bacteria > Bdellovibrionota > UBA1018 > UBA1018 > CAYHWW01 > CAYHWW01. The sequence goes on along the minus strand of CAYHWW010000217.1, from coordinate 674 downwards.
TAGGAGGCCGTAATCCTGCCCCCCGAGACGGGCCACGGGTTCGAGGGCCTCCGGTGTCAGCGCACCCTGGGCATTGATGGCGTCCTCCCGGGCGTGGAGACAAAGAATGCGGCCAATGACCATGGTGGCGGAACCTACGCCGCCATCGCCAATGACTAGGAGCTGCATGAGCTCGCATTCCAGGGCTAGAATGGCCTCTTTGACCCGGGGCGGTTTCACTAGCAGCGAGGGTTCTTCGGTGAGCCCCACCTCTTTGAACTCACTCACGCCCCTGGAAAAGGGAGCCGCGGTTTCATTGAGCTCATCAAGCAGTGGCAAGCAGGCGCCATTGACCACGAACTGCCCTGTTTCTTTGATGTTATGCAGTGTGTCTTTTTCTGTGCCGTCAGCATTCACGGCCACGGAAAACATCAGGCTGGGCGGACGGCTTGCCACCGCATTGAAATAGCTGAAGGGCGCAAGATTGGTGCGTCCTTGTTTGTCCACGGTGCTCACCCAGGCGATGGGTCGGGGCACCACGGCGCTGATCATCAAGCGGTAGATAGAGCCCACGTCCATGGCACGGAAATCGAAAGTCTTCACCCTTTCAGCGTATTGGGTTAAAGCACTGAGGAAAAGGGGTTTTACAAAATGAGAGCGTTGACCACTGCCCTACTCGCCCTGACCTGCTTGAG
>CAYHWW010000216.1:0-5494 GCA_964360145.1 uncultured Oligoflexia bacterium | reverse complement strand
TTTATACGGGAACGATCACCACCGGAGTCAAGGATGTGGCCGGTAATGCAATGGCGGCCAACAAGACATGGAGCTTTACCACCGGCGCAACGGCAGACAACACCGCGCCGACTGTGAGTTCCACCGTCCCTGCGGATGCGGGCACCGGAGCGGTCAACTCGAGCATCACTGCCACCTTTCTTGAGGCGATGGACGCTGCAACGATCAACAGTTCAACCTTTACCCTGAAGCAAGGAACCACGGTTGTTCCTGGTGTGGTGACCTACGTCGGCAATATCGCGACTTTCAATCCGACCGGCGCCCTCGTAGCCGGCGCGACCTATACGGCCACGATAACCACCGGGGCCAAGGACCTGTCCGGCAATGCGTTGGCTGCCGATAAGATATGGACCTTTGCCGCCGGTGCAACGTCAGACAGCACTGCGCCTACCGTGAGTTCCACCGACCCTCTGAATGCGGCTTCCGGCGTAGCGGTCACCGCGAACATCACCGCCACCTTCCTTGAGACGATGGACACAGCAACGATCAACAGCTCAACCTTTACCCTGACGCAAGGGGTGAGCACGCCTGTTTCAGGTGTGGTGACCTACGCGGGCAATATCGCGACCTTCAATCCGACCGGCAATCTGCTGGCTAGCACCACTGGGGCCAACACCACCTATACGGCCAGGATCACCACCGGGGCGCAGGATCTGGCCGGCAATCCAATGGCCGCTACATCATGGAGCTTTACCACTGAGGTAGACAACACCGCGCCCACCGTGACTACCGTCCCTGCGAGTGGGGTCATTGATGTAGCGGTCAACACGAACATCGTCGCCACCTTTAGCGAGGCGATGGACGCTACTACGCTCAACACCGCGACCTTTAGCTTGATGCAGGGAGCCTCGGCTGTTTCAGGTGCGGTGACAACCCCCAGCGCAACGACCGCGATCTTCAATCCGACCAGCGACCTTGCGGCCAGCGCCGTATATACGGCTACGATTACCTCCGGAGCCAAGGATGTGGCCGGGAATGCATTGGCCGCTACATCATGGGACTTTACCACCGGAGCTGCGGGCGGAGCATATCCACTGCCAGTTGACCTTGGCTTGGCCGGCAATTTTGCGATACTGACAAAATCAGGAATCTCAACCGCTGGCGTCACTGCCGGGGCCCAGGTGACCGGCGACATGGGCGTGAGTCCCATCGATTCGACGGGCATCACGGGATTTGGACTGAGCATGGATGCCACGAATACATTTTCGACATCACCCTTGGTGACCGGAAAGATTTACGCAGCCAACTATACGGAGCCTACCCCGTCTAACCTGACCACGGCCGTAAGCAATATGGAAACCGCGTTCACCGATGCTGCCGGACGGACAGTGCCGGCTCCTGATGTAGATCGGGGAGCTGGAAATATAACCGGGATGACCCTCGCTCCGGGACTGTATAAATGGGGAACCGGACTTGCTATAGACGCTGCTGGTGTCACTCTCGACTGCTCGTTAGATTCGAATGCTGTTTTCATCTTCCAAGTAGCGCAAGATCTTACCGTGGGCAACGGTGCCATTGTCACTCTGACCGGCTGCCAGGCCAAGAACATCTTCTGGCAGGTCTCTGGCCAGGCGGTCCTTGGAACGACGGTTCAATTCAAGGGAATCATATTGAGTCAAACGCTGATCTCGCTGAATACCGGCGCGGTACTGAATGGCCGGGCGTTGGCACAGACCGCGGTCACTTTGGAGGTTGATGCGATCGTTACACAGCCTTAATGCCAATTCCGGATAAAAAGTGCATTTGTAGGGCGGGCTACGCCCGCCATGGCGGGTGGAACCCGCCCTACGCAAAAAGCACTTCTAAATTAGAAATGGAATAGGGCACGCAATACAAGATGTAAAGCAGTGCATAAAAGGCCGTCGCAAGACGGCCTTTTTTCATGACTCTGCCTATCCTTCGCTTTCTCCGCCATGTCCTCAAGGCCATCGTCAATGGCTATGCAACCCCCTTTGCCCGCCAACAAGTTTTCCTTGGCCGGCAAGGCGCTCAAAAAAATATTCTTTAAATGTGCACCAGCGCACAGAGCGCTGTGGACAGGGGTGGGATAGTGCGGCCCAGTAAGGTTAGCGTCTTGCTCCGGTTGATTCGATTTTTAACCGGGGCAGGCCAAGCCGGGTTTCGCATGTAATTCCATTTTCATTTAAAAAGTGGTGGAACCCGCCCTACAAGTGCATTTTTTACCGGGAATTGGAATAACTGGCCGCTTGGCCACCGTTATTTTTCGGGATCGGATAGAGGAGAAGCAAATGAACAGATTCGAAAATTTTACTCGGCCATGGACCTGGTTCATGGCAATGCTGCTGACCGCTTTTGTGGCTGGATGCGGCAGCGATGGCGGCGGCGCAAGCGCGGTTGCGAGCTCTGCAAAGGCCATTACCGCCTATTCGCTCGCCGGAGTTATCGGAACGATAGATGAACCGGCAAAGACCATCGCGGTGACGGTGCCGTTCGGGACAAACCTGACTGCCCTGGCTGCGGCATACACGACCACAGGCGCAAGCTTGAAGGTGGGAACGACAGTTCAGGATAACGGAACAACGGCGAATGACTTCACCAGCCAGGTGGACTACACGGTAGTCGCTGCCGACGGAACGACGGCAACCTATACCGTGACCGTAGCCGTGGCCATAGACACATCCAAGGCCATCACCGCCTACTCGCTCGCGGGGACTCCGGGCATCATCAATGAACCGGCGAAGACCATCGCGGTGACCGTGCCATACGGGACGAACGTAACGGCATTGGCAGCGGCATACACGACCACCGGGACAGGTGTAAAGGTAGGCGTGGTAGTTCAGAGCAGCGGCATCACGATGAATGACTTCACGGGTCAGGTGGCCTACACGGTAACCGCTGCCGACACTTCAACGGCGGCCTATACTGTAACCGTTGTCGTGGCTCATAACTTTGCCAAGGCCGTCACTTCGTATTCGTTCGTCGGATATCCGGGGGTCACGGGAACGATAGATGAAACGGCAAAGAGCATCTCGCTGACCATGCCGGCGGGGACGGACAAAACCGCCCTGATCGCGCTATTCACCAGCACCGGGGCAAGCGTGAATGTGGGAGGGGCGGCTCAGACCAGCGGTACGACCGCGAATAACTTCACCAATCCGGTGCGATACACGGTGACCGCGGCAAACGGCACAACGGCGATCTATACCGTGACCGTAGCCGTGGCCATAGCCTCTGACAAGGCCATCACCGCCTATTCGTTTGTCGGTTTTCCATCGGTTGCAGGAACGATAGATGAAACGGCAAAGACCATCGCGTTGACCCTGCCCTACGGGACAAACAAAACCGCCCTGGTCGCGACCTTCCTGACCACCGGGACAGTCGTGAAGATAGGCTCGGCGGTTCAGACGAGCACAGCAACGGCGAATGACTTCACTCTCCCGAAGGATTACATCGTCACCGCGGCAGATGGCACGACAGCGACCTACACCGTGACCGTAACCGTGGCCTTGAATTTTGCCAATGCCATTACTGCCTATTCGTTCGTCGGGTTTCCCGCGATCACAAATGCGGGAACGATAGTCGAAGCGACCACACCCAGGACCATCGCGGTGACCGTGCCGAACGGCACGGACGTAACCAGCCTGGTTGCGATATTCACGACCACCGGGGCAAATGTAAAGGTAGGTGCGGCGGTTCAGACCAGCACAGCAACGGCGAATAACTTTGTCGGTGCGGTGACATATACGGTAACCGCGGCGGACGGCACACCGGCGACATATACCGTAACCGTGACCGTGGCCGCGGGGCCTGACCTCGGGTTGGCTGCACCGTTCGCGGTCGCGGCCAAAGCCGGGATAGTCAACGTCGGCGCTACCACGATCAACGGGAATGTGCTGCTGCAGCCGAATACGACCTGCAATAACGCAGCCCTTACCGGTGCGGGAGATTTTATCGGTTGCGGAGGCACTGCTCCGGTACTGGGAGGGACATCAAAGGTGATCAGTTCCCTTTATGACCCATTGGCCAATCGAGCCGCTATCCAGTCCGGCCTGGAAACGGCGTTCCTCAGCATCACGCCGTTGGCTGGGCCTCCGGCCGTCGGCTCATTGGGAGGAGGAACTACATTGGCAGCCGCCGCGATAGGGGGCGCGCGCTTATCTGCGTACGTGGCCGGAACCAACTATTTCACTCCCGGCATCTATACATCCGGCTCGACGATCGATATATCCGGGGATGTCACGCTCGACGCCGGGGACAACGCAAATGCGCTGTTCATCTTCCAGGCTGGCAGCGCACTCAACGTTGCAGCGGGAGGCATCTCTCCTGCGAACACCCGCATTCTTTTGACCGGTGGCGCCAAGGCGTCAAACGTCTGGTGGCAGGTCGGCAGTACGGCGACCATCGGTACCTACTCTGAATTCCAGGGCAGCGTTCTGGCTGCGGTCAATATCACGATGGGGACCGGTGCGACAGCGTGCGGCAGATTGCTGGCCGGGGCGTGGGCAGGGAGTGGCGGCGCCGGCGTGGCTACGTTCGGCGATAACATCGTTTCCGTGCCGGGACAGACGTTTGTGCCACCTGCGGGATATTCGGCAGTTTGCCAGTGATGACATGAAGAGGGTGTGGAGTTATTCCAATTCCATTTTGAAGCGACAATAATCACGTAGGGTGCGCTTTCGCACCACCGACAAATGTGCGCAAGCGCACCCTACCTCATTGGACTTTTAATTTAGAAATGGAATTAGTGAATACAAGGCCGTCGCAAGGTGGCCTTGTACACGTTTTCAGCGGCGGATATCGCTTCCCCGGGGAAATTTTACTAAATGTGCGTTAGCGCACAGAACATTGTGGACGGGAGTGGGATAGTGCGGTCAAGTGTGACTTGCCGCCTGGTTCCGGTTGATTGGGTTTTGGATAGGAGCAGACCAGGCCGGGCTTGCAGATAACCGATGACCGGTTCGGCGACCGCGCAGCGTTTCAGCAACAAATGAAGGGTGCCCTGAATATTGAAGCAGCACGATGGATCAAGTACCAGCAAGGGGTCGGTCGGTAGCGCCGATGTTTTTGGATCAGATAATAAGGAGAAGCAAATGAACAGATTCGAGAGTATTACCAAACCAATGACATGGTTCACGGCATTACTGCTGGTCGCTTTTGTGGCGGGATGTGGTAGTGGATCGAGCGACCCCATCCTGGGCGGAGGCGGGCGCGGCCCCGTAGCAGCGGGTGCAACGCCGGACACCACCGCACCCAGATTGATCACCACCGGTGCTGCTAATGGTGATACCGGACTGTTCATCAACAGATCCTCAACTGCAACCTTCAGTGAAGCGATGAATCCTGCAACGATCGCTTCTCTTTCCCCTTCTACTGCTGCCGGAACCACTTTTACGGTGTGCGATACCGGCGCAGTCCAGGGGGGACCTTGCATAACTCCCATAAGGCGTCGCGCAACAATAACATGACTAACTTTATTTTTGTGTTGGCAAGATCG
>CAYHWW010000215.1:0-5579 GCA_964360145.1 uncultured Oligoflexia bacterium | reverse complement strand
GGTGTCCGCGCACGTGGGCGATCTATTCAGCTCGAAGAACAAGCATCTCGTGGGCCGGGTGTTTGACGTGTTCTACTTCTCCGTGAATTTCGGCTCTTTTTTCTCAACCCTTCTCATCCCCGTGCTCTTGAAAGATTATGGCCCCCGGGTAGCCTTCGGCGTTCCCGGTATTTTGATGCTCGTTGCCACCGTGGTGTTCTGGATGGGCCGCAGTCTCTATGTGCACGTGCCTCCCACCGGCGCCCGTGAACCCGGTGCCTTGGCGGTGATCTTCCATGCGCTCCGCAACCTGAAGAACCGCCTGCCCGGCGGCGATTGGCTGTCTCCGGCCTATGGCTCCTTTGCGGCAAGCAAGGTCGACGGCACCCGCGCTGCCGTGAACCTCGCCAAGATCTTTGTTTACGTCTCTGTTTTCTGGGCCCTCTTCGACCAGCACAGCTCCACCTGGGTGCTGCAAGCCAAAGAGATGGATTTGAATCTCTGGGGCATGAAGCTCGAAGCCTCCCAGATCGCGGCCCTGAACCCCATCATGGTCATGGGCCTCATCCCCCTCTTTTCTCTCTGGATTTACCCGAGGCTTGAGAAGGCAGGGGTGAGCATGGTGCCCTTGAAGCGCATCACCTACGGCATGTTCGTCGCCGCCGTGGCCTTTGCATCCGTTGCCGTGTACCAACACTTTCTTGATGCCGGCGTGAAGCTCTCCGTGGGTTGGCACCTCTTCCCGTTCCTCACCCTCACCGCCGCTGAAGTGATGATCTCCATCACGGGCCTTGAATTCGCCTACACCCAGGCGCCCCGGGAGATGAAGAGCACCATCATGAGCCTGTGGCACCTGACCGTGTTCGGCGGCAACATGCTCACGGCCTACATCGCCAAGATCAACGTCTTCGAAGGGGCCAGCTTCTTCTGGTTCTTCACCGTGTTGATGCTGGTGTTTGCCGTGCTCTTTGCATGGGCCGCGGGCCGCTTCCGCGCAGCAGACCAGATGCAAGGCTGAGGGTTTTCAGCACATCCATCACCATTTGCCCGATCATGAGATGGAGGAGCATGCGCACCGGGGTCAGCATGCGGAACCACTCGTCGTAGGTTCCCATGATGGAGATGAGGGCGATGTACATCCAAGCGTAAAGGGGCAGCGCCCGATGCCAAGGAGTACCCTTCCGCCGCCAGAGGCTTACGATGGTGAGGGCGGCGGCCCAGAGCAGAGCGAGCTTGCCTAGTTTTTGCACCAGATCTTGGTAGCGGCTTGCCAGATCCCAGAAGCCCGGGAAGATTTTGAGCACGCGGCCTTCCCGTTGGTAGATCCACCAGTTGTTGAAAAGCCCGGAGAAACGACCGAAGCCCATTTTCAGAAGGGCGAGACGATGGCCGGGGGTGAGGTCTTGCACCAGCTCATCCATCATGGGGTGCCACGGCCTGCCGGGAAACGCCCGCATGAGGCGCCAGCGGAAAATCCAGGCGTCGTCTTCGTAATGGTTTTTGGCGTAGATCTTGAGCGCCTCCCGCGTGATCTCACCGCAGGGCGTTTGCCGACAGGTTTGAGGGTCTGTTAAGGCCACGCGCATGAGATTGCCCAGGCGGCCCATGGGCCCTACGTCGCTGAGCTCAAAACGCCCGTTCTGGGCGTAGTTCAACCCCATGTAAGCCATCACCAGGGCCATGAGCGCGAGAAAACTCCGGCGTCCGCGGATGGCGGCAAAGAGCAGGAAGCTCGGTCTTAAAAAGAGGAGGGCCACTTCCAGGGCAAAAGCGAGGCGGTGGCGGAGGGAGTAGGCTGCTGTCATCCACAGCAGCACGAGGCTGCTTGAGAGACTCTCGGTGAGGACCATGCCGTGCCAGCTCGTCACGCCGTAATCGCTGACGCAGAACGCGGCGAGGAGCAGGGCGCCGGGCAGCGAACCCACGGAGGGCAGCAAAAACCAGGCGAAAAAAACAGCTGCTGCCACCGCCCCCAGCAGGGCCTGCAGGTAGATCACGTGGGCGGGGGAAGTGAAGATCTCGGTTGCGGCGATGACCAGGGGGTAGGTGGGTGTGCGATGGCCCAGATGGGGGACGATGCCCTCTTTGATTTGGCCGTACCATCCCATGTAGGTGGGCGTGTCCCCATCCTGATTGAGATTGGGCGCCGGGGGCAGGCTGAGCAGGTTCACGGTAAGGCTGTAGAAGAAGAGAAGCGCTGTGGCTGCGAGGGCCTGGCGTGTTTTCATCACAGCCATGATACTCTGGGGACCATGTTGACCCCAATGAAATCATGGATTCTGGGTCTGGTGGTGGCGTCGGCTACCGCTCTCAGCGGTTGCCGGAACTACACCCCAGTCAGCGAGGGTTATGTGGAACTTCACGAGGCAGCGGCCCGGGGGGATCTCCTTCGGGTGAAGGGGCTCCTCAAGGCCGGGGCCCCCGTGAATGTTCGCTCCGTGGGTGGGGAAACTCCTCTTCACCTCGCGGCATTGAATGGCCGGGCGGAGGTGGTCGCGGCGCTCCTTGCCGCGGGGGCGGATGGTGCGGCGGTCACGGCGAAGGGGGACACGTCTTTACTCTTGAGCGCCCATGAGGGGCATGGGGCGGTTTACCAGGCCCTGCGCCGCGGGGGCGTGGCCCTGGGGGTTGCGGGGCCCCGTATTTTGATTCGCAGCGCCCAAGGGGGACACGGGGATCTTTTGCGCATCATTTTAAAAGACGGAGTTTCCGCCAGCGCCCAGGATGACAGCGGGGACTTCGCCCTTCTCTGGGCCGCCCGACGAGGGGACGTGGATGTGCTTCGTACTTTGCTTGCCGCCGGGGCCTCGGTGAACCAGGCCAATGGGGGTGGGTACACCGCCTTGCACTACGCCGCCGCCCGCAATCAGAGGGGGGCCGTGGCCTTCTTGCTCAAGGCCGGTGCGGATGCCGCATTGCGTTCACGGAGCGGGGAAACCGCCGTTCTGCTTGCCCAGGGCAGCGGGTTCAGCGACATTGTCGCTCTTCTGAAGGGGGGCTCTGCTCAACTGGGCGCTGGGTCAAACTGAAGCCCAAAATAACTGGGGTATGTTTACTCATGAGTATGAGTATGACATACTATTCACATGAGTAAGAAGCAGCGACTCCAGGTTCTTTTCGATGATAAAGAATATAAGTCCCTGAAGCATGCAGCAAAGGGCGCCGGTGTTTCCGTGGGAGAGTGGGTGAGGTCTCGCCTCCGTGCTTCGTTGCGGGAATGCCCGGGGCATCCCCCTGAGGAGCGCTTGGAACGGTTGCGTAGAATCGCCTCGCGTCCAGCATCGCCCGCCGCCGATGTCGATGAGATGCTTGCTGACATCGAAAAGGGAAGATTCCCCAAGTGATCTTTGTTGATTCCAATATCCCCATGTACGTCGTGGGCGCTGCCCATGCCCATAAAGACCGTGCCCTCCTGTTGCTGGACCGTTTATTGCGAGAACGCAAGCGTCTCGTTACCAGCACCGAGGTTATGCAGGAAATTCTTCATCGCTACAGCGCCATCAGTCGCAAGGAGGCTATTCAGCCCGCCTTTGATGCCCTCCACGAAATAGTGGATGAGGTTTACGACGTGACGTTAGCGGACATCGAGAAGGCGAAGGATCTGCTTTTGGCCTACGAGGGTCTTTCTTCGCGGGACGTCGTGCATGCCGCATGCATGCAGCGTCGGAATATTGTCGAGATCCTGAGTTTTGACCGCGGGTTCGACCAGATCCCAAGGTTGCGTCGCATCTCTTGAGGGGCTAATCTTCTCAATGCGGGGGATAAATGCGCGTCAAGAAGTCCATTGATCGATTGCCGGACCACTTGAAAGCCTTCGTCGTGGAGCAGACCGAGGGGCTGTACACCCCCATGGACCACGCCGTGTGGCGCTACATCCTGCGGGTGTCTAAAGAGTTCTTCAAAGACCACGCCCACCAGAAATACCTCGATGGCTTGGTTGAGACCGGCATCGAGACGGAGCATATTCCTCTCATCGATGAGGTGGATCTCTGCCTCTCCCAGTTCGGGTGGGGGGCGGTGCCCGTGAGTGGGTTCATCCCCCCCGGCATTTTCATGGAGCTCCTGTCCGAGGGCGTCATGCCCATCGCCGCGGACATCCGCAACATGGACCATGTGGACTACACTCCCTCCCCAGATATCGTGCACGAGGCGGCGGGGCACGCCCCCATCATCGCTGATGTCGAGTATGCCAAGTTTCTCCACGACTGCGGGGAGATCGCGCGCAAATGTATTTTGACCCGCAAGGACATGGATCTCTACGACGCGGTGTTGCGCCTCTCCAATGCGAAAGAAGACACCCGCTCGACCAAGGCTCAAATCGCGGCGGCGGAAGCCAAACTCCAAGAGGCCATCGCCGCCAATGATTTCGTCAGCGAGGCCACCGAGTTCGGCCGCATGATCTGGTGGACCGTGGAGTACGGCCTCGTGGGGTCGTTGGAAAACCCGAAAATCTACGGCGCGGGCCTTTTGTCTTCCGTGAGCGAGAGTTTTCACTGCCTGGGCCCCAAGGTGAGGAAAATCCCCTTTGGCCTCGACTGCATCAAGTACAGTTACGACATCACCGAGCCTCAGCCCCAGCTTTTCGTCACTCCAGATTTCGCGACCCTCTCCCGGGTGGCCGAGGAGTTCGCGGCGACCCTGGCCTACAAACGTGGGGGCGTCGAAGGTTTGCAAAAAGCGGCGCGGGCGGCCTACACCACCACCTGCGTGCTGGATTCCGGGCTGCAAATCAGCGGCGTGCTTGCTGCCTTTCGTACGGACGCCGATGAGGGGGCGCCGACCTTTGTGAAGTACACAGGCCCCGTGCAGCTTGCCTACGCTGACGGGGAATTGCCCGGCCAGGGTGTGGAGCACCACAAAGAGGGCTTCAGCTCCCCCCTGGGGCCGCTGAAAGAAACAGGACGCAGCGCGAGCCAGCTCACTGCCATGGAATTGAAACGCATGGGGCTGCGCACAGGTGCGCGGGTGCGTCTGGAGTATGCTTCAGGCATCGTCGTCGACGGTGTTTTCAAAAACCTCATCTGCCGTGACCAGCCACTACGTGGCGAGCCACCGAGTACCGAAGCGCCGCGCACCCACTCGCTCCAGGGCGACGTGGCCGCGATGTTGCCCACCGGCGCGGAGATCCTTGTGATGACATTCCAAGACTGCAAAGTCACCGCGGGGGCGGAGGTCCTCTTCGATCCATCTTGGGGCGTGTTTGACCTCGCCTGTGGCGGGCGCGTGGCTTCCGTGTTTGGTGGCGCCGCCGATCGCCCCCGCTATCCCAACGAGGATTGCCTCCGCTACCGGGCCCGCAAGCCCGTGCCCAATCTCACCGCGGAAAACAAGCCCCTCAGCGATCTCTACGCCCGGGTGCGCTCCGTGAGGGAGAGCGGGCCCTTTGCCAAGGGCGGCCATCTTACCGACAAGCAACGCAAGGATCTCGACGAGGTTTGCGTGCGCCTTGACGCGGGATTTTCCGGCGATTGGCTTCTGCGTCTTGAAATCTTGGAGTTGGAGCCCCACGGGGGACGCGCCCATCGCCTGCGGGAACAACTCCATGCGCTGGCCCGGGAATCCACCCGCAGGAACGAGCTTATCGGCCGGGGCTTGCGGCT
>CAYHWW010000214.1:0-5591 GCA_964360145.1 uncultured Oligoflexia bacterium | reverse complement strand
CGGGCCAAAGCCGCCCCCGCCGCAAGCGTCATCGCCCGGGAAGAAAGCCAGCCTCAGCTCAACGCCACGGGTTTATACGCGCGCTACAAACGGGAGGGGGACCGCGGCACCGCCATGAGCGCCCCACTGAGCTTCAGCCACCCTTATTGGGGGGCGGCGGTGAACCTCACCATGCCTCTCGACCTCGCCGCCCAGAACCGCTTGCGGCGGGCCCGCAACCTGGAGCGGGATGCCGCGGACTTGGAGTTCCAGAGCACGAATTTCCATTCGGAGCGGGAGTGGCTCGAGCTCTTGCGCAAACACGGCGAGTACAAGACCCAGCTGGAGCTCGCCGCGGGCCTGGAAACCGTGCAAAAAGAGAAGCTGACCCACGAGAAAACACGCCTCGAGCGAGGCCGCACCACCACTTACCAGGTTCTGCTTTTTGAGCAGGACTATTCCAACGCCCAGCTCACTCGCCTCCAAGCCCAAGCCCGCTACTTGAAGAACTACGTCAGCATGAAGCTCTGGAGCGCTCTATGAACGACCCCAACGTGAATGTCCCGGACAGGTCCTTAGCCTCCCTCGCCATTTCGCGGCCCACCTTCATCACTTGCGTCGTCATGGCCATCTTGGCCGTGGGCTGGATGTCCATGAAGCGCCTGGGCGTGGACCTCTTCCCCGACGTGACCTTCCCCGTGGTGGTCGTCACGGTGCCCTACCCCGGCGCTGGCCCCGCGGAAGTGGAAACCCTGATCTCTAAACCCCTCGAAGACGAGCTCAGCACCCTTTCAGGCATCAAGCGCCTGCGCTCCATCAACCAAGACGGCGTGGGCACCGTGGTCGCTGAATTCACGCTGGAAACCGACGTGAAGTTCGCGGAACAACAGATCCGCGACCGGGTGACCGCATCCAAGCGCGTGCTGCCCAAGGACATCAAAGAGCCCACCATCCGCCGCGTGGACCCCGCGGACCAACCCGTGGTGATTTTAGGCTTCAACGCAGACCTCACCCCAGCCCAAGCCTACGACCTGGTGGACCAGCGAGTGAAGCCCCGCATCGAACAAGTAAACCAAGTTGGTTTAGTTGAAATCCTCGGTGGCCGCAAACGCGAGATTCGCGTCAACCTGGACCGCCATAAATTAAAGGCTCACGAAGTATCCGCCTTGCAAGTGGCGGCGCGGCTCAATGCCGCCGGCTCCAACGTGCCTTTGGGCAAGGTATCCGCGGGCAGAACGGAAGTGAGCTTCCGCACCCTCGGTGAATTCAAACTCATCGACGATATCCGCGACCAGATCGTGAACTTCGTGGGCAGCGACGTGCCGGTTACCGTGGCGAGCCTGGGCACGGTAACCGACGGCCTCGAAGACGAGAAGAGCCGGGCCTATTTCAACGGAGGCAAGACCTACCTCCTCTATGTCTTCCGCCAATCCGGCGCCAACACCATCGCGGTGGTGGACGGCGTGAAGAAGCGAGTGGAGGAGCTCAATCTGCTGCTGGCCGACCAGCCCGGCAAGCCCAAAATCAGCGTAGTCCGGGACGGCGCCACCTACATCCGCGCCAACGTCACCGACGTGAAGGAATCCATCCTCATCGGGATTTCGCTAACCATCTTCGTGGTCTTCTACTTCCTCGGCAATTTCCGCTCCACCATCATCACGGGCGCGGCCCTGCCCAACTCCTTGATCGGCGCCTTCATTCTCATGGCCATGGCGGGCTTCACCATCAACATCATGACGCTCCTCGCCCTGTCGCTTTCCGTGGGGCTCTTGATCGACGACGCCATCGTGGTGCGGGAAAATATCTTCAGACACCTGGAGATGGGCAAACCCCCGCGCCAGGCGGCGCTGGAAGGCACCGCGGAGGTGCGCCTCGCCGTCATCGCGACGACACTGACGGTGATCGCGGTGTTCGGCCCCGTGGCGTTCTTGAAAGGGGTCACGGGTCAGTTCTTCAAGCAGTTTGGCTTGACCATCTGCTTTGCCATGGCCATCTCGCTCTTCGACGCGCTGACCATCGCCCCCATGCTTTCCACCTACTTCGCGTCCGTCAATCACGGCGCCAAGGGCGTGGCGAAGAACGGCATTTTTTCCAAGTTCTATGCGGCTACCATCGGCAAGACGGTGACTGCCTTCGACCGTTTCCAAACCTGGATGGAGGACAGCTACGAGCGCATCTTGCGCTTCGTCCTCCATCGCCCCCGCACGGTGCTCCTCCTCTCCGTGGTGGTGTTCTTCGCCAGCTGCAGCACCGCTCGTTTCGTGCCCAAGACCTTCTTGCCCCCTCAGGACAACGGGGAATTCATGGTGGGCCTCGACCTGCCCCCGGGCAGCAACTTGGATGCCATGCAGGAGCTCGCCATGAAGGCGGATGCCGTCATCCGCGGCAACCCGGAAGTGGCTCTCACGTCAGTGACCATCGGTTCACGGGATGGAGAGCCGAACTTCTCTGAATCTTACGTCCATCTCGTGAGCGCGAAGCAGCGCAAGATGAACACGAGCCAGGTGAAGGACAAGATCCGTGAGCAGTTGAAGGAGTTCGCCCACGCCAACCCCAAGGTAAAAGACTACGACGCGGTGGCGGGTGGCATGCGCCCTTTCAACCTGGATTTGGTGGGCACGGATGGCGCCGTTCTAGAAAAACTGGCTCTTGAGGTGCTGGCGAAACTCAAAAAGCACCCCGGCCTGAAGGACCCCGACGTGAACTTCAAACCCGGCAAGCCGGAGTTCCGCGTGGTGCCCGACAAGACCCGGGCGGAGCGCCTCGGCGTCTCGCCACTGCAAATGGGGCAGGAGCTGCGCACCCAGGTGGAGGGCGATACGCCGGCGAAGTTCCGTGAAAATGGCCTCGAATACGACATCCGTGTGCGCCTCACCGAAGAACAGCGGGATTTGCGGAAGGGCTTCAACGCCAGCTGGGTGCCCAACATCAACGGCAACTTGGTGCGCCTCGCTGACGTGGCAAAGCCCGAGGACGTTACGGGCCCCTCGAAGATCACCCGCATCGACCGCATCCGCTACGCGGAGATCGGCGCGGACATCACCCCGGGGGCGGGCTTGGCCGACATCATGAGCGACATCGACACGATGTTCAAGAGCGGCGAGGTGACGCTGCCCCCTGGCGTGAGCTACATGTACATCGGCCAGTCGGAAAACTTCAAGGAATTGGGGGAGAGTGTCACCACGGCCATGACGCTCGCTATTTTATTTATCTATCTCATCCTGGCTTCGCTCTACGAGTCCTTCGTCATCCCGCTGACCATCATGGTGGCCCTGCCCTTCGCGGTGAGCGGCTCCATCGTAGCGCTGGCCCTCACCCACCAATCCCTCAATATCTTCTCCATGATCGGCATCATCATGCTGCTGGGCGTGGCGGTGAAGAACTCCATCCTGCTCGTTGACTACGCCAACCAACTCATGGCGGGCGGCATGTCTCGGGCCGAGGCCATGGTGAAGTCGGGGCGCACGCGGCTGCGCCCCATTCTGATGACGACCATGGCCCTCATCGCGGGCACCTTGCCCGTGGCGCTGGGCTTGAACGAGGCGTCGCGGCAGCGCACCAGCATGGGCATCGCCATCATCGGGGGCCTGATCAGCTCCATGCTGTTGACCTTGGTGGTGGTGCCCGCGGTATTCTCGGACATTGACCGCTTCCGTTACTGGAGCCGCGCGAAGCTCGCACGATTATTTGGAGTCAGTGGTGAATAAATTCAATGATGATGCACGACACGGCGGCGAAGAGCGTCGCCCCAAAGAGCCCACGAGCCTCGGCGAGCTTTTGACCAAAGTGGTAAGCTCCGGTGGCTGGGACCGGGTCCTCGCCGCACGACCCGTGGAGGGTACCTCGCTTTGGCAGATCCTCACGGTGCCGCCCACGGGGGCGCTGCCCAGCAGCGCCGATGTGGTACTCACCGTGAGCGAGGCGGAATTTTTAGCTGGTGACCTTTCGCGCATGACCCTGCGGGCGGAGTGCCGGGAGTATTTGCTTCGGGCGGGGTTGATCTAGAGGCAACGATGAAGGACGCCACGGAATACTTGTACTCCCCGGTGGCTGCCAGCCATTGAATAAGCTCTAGCGTACTGTTGCATACTCAAGGTTGCACGACTGGCCTTACGCCGCCTCGTTCAAGTCGTGACAGTAAGATACGCGGGACATCTGAATTACGATTTTTGTGTAGGGAAATACAAGACGAGGGGCCTTGGACTTCTTTGCATCTTTAGATTCCACGAATTCAATAAAACCCATGCCTGCCAAAGCGACGCAGTCGCGCTGAACGTTGGCGAAGTCTCGTTCCACAATCTGAGCAAGCTGATATATGGAGGAAGGTTTTTTGCTGATGATCGCTGCTAGGATGGAGAGCTTCTGCTCAGTCATGAATTTTTGGTATTCCGCGACGGATGCAAAGACGAGCGTGTCTTTGACCCCAAGGCTCGACTTGCCAGATTTCAACGCCGTCCGGGCCCTCTTTTTAAAGCTTTCCCATCCCTCGAACTTGATATTCAACACTTTAGCTACGCTCATGATTCACGATCCTTTCCACTTCTTCAAAAAACAGGTCCAGTGCTGCATTATGGTCAGCCACAGGAAGTGGCACACGGAATGCCTCATCCTCGGGAAGGCGGCTATGCATATGGAATCCAAAAGGCTCATGATTATCGATCAATAACCGCGCAAAACCGCCGTCCGAATCAATGAGAACAAACTTGGCTTTCACCCCGGACGGAAACTTTTTGCTTGGTGACACCTGCGCCGCATAAAGAACCACGCGATATCGGCTATTTATAGCGAAGCTCTCGTCGAGGAGGATCCTGGATGCGCTCATCTGCCGACAAGCATAGCCCATTAATATATGTTTAGTCAACATACATAGGCCAATAAATGCCTCAGCAAATTTGGCTCGCCGTCCTCCTCGGACCACGTGATCCGGTAGGTGTGCTTGTCAGGCAGCGATGACCGCTTTCGTCTCATGCGCAGCTTAGAGAAGCTTCTTGTAATCAATGCCAAGAGCCAGGGCGAGCCTCTTTGCGACGATGAGGCCGATGGGCCGCTTGCCGCGCTCCATGGCCGCGATGTGGGGTTGAGGGATGTCGGCCTTCTTCCCAAGCTCACTCTGGGTGAGGTCAGCGCGAAGCCGGTACGCACGAAGCGCCGCCGAGGGCTTGCCCGTATCGGGAACAAGTTTTTTGAAGAGGGCCTGAGTCTCCTCCGGCGATAGCAACTCGCGCGAGGAGAGGGCAATGGCCTCCTCGATGGCTTTCTTCACGATCCGAAGGCGCTTTGCCCCAATGCTTTTGAGCTCAGGGTGACGCCTCACGATGGCAGTGGCTAGGTTTTTAGGGGACATGGTCAGTACGCTTCCTTCCCGTGGGCCACCGTCACGATGATGATCGACGGGGCCACGACTTCATACAAAACGCGGTACTCTCGCTTGAGCCTTGCTGCATAGGTGTTGGGACGTCCCAGCACATGCTTCACGATCCAGCCCCTGGGCAGCGGGCCTTCCGCCGCCAGGTCCTGCCTCAACTGGTCTAAGATCGACAAAATGTCCTTGGGCAATCGCTTCAGTTCCTTCTCAGCCTTCTTATCCACGATGACGACCCAGCGTTGCATGA
>CAYHWW010000213.1:0-5612 GCA_964360145.1 uncultured Oligoflexia bacterium | reverse complement strand
CATCCGCCCTGTGAGTCGGGTAGGGAGAATGACCTTGCTACGGCCCCTCCTCACCGTGCCCAAAACTGCCATCGCCGCCTATGCCATGGCTCACTGCCTGCAATGGGTGGAAGACCCCACCAACGCCGATACGGTCCATGCCCGCAACGCCATCCGCCAACAAGTTCTGCCCATTCTGGAACGGTTGCGGCCCGGATCTTCCGCGAAAATCGCGAACTTCTTCGCCGAGCTTCAAGAACTACATGAAGAAGAAACCCAAGAAGGCCCTCTCATCAGCGCGGAAGAGCGAAGCAGCGGGTTTCGCCTTGAAGAAAT
This sequence comes from uncultured Oligoflexia bacterium, assembly GCA_964360145.1. Lineage (GTDB taxonomy): Bacteria > Bdellovibrionota > UBA1018 > UBA1018 > CAYHWW01 > CAYHWW01. The sequence continues at coordinate 5,297 of CAYHWW010000213.1, read as the reverse complement.
TTCTTTTAACTTCCTCAAGGCCCGTGTCGAGGAGTGCCTGGGTGAGTGCCGCGGTCGCGTCACTCGCGTCCACTGGAATGCGCTGATGAAAATCGTTTCGTCGGGTACTGTGGATGGGTCAAGAAAAGCCGTGGAATTCCCAGGGGGCGTATCCGTGATCATTCATCGAAAGCGTGTTACCATCGCAGCTGGGAGGCCCGCTCAGTGAAACAATCTCATAAGACAGTGGCCCTTTGGATCGTCCTCATTCTCATGTTCGCGAGCCTGTTCAAGGTCTTCGATCCTGGGAGCCGCGCAAGCCAAGAAATCCGCTTCAGTGATTTCATTCGCCTCGTGAAAGAAAAGAAAGTGGCTGAGGTCACTTTCAAGGGTGACTCCATCATCGTGGGTACCTACAAGGCGCCCCAGCCTCCTGATGCGAAGAAAACTTTTGAAACCGTGGGCGATACGTCATCACCCAAAGTCTTCGAGATTCTGGATGAGAACGGCATCATCCCCAACTACGAGCGGGCTGAAAAAACTCCGTTCTGGCAGCAGATCCTCATCTCCTGGTTCCCCATGCTCCTCCTCTTCCTCGTCTTCTTCATTTTCATGAGGCAGATCCAGATGGGGGGCGGCAAGGCCATGAGCTTTGGCAAATCCAAGGCCCGCCTCATCAGCGAGAACCAACAGAAGGTGACGTTTAAAGATGTCGCCGGTGCTGAAGAAGCGAAAGACGAGCTGAAAGAAATCATCGATTTCCTGAAGGACCCCAAGAAGTTCACAAAACTCGGCGGTCGCATTCCCAAGGGCGTGCTCCTCATGGGCCCCCCGGGCACGGGTAAGACCTTGCTTGCCCGGTCCGTGGCCGGCGAAGCAGGCGTGCCCTTTTTCTCCATCTCTGGCTCTGACTTCGTTGAGATGTTCGTCGGTGTGGGCGCAAGCCGCGTACGCGATCTCTTTGAACAGGGCAAGAAGCACGCCCCATGCATTGTCTTCATCGACGAAATCGACGCTGTGGGCCGCCATCGTGGCGCGGGTCTGGGCGGTGGTCACGATGAGCGTGAGCAGACCCTGAACCAATTGCTGGTGGAGATGGATGGCTTCGAATCCAACGAGGGTGTAATCCTCGTGGCCGCGACCAACCGTCCTGACGTGCTGGATCCCGCGCTCTTGCGCCCCGGTCGCTTTGACCGCCGGGTGGTGGTGGGCAAGCCTGACGTCAAGGGGCGCTTTGAGATCCTGAAGGTGCACACTCGCAAGACTCCTATTTCCAGCGATGTGAATTTGGAAGTCATCGCCCGGGGTACCCCTGGTTTCGCCGGCGCTGACCTTGAGAACTTAGTCAACGAAGCGGCGCTCCACGCTGCCCGCGCTGGCAAGAAGTACCTCGAGATGAGCGACTTTGACGAAGCTAAGGACAAAGTGCTCATGGGCCGCGAGCGTAAGAGCATGGTCATCTCCGACGAGGAGAAGAAAAATACGGCTTACCACGAAGCGGGCCACACCCTCGTGGGTAAGATGCTCGTCGGCATGGACCCCATCCACAAGGTCTCCATCATTCCCCGGGGCATGGCCCTCGGCGTGACCCAGACCCTTCCCAACGAAGATCGCCTCTCCATGACCAAAGAGAAGGCCGAGAACACCATTGCGTTCATGATGGGGGGCCGCATCGCCGAAGAGCTCATCTTCAACCAGAAGACCACCGGTGCTGGCAACGACATCGAGCGTGCGACGGATCTCGCGCACCGCATGGTGTGCGAATGGGGCATGAGTGACGTCATGGGGCCCTTGAGCTTTGGTACCGGCGATCAGCCCCTTTTCCTTGGTCGTGATTTCAGCCAGAAACGGGATTACTCCGAAGAGACCTCCCGCATGATCGATAAAGAGGTGAAAGACCTCATCCAGACGAACTACGGTCGCGCCAAAAAGATCCTGCAGGACAACATCGAAATCCTGCATGCCATCGCGAAGGCGCTCTTGGAGTACGAGACCTTGGATGGTTTCGAGGTCGACGCTCTCTCCCGGGGTGAGACCATTGTGAGAAAACCCATCGTTCCCGAGGGGGGTGGGAGCCAACCACCTACGGGATCCGCACCTGTGACCAGTGGCGGCGCCGCGCCCGTGGTGCCTCCTGGAACGACGCCAGCAATGGCATGACAAGACGATGAGTGACTTCCTCTCTATCATTGGAGGCAGTTTCCGCTTCATCGACTTGGTGGACATCCTCCTCGTCTCCCTCATCGTCTATCGGGTGCTTCTCCTCATCAAGGGCACCCGGGCGGTGCAGATGCTTACGGGTCTGGGCGTGCTGGGCCTTGCTTTCGTGGTTTCTATCCGCATGGAGCTCTTTACGCTCCATTGGCTTCTTTCCTACTTCTTCGACTCCCTGATTCTCATCGTCATCGTGCTCTTCCAGGACGACCTGCGCCGCGCTCTCACCCACGTCGGTAAAAACCCCTTTTTCTCATCGGCCTCCGATGAGGAGGAGCGGGAGATGGTGGATGAGATCGCCCAAGCCGCCGTTGCCCTCGCACGTGATCGAGTGGGGGCCCTCATTGTCGTGGAGCGGGAAACCGGGCTCAAAAACTTCATCGACACAGGCTCCGCCATCGATGCCAGGGTGAAGTCCGAGCTCATACGCAGCATCTTCCAAACATCAAGTCCTGTGCACGACGGGGCTGCCATCATTTCAAACGGCCGCATCGCCGCCGCGGGATGCTTCTTGCCACTGACTCAAAAGGCAGGGCTTAACAAGAACTGGGGCACCCGCCATCGCGCCGCCATTGGCCTTACCGAAGAGACGGACGCCATCGTCATCCTCGTCTCTGAAGAGGCGGGCCAGGCCCATCTCGTGCGTGGAGGCGAGATCAACGAGAATCTCAATGAAGAAGAGATCAAGAGCAGTCTCTCCATACTCCTCGAGCTTACCGATGCAGCTAAGGCCAAAAAAGAGAAGCGAACCAAGGTGCTCAAGGCTGTCGCAGATAAGGAAAAGGCCGAATGACCGTGAAGCAGCTCACCTCCAACATGCCCCTTAAGGTGCTCTCGCTTCTCATTGCCGTGGTGCTTTGGTTCGTGGTGTTGGGGTCGCGGAACGTGGAGATCACAAAGGACATACCCCTGGAGTTGGTCACGCCTTCTGATCTCATCGTGGCCAACGACGTCCCTGATCGCGTTTCCTTTCGCATTTCCGGGCCCAAGGCCTTCCTGCGCAACATCCTGAATCGCAGGGAGAGCCCCATCCGGGTGAATTTGGCTAACGCCAAGGCTGGGCTCGTCACCTATCGCTTCTTCAGCGACAATATTCAGCTGCCCATCGGGGTGAAGGTCTTGTTCATCAACCCTGCCTCCATCGGTGTGAAGCTGGAAACTGTCAAGTCCCGGGAAGTGCCGCTGAGGCTCGTCACCCAAGGGCATTCCGCGCCGGGTTACCGTTTGTCCCGGGTGGAATTGGGCAGCCGTCGTGTGCGCGTGAAAGGCCCCGAGAGCAAAGTGGATGCCATCGGCGAGCTTGCTACAGTTCCAGTGGAGTTGGGTGAGTTACGGGAGTCTGGTGCGAGGGATGCCCCGGTGGACTTCTCACGCCATGCGGGGGTGGTACTCGAGGGTGAGGCACCACGTTTATCATTCGATGTGGTTCAGGAGTCCGCCCAGTTCCGTCTGAGGGGTATCAAAGTGAAGACTCTCACGGAGAGGCGTACCCAAGTGGTTCCCAGGGAAGTGGCCGTGTATGTCTCTGCTAGTGCTGAGGAACTAAAAAAGCTTGTGAAATCCAAGCTCTCCGCAGTGGCGGATGTGCGCAACCGTGGCCCCGGCATTTATGATGTTCCAGTCACTGTGGAGCTGCCGGAAACGGTGAGACAAGTGAAAGTGTTACCTCAAAAGGTGAAAGTCACCGTTTATTAGTGTAGTGTCCGGAGCCCCCCCTATGAGCGCTCAATCCAATACCCCCAAAAAATCCAAATTATTCGGCACTGACGGCATCCGCGGCATGGCCAATCAATATCCCATGACCGGTGAAGTGATCATGCAGGTGGGCCGCGCCGCGGGCCATGTCATCAGAAAGCGCGTTGAGAAAAATCCTAAGAAGCGCCGTGCGAAAATCTTGATTGGCAAGGATACCCGGATATCGGGTTACATGATCGAGATGGCTCTCGCATCCGGTATCTGTAGCATGGGCGTGGACGTGCTCCTCATCGGCCCCATGCCGACCCCGGGCATCGCCTTTCTGACCCAGAGCATGCGTTGCGATGCCGGCATTCAAATCTCTGCGTCCCACAACCCCTTTCACGACAACGGCATCAAGATCTTCGCGGAGGACGGCTTCAAGATCCCAGACGAGGTCGAGGCTGAGATTGAGCGTTTGGTGACCACCGGCGCGGTGGATCGCATCCGTCCCACCGCTGAAGATGTGGGCAAAGCATTCCGCATTGATGATGCGCTGGGGCGCTACATCGTGGATCTGAAAAATACTTTCCCCCGGGATCTCTCCCTCGACGGTCTACGCATCGTGCTCGACTGCGCCAACGGTGCCTTCTACAAGGGCGCACCCCTTGTGTTCGAAGAGCTGGGTGCCGAGCTTGTGAAGCGGGGTGTGAGCCCCACAGGCTTGAATATCAATGATAAGGTCGGGGCTCTGTACCCAGAGAATGTGACTGGGGCCACGGTGGAGTATCGCGCTGACATCGGTATTTCACTGGATGGAGACGGTGACCGCGTGCTCCTCTCAGACGAGAATGGCGAGATCGTGGATGGCGATCGCATCATGGCCATTTGTGCCATCGACATGAAGCAAACAGGTCAGTTGGCGAAGAACACCATCGTGGCTACTCCCATGTCCAACATCGGCCTTGAACTGGGTTTGGCTGCCCAGGGCATAAAAGTGGTCCGCGCCCCGGTGGGAGACCGCTATGTGGTGGATGCCATGAGAAAGGGCGAATACGTCCTTGGGGGCGAGCAGTCTGGGCATATTGTGTTCCTTGAACACTCGAAAACCGGCGACGGCGTGGTGGCCGCACTCAAAGTGCTGTCCATTATGCAGCGCACAGGCAAGAAGCTCTCCGAGCTCGCCAAGTGCATCACCATGCTGCCCCAAGTTCGCGAAGACGTGCGCATCACCAAGCGCGAGCCCCTGGATCAGATCAAGGAAGTAAAGGCGGAGATCGACGCCGCGGAGGCCGCACTTCTCAATCGTGGCCGCGTCTTCGTGCGCCTCTCCGGCACCGAGCCCCTTGCTCGCGTGTTGGTCGAAGGCGAAGACCTCGCTGAGATCAAAGGCTTTGCTAAGAGAATCGGCGGGGCCATCGCTAAGGCGT
>CAYHWW010000212.1:2512-5612 GCA_964360145.1 uncultured Oligoflexia bacterium | reverse complement strand
GCGATTATAATATTCAGTTTTCAAAGAGCAGAAAGCTATCACTAGCCCCGGCGAGCATCCCCGCCAGTGAGAACACGTTCTTCGAGCCGTACTCGCGCCGCGTAGAGCACCAGTGACAGGACAAAAAATGGTGCGTTCAGTGGGTTGATAAGCACCCAGCCCATTTCAGCAATGGCATAGCCCGTGTACATGGGGTGTTTAAGTATCGCATAGACACCACTACGGCATCGTTCGCCACGCTTGGCGGGCGTGATGCCGAAGCGGTCGCCAAGCTCAATAACAGCAAGCGTCGCGATGGCGAACCCGACAATCGAGAGCCCGTTGAATACGAGCTGTGTAGTCGGACTCACTGCGCCAACAGGTGCCATATAAACTAAAGAGAAAAGCGTCGAGATGTAAGCTACAGCGGCGGACATGATCGAGCCGTCGCTATGCTTAGCCTTAGTCCTCTTCAAAAAGAGACCAGCCGCAAGCACATCGCGCAGTAAATGAATCGCAAAATACAAAAGCCCTGTTTCAAAAAGCCGATAGCCTGATAGGAGAGCAAAGCAGAGCATGAAGACTGCTCCGGCTATTGCTCTCCTATTCGGGTGATGGTCAATAGTGCTGAAAGATTCAGATGCGTCGTTCATTATGGCTCAGACGTTGGGTCCCTTAGTGACTCCACCACTTTTGTAGATTGTGGAGTTGTTGTTGCCGCGCAGCGATGCATAAAGGCTCTGGCTCATAGCGCCGAGAGCAAGAACTAGGGTCAGTATGGTTAATATACGTTTCATGGTACTACTTTCTATTCTGCTGTCGGAATTCACTCTCGATTAGCCCAGCGACAGCTTCTGGCTGATCAAAGGTCACGAAGTGACCGGAGTCTTTTATGGTGTGGAGCTTGAATCTGCCCTCTTCGGCATCGAGCCGTAGGGCGTCGGTGGTGAAAATGATTTCGTCTGCGCCAGCGATCATGATTTTATTCGTGGTAATGTTGGCGGCACGCTCGACAAAGTCCACACCGATAGATTTCTTGTCGAGTACGGGCAGTATGGAAAGACAGCTCTCTGAAGATGACTTATCGTTTAGTAACAGCTCGCGCCCTGCCGCAAGCGTGCGCGTGGGAAAATACAGGTGCGCATAAGAGGCAAAGGACTTTGAGAAATTTATATCTGTGGGGTTAGCCGCGTAGGCTTCGATCTCGTTGAGAATTTCAGGCGTCATATGCTCGCTGAAAATCTCATCAGCCTTTGTGCAACTCCGAAGGCTCAGCGGTGAAGCAAGGGCGACAAGCCCCGCAACGTTGAGCTTTCCGCGATGAGCAAGCTCGATGGCGTAGATCGCTCCAAAGGAATGCCCACAGAGAATGAGTGGACGACGGATCACGGCGAACTCACGTTCCATTGATTCCACCACGGCATCAAAGCTAGGCGCTTTTACGGGTGGCAATCCACCCGTGCCAGGAGGGTCAATGTAGACCACGTCAAAGCTACGAGTGAGAAGATCCATGGAGCGAAGCGTTTTTGAGCTAAGACCTGGGCCGCCAGGAATGAAGCAGAGTACGGGGAGTTTCATCGAAGCTTCAGAGCGCCCCGGTAAAAAGGTGAGTTTTGATTTCATGATGCTTCACCTCGCGTGGGGCGTCCAGATTGACCCGCGATCACATCGCCAATGCCGAGCTTATTGATGCGCCGAAAAAGACTTGAGGGGTTAATGCCAAGCAGAGTGGCTGCGCGGCTGCGATTGCCGTTAGCGCGGTTTAGCGCAATGAGGGTTTCAGTGCGCATCTCGTCATTTCGCGCATCGGCTGGGCTATGGCGAGTTGCGCCTGCTGGTGAAATAAATGGTACGATGCCCTCTCGGTCAAGAACTCGGCGACTTGATAGAATGGCAAATCGACTGATGACATTGCGCAATTCTCTTACGTTGCCTGGCCACGAGTGTTCAAGAAGGGCCTCGATGCCGCTCGGTTTTATGGCGATGGAATTTTTTTGCTCCAAATCTTTCACAAATCGCACGGTGTACGCCTCTATGTCTTGGGGGCGAAACTTCAGACCAGGTAACTCAAAAGAAATGGTGTTCAGTCTGTTCAATAGATCGAGGCGGAATGTGCCCTGTTGAACCATGTCGTCAAGATTGCGGTTTGTGGCCGCAATAAAGCGCACGTTTACTTTGTGGGACTGTGTGGAACCCACGGGAGTCACTTCTTTTTCTTCGACTACGCGAAGTAGCTTTGCTTGAATTTCTGGTGAGCACTCGCCGATTTCATCGAGAAAGAAAATGCCACCATGGGCTGTGGTGATGAGTCCTGTTTTGTCGGCGTGTGCGCCTGTGAAAGCGCCTTTTTTGTGGCCGAAGAGTTCAGACTCGGCGGTCTCGCGGGGAATACTCGCCATGTTTGCTGCAATGAGGGGTAGGCGGCTTTTCTCTGCGATGTATTGAGCAAGAAATTCTTTACCAGCGCCGGAGGGGCCTGTGACTAGGATTGAACAATCTTTGCTATTGGCCACGACCTGATCTACTTGGCCTAAGATTTTCTTCACGAGAGGGGATTTTGTAAAAAACGCCTCATCAGCCCGTGATGAAGTCAGATCATTTCTCATGGTGAGGCCCTTTGTGATTGCAAACTCAAGGCAAGGCATGAAGTTTTTTGATTTCGCAACAAAATCTACCAATGAGCGGCGACGCATGGCTTCGACAACGCGGCTTGTGCAGTGGTCGCCACTGAGCACGATGACAGGTGTGTCGGCATGGCCGTCGTTCATCCAGTCAATAAAGTTTAGGCCATCAGACTCCTGACCCTCGAAGTTTAAGTCAACTACGGCAACGTCAATTGAGCTATTGCTGATGATGCCCTTGGCCTGTGCGACAGACTCAGCGACGCGCACGTCATACTTCACACGCAAAAGTAGCTCATTGCTTCTTAGAAGCATGGCGTCATCGTCGATCAATAGAACGGTTGCGCGGCTCATACAGAGAACCTCACTTCAAAACACGCACCACCCAAGGGCGATAGTTTATAGAGCACTCGCCCACCGTGGGAATGCGCAATATGGTTCACTGCACTTAAGCCCAGGGCAGCGCGGTCGCCCTTGGTCGATTTCTTGCGGCCCTTGAG
>CAYHWW010000212.1:0-2412 GCA_964360145.1 uncultured Oligoflexia bacterium | reverse complement strand
AGTGTTGGCGTCTCAAAGTTTAGATTATCTTTTGCTGCCTCGATTTGCATCAGTATCTGCTCGGCCACGATGGGGATGGCGCGGTGGGCCTCAGCGGCGGCTTCAGCTCCGTACTCGGCGGCATTGTCGGCAAGCAGTGCCATGTTGTTCAGGGTCTGAATAGGTGTGTGCAGATCATGGAGAAGGCGGCGATAGGCATCGGTCGCAAGTTCCTTAGCGCGAGATTCGGCGAGTGCGGCAGTGGCCCGTTCAAGCGCGGCATGGGTTTCAAGAGTGGCCTCTCGGATGGTTTCAAGTTCGGTGATTCCAGTCGCGGGCATTTTATCAGAGCACTTCATGTTCTTTAGCGTGCGAATGCCTTCAGCCAGGGCGTGAACGGGTTTGATCGCCTCATCTACAATGTGCTGAATGCGGTTTGAAGTAATCTTCGCAGCGAGATATCCAACGAGTGCCACGATCATAAAGGCACCTAGTGCCAGCATGAAGAGTGAGAAAAGAGAAAGGTTCATGGCGATGCGGGCATGAGCATTCGTAGGCCCATTGTTTCGGCCCACGGGCATTGAGATGATGGCACCCGCGCCATGAAATGTGATGCCATTTTGTAGGCGCAAAATTGTGCTTCCAACAGGAAGCCGTTTGTCGATGTCTTCGATGGATCGAGAGGAGGCAAATACGATGCCATCTTCTTCAACAAAAATATCTGCATGGGATTTCTCGCCCACGGTTCTGAGTAGTCGTTGTAGCTCAGGGCGATCTTGGCTCTCGACGAGTGAAGCCACATGGCCAGAGATGCTATTCATGAGCTGTTCACTTGCCGTAATCTGAGTTTGCAGAGTGTAGGCCGAGAAAAGAAGGCCAAAAAATATGCCAGCGCCAACAGGAGCCGTAACGCGAAGGGGGCGTAGTGCGCGGTCTATATATTGGGAGAGGGAAATGGAGCCCGTCATAGGACACCCCCTAAAGCAACAGAGGCAGAAGTGTTGGGCTTGCAACCGGGCCGCACCGATACGTTGCGATAGTCGATATAGTTTTCAGCAATGATATTGGGTTCAAAACTATCTACACAACGGCTCACCCAAAGATGGGCGCGAGGGTGAAAGAGATTTATTGTTACAGCCTGGTCATCGACGGCAGCTTGGATTTTTCTATAAATATCCTGACGCACGATGCGATCTTGAGTGGTTCGCGCTTTTTTCAAGAGAGCATCAATAGTGTTGTTTTCTAGGCCGCTAAAACTATCAGAGTTCGATGACTCGAAATTCTTAAGTAAAAACTCAGAGTCAGGATAATCGACGTTCATCGATACGAGAAACGCCTGATGCGTCTTTTTAGTGTAGCCGTCCATGAGCTTCGTCCATTCCATGGGCACGACTTCAACGTCCCAGCCGTGGGCTTTGAGGCTTTTTTCAAGGTAGAGCTTCATTTCAAAAGAGCGGGCGAGTACATCGGGGATGGCGATTTTTATGGGGGCCGTGGTCGTTGCTTTCACTGCATCGCTGTAGATAGAGTTGCCGTGACGCACGTAACCTGGAAGCCCAGGCGGTAGATACCCATGAGCAGGGAGTGCATCGGGGTTGAACGTCATGCGAAAGGCTTCAGCGTCGAGACTTTGACGGAAAGCTTGCCGCGTCTTCACGTTGGCAAACGGTGCGGCCTTCGTATTCATGCCAATGATCCAGGTGGCGGCAAGTGGTGAGGTCACGTCTTTTCCTGCACTGAACACGGACTCTTTACCCGTGAGAGGAAAGGTTGAAAGATCATGAACTAAGCCAGCCGCAGCTTGGCGCAGAGCCTCGCGTTCGCTCATGACACGAAGGATGAGTTCTTTGATCTTCGGCGCACCGCCGTAGTAGTGATCAAAGGCCGTGAGTTTGATGTCGGTATATGCGTCATGCTTTTCTATGTGCGAAAACCGAAATGGGCCTGAGCCGATGAGTTTTTTATCAAATGAGGCATTGGCGATAAAATTCTGCGGTAGGATTTTTGCTGTCGCACCAGCGAGTACATAAAGAAATGGGGGATAGGCGTACTTGAGGTGAATCCTAATCGTATCGTGGCTGATGATTTGAATGCCGGTGACGTGCGAGGTGGTACCGGAGTGAAAAGCGGCGGAGCCGTTGATGCAGTCATAGTAGCTATAAACGACACTCATTTTGGTCATGAGGTGTTCTAGCGAGCGTTTCACATCATGGGCGGTGATAGGTGTACCATCTTGGAACTTGGCTCCGCTGCGAAGCTGGAAGGTGATTTTTTTGCCATCAGGGCTCGTTGACCAGTTTTCGGCGAGTGCCCCCTTGATTTCCATGTCGGGGGTGAAACGCAAAAGACCATCATAGATGAGGTTTGAGACGGTGAGCGCCGCCGCATCGTTCATGAGGGCGGGGTCCATGGTCGAGGGCATGGAATAGAGCC
>CAYHWW010000211.1:0-5613 GCA_964360145.1 uncultured Oligoflexia bacterium | reverse complement strand
GGGCACCGTGAACAGGGCCCGGGAACGTTCAACCGGGGGGAGGGGGGCAGGGCGTTGGTGCTCGCGACCGCCTGCGAAGACGGAGCGCACTCGGTTTGCCATCCGTCTCAAAAGGGAGGCGGGCTCCTCAGCTGAGGCCGGCGTGGGGACAGCCAGCAAAAGAGCGAGAAGCAGCGAAAGGCAGGGGAGGGGGGAGCCAGTCATGACAACTCCAGCGGAAGGGGTGATATGGCGCGCGGATTTTACCACGTCAGGCCCCGGAGCGTCAATGAGTAGTAAATAAAATTAGTTTACTATTGGAATCATTGAGAAACTGAGTACCATGAAAACGAAAACGGCAGGCCTTTCGGCCTGCCGTCCCGTTTTCATCGCATTATGTTGAATCAGAGGTGCGTACGTTTTTGCAGTCAGTGCCAGCCTTAGAGGCTAGCAGCGGCAGCAGGAGCAACTTGCTTCGTGCGGGCCTTGCAAACAGTGGTGAGTTGCGCATCGGCAGCAGCAGCTTCTTCACCGGTTTTTTCCGTGAGGGCAGCCAGAGCAGTCACGGCAGCGGCATCGACGCCCGCAGCAGTGAGGTGACCGGCAGCGATTTCGACGCTGCGTGCTGGCCAGAGGAGTTCGGTGTTTTGAGCAACGGGGCCCATGCCCGGCTTGCCATCAGCGCCGAAAATATCACAGGCGCCAGTGCGGTCAGCGCTGTAGAACGGCTTGCCAGTGGCTTTCAGCACTACAAGGTTCTTATCAGAAGCATCGTTGATTTTAGCAACGCGATCTTCGATGCTTGCGTCGGCATGAGACATGATCTCAAGCTGAGTCAGCGCCGCAGCTTCCTCGGGGGAATCGATGCGACTGGGATTGCCACTAAAAGCCTTGATGTTGTTCACTGCGGGAACGAAGTCGGGGCCAATGCGGCGAATCATGGTGTCGGACAACCTACCGCTCAGGGATGCGCCACTGGGACGGGGCTGGGGAGCCACCACCGCAGGAGCAGCAGCTTGAGGGCGGGGGGCCATCATCGCGCTGCCGGAGGGAAGGGAGGAGCCAGTGACCACATCAGCCCGGGGAGCGGCTACAGTGGCGGCGCGGCCGGAAGCGGCGTCAGAGACGCTGCCAGAGGTCGAACCCGTGCGGGCGCTGGTGCTGCCGCTGGAGCCGGGGGTTAAGCCCGGGGTTGCGGTGGAGCCAGTGCTCGAAGCGGAGCCAGTGCGGGGAGCAGCGACTTCAGAACCCATGGTGCTGGAGCCGGTGCTGGTACGGGGAGCAACTGCAGTCTGCTGCGCGAACGCAGAGCCTGCCATAACCAAGATCAGAGCCAAACTAGATACAGATTTCATTTTTAGAGACCTCCTCGCATAATGCGATGTTGATTGAAAAGGTGCTGCTTTATACACTGCGCCAAAGTCCGCGTCAATCAGTCCATTGATATTTTTTAAAAATAATTTCAGAAATCAAAAACATGAACAAATTATCGATATCGTTAGGTAATGTCGCGTTATCCTCCGAGTAGGGCTTGTCTCAGTCCAATTAAAAATGTTGATACCCCGCCAGAGATGCCATCCCAGGCCCCTAAAAAGTCGTTGGCGAAGATCTGCATGGGGATGGAACCCCAGAAAGTCGCGAAGGAATAGATCACTCCGAAGAGGACCATGCTGCTGATTTTCGACATGGGCTTCATCCCTTGCATGCGGAAGAGGCGGTTTAAGAATTGCTCCGGCGCGGTGACGGTGAAGCGCGAGATGAGATTCAAAGCCCACATGGCAGGCGAGATGGTGACGCTCCACAATAAAGAGCTGAAGGGGTAGTAGGCCGCGGCCCCGGTGAAGGCGAAGCGATAGGCCCGTGAATTGGAGAGGCGGAAGTCCGCCCAGCCCGGCACGGTGCGATCCAAGACGGAGCCCGCGCCCAGGCGATAGGAGTTGTCACCGAAGAGGGCTTCAATGCCACGGGTCACGCGGGTGAGTGCGGGGGAGTTGCGGACTAAGCGGTGCTGACGCAGGCGTTGCAGGCGGCCCGGTTGCGACGGTGAGAGCGGAGAGAGGGACTCGTTGCCGGCGGTGAGACTCAGATAAGTCTGCACGGTGTTTTCAGCTTGAAGCAGAGACATGAGGCGTGCGCGTTCCGTCGGGGCAAGGCCCTGCAGATGGCGCGACAATGCGGGGTCTGCTTCAAGTTGTCTCGCGGTGGCTGCATGGGCGCGTTTGTGTAAGCGCTCGCGCAGCGTATCGTCGCCAGCGAAGTCAGGGTGAAGGCCAACCGTGGCCATGATGGCCTCTGAATAGTGACGTTGCCAAAGGATGCGCTCTTCGTCATTGGCGGTGGTGGGGTCGAAGGCGGTTTGCATGGTGTGGGCGAAGGCACTGTCCGCGATGCGTGCGGCGCGGCGCTCCTGCCATCGGGCCACAATGCCATGCCGCGGCGGCTCGTACTGGCCCACGGCGCGCGACTCGCCATCGATGAGATAGGGCGCTTGTTCTTCGCCGCTCATGAGCGTGAGGAACTGGGCGCGGTAGAGTTTTGCCGCCAGCTCGCTGCCGGGGCGACCGAAACGTTGGCCCCAGCCCTCTGGCAGATTTTTCAGTACGGAGCCCGTGGGGTCTTCATAGGAAAGCGCGATGAGATTTTGGCGCACAGCGCGCAGTCTCGTGAGCGCTTCACGGAAGCTCGGCGCGCGCTCGCCGCGGAACCAGGCGCGGATCGGGGTTCTGATGAAGGCGTCCAGCCATCGGGCTTGGGTGAGTGTTTCCGAGAGAATGCCAATGGCGCCTTCTTCCACCTTGCGGTGGCGGGCGTCGGCCAATGCGCGGGTGAGAGCGGAGAGCACGAGGCCGGGGCGTCGCAGGCCCAGGTTGAGGTCCGCCTCTTCGGTATTGTCGCGGAGGGCGTCAGGGAGGCGATAACCCAAGAGACCCGTGATGCCCTCCCAGATGGTTTGGGCATCGAAGAGGAATGCTTCGCGGCCCGGGAGGCCCATGGCGCGCAAACCCCGGTCAAGCTTCGCTTGAATGCGGCGTTCGCGATCCGCCTCGTGCTGCACGTCTTCGGGGTCCAGGCCTTCGCGCTTCATGGCTTCATCCACCTCCGCTTGGGTGGCGGCGAGCATCTGGCCTTGCACACTGGTGCTCATGGTGGAGGCACCGCTGGTGAGGTAGGAGATGGCGCAAGCGATGAGGGTGTAGCTGTTCATCGCCTCGATGTTGGGGTTGCCCACGGCGTAGGCTTCTTCGATGCGGGATCTGAGGAGGGGGAAAACCTCGCCGATGCCGGAGGCGATGGCCGGCACCAGGTGATAGAGCTGCACGTAGTAGAGGGCGGTATCCACGCCGCCGAGGATGAGGCCTCCCATGAACCAGGTCCAGGCGCTCACGGGGATGCGGCGGCTGATCTCTCTTGAGAAATAAACGGTGTGCTCCAGGAGCTTCCTCATCTTGCTGCTGGATGCGGAGGCGAGCCCGGGGGCGGCGCGGTCCCCGAGGAACTCCAAGTGATTGGCGAACCACACCGCGGGCAGCTGATAGAGCACGGTGAGTGTGTGGGCGTAGACGTCGCCGATCTCGCGGCCTTCTCGCAGCACGCGGCCGGTGGGTGTGAGGGGCAGCAGCGGCAAGGTGGCGTCGCCGGTGCTCAACGCCTGTTCGCAGATGCGGCGCTTTTTGAAGGTTTTGCGATAGACGGTGTATTTGAGGGCCACGCTGGCGACGAGGGCCAGGGTGGAGACCACGGCGAAGCGCAGGATCTGGGCCGACATGCGGGCGCCAGCCTGGGCGGTCATCAAGGTGATGTCGGCGTGGGCGGCTTTGGGGGTGAGGGCGTTGGTGAGGCGCTGAGCCACGGCCCGCCACGGGGCGGGGGTCGCCGCATGTAAACTATTTGTATCTATATATAGAGAGGCGAACGCGTCGAAGCCGGGGCGGTCTAAATCTTGGCCCGTATAGAGGATGCCGTGGCCCGCGGTGCTGCCCCGGGGGGGCAGGAGGCGAAGGTTTGTGCCGGACTCTTGGGCTTGTCGCGCCCAGTGGGCGGCACCCTGGGCTTGGGCCAGGGTCAGCGTCACCCGCTCCGCGGTGGTGACTGCGTCGATGTCCGCGAGCTCCACGGGTATGGAATCGCCACCGCTGTCGGTGAAGACGAAAAGGTCCTGGGCGGGGAGTTCGTGGGCCATGACCCAGCGGGAGGGGGCAGGCCGCGCCTGCTCAGGCCGTGCCTGCTCAGGCCGTGCCTGGTCAGGGAGGGGAAAGAAAAATACGGGTACGGGGCTCGCCGTGGCGGCGGCGGCGATGAGCTCACGGGTGGAGATGAGAAAGACCCCGCCCGCGTTGGCCAGCGGAGTGTCTTTTTCACCCGTGAGCACCACGTAGGCGTCGCCCACCAGCAGCGGTGTGAGGGGCGCGGTGAGCCGCAGGGTTTTGTCGCGGAGGCCGGGAACAGGAATATCACGGGCGGTGGTGCGTTCCGTGACCCATTCTTGGGAGCGAAGATAGAAAGGGTCTTCGTCGACGAGTTCTCTGTCCAATGTGCCGGTGAAGAGCGGGCGATTTTTTTCGCTCTCGGGCATGGAGCGCAGCCAGGCCATGACGGGGTCGTCGGAGAATGCGGCGTCCATGGCGGCGCGCCAGGCGGGATCGCGGTGAGCGGTCGCGGTATCAACAGAAACAGTTTCTGCCCGAGCTTGCGCGTGGGCCGCGGTGCCCAGGCCCGGCGCCAGCGGCAGGGCGAGCTGAAGCATGAGCACGCCGACCAACACGTTGGTGAGCGCACTGCGAGGGAAACCGCCCCTAGTCTTCTTTAGACTGCGTCGCCTGTCAGGCGCCGCAGATTCCAACGACCCACTCCGGCATGATGTCTGTCACTCCGTGTTAAACCACCCGGCAGTGGTTTGACGACAGGCGGAGGACTTCGTCTAGGCGCGATGCGTTAGGGTCTGTTAACAGGCTCTTAGTCTTGACGTGTGGTGTGTCAATGATGCTTGGACAGGAAGTGCCAGTTGGTCAAAAATTCAGCGCATTGGGGGCCCACACCGCTGCGGATTCCACTTTCCATGGCTTGTACGGCGTGACCAATCTCGGGTGCAAAGAGCATCATCACCATTGCTGAGCCTAATGTCATGTAAGAGCCGATGGTGCCGTAGAGGGCCATGCTGCCGGGCTTCGCCGCGGGCTTGAGGCCCAGAAGGCGCATCAAGCGTATGGTGACGTTCCAGCCACCGGCCACCAGGGGGCCAGCAAGGAGGTTGGCGATGAGGAAGGGCACCAGGGGCAAGCGCGCATCTGGCCCCCATGCCAGGAGGGTAAAGAGATAGCCCCCGGTCATGGTGATTGGTAGTTTTCTTAAACCGCGGATCGTACCAAACACGGCATCGTGTGCTCCAGGTACAAGGTCCCGAGTCACACGAGCCCAAAGCCCGCGATGGTAATGCTTTTCGGCGGAGAAGGGCATCTCGAAGAAGCGAGCCACCCGGGTGAGCCAGGGGCTGTTGCGGACCATGGTTGTTTGACGGATTTTCTGCCACCGGCCGGGTTGAGCCGGGGACAGGGCGGGCACCACCTCTTGTTCAACGGTGGCTTCCACGTAGCGTTTGGAGAAGAGATTAGCGCGCACCATGGCGAGGACTTGCTT
>CAYHWW010000210.1:0-5617 GCA_964360145.1 uncultured Oligoflexia bacterium | reverse complement strand
TTTTGGCGCGTCAAAATGAATCAGCGCAAAGTGCACTCAGGTGTGGCTCAGCGTCTACTCAAGCACTACCAAGAAAAAATCGGAGAAAATCAGCGTCAGCTCAGATTTTGAGTGCCGTTGGGTTTGAGCCAAGATGGGTTTCACGTCGCGTGGGCAGCAATGGCGATCAGTGATTGGCGTGGCATGGAGCTATGGTAACGTGGGGCCCGGCGATGAAACCCCAGTTCTTCACCTTCGATATTTTTGGCACTGTCTTGGATTGGCGGCGCGGCATGGCTGACTCCGTGCGTGCTGCCGGGGCGAAGTTCGATGAGGCCGTGGATTTTGATCGCATCGTCGATTTGCAGGGTGTCGACGAGCAGCGCGGCTATCGCAGCTATGCGGAGATCGCGCGGGACAGCCTTGTGGTGGGCTGCGGCCTCCCCGTCGAGGCTGCCGCACGGGTTGGTCGCGATGCGGGGTGCTGGCCGTTATTTGCAGATTCGGCGATAGCGCTGAAAAAGCTCATGGCCGTGGCACCCTGCGTCGCCATGACAAACAGTGACAGGGCCCATGGCGAGCAGGTCCGAGCGCAATTGGGGTTCGAGCTGACAGACTGGGTTTGTGCGGAAGAGAGCGGTGTGTACAAGCCCGCCGCCGAGTTTTGGCATTATGTGGCAAGGAAGCACGGCGTGGAGTTCGGCCGCCATTGGTGGCACGTGTCGGCCTATGCGGATTATGACTTGAGTGTGGCGCAGGATTTGGGTTTGACCTGCGTTTTTGTCGATCGCCCCCACGCACGTGAGGGATTTTCTCATGTGCGCGTGCAAGACTTGGCGGAGCTCGCGATCATCACGCCTGTGTGACGGATGGAGTACGTCAGTGGAGCTGGGAAGATAATCACGACGGTCAGCTGGCTCTGCCTTCGGATGGGGATCAGATCCGGGACGCGGTCGCACTGGTGAGGGCTCTTGGGGGATGATGTGATGGCTAGGCAAAAATCGACTAGATGACAGTCGTTCACTTTGGTTATGCTGTTCACGTGCGCGATTTTTGTGGCCACACAAGTGCTGGATTCAGTGGGTAGTCTGATAGACTATTATTATTGATATGCTTCAACGAACGGTGAGTCCGGCGGACCGTAAATGAAAAGCGATATTTTCAAGTGGAGTGCGCTGACTTTTCTGTGCGCTTGGCCGATATTGGCGATAAAAAATGCGCCACTATATGCCGTATCCATCGCACTTTACGAACTCACCGCACTTTATGCGCTTTTTAAGCGCAGCGAAGGCGCAACGCAGCGCAATGGTGCAGCGGTTATCGTTCTAGCTATTGCACTGGTCTCCGCGTTTATTGCAGACACGATTTACAGCTACAGTGTTGTCTCTGGTGGTGACATCGCAGCACTGGTGGTGGTGCAGGAGGTGGCATACTTGTTTTTTGCCGCACTAATGGTCGTGTATGTGTGGCAGAGGTTTGTTGTCTCTTCAGGTAAAACAACACTAGCATTGGCAATCATGCTGGGCATTTTTCACGGATTATTGTCGTATAAACTTATTTTGCACCCATTTTACCTCAGGGCAAATGAGCCCAATATTTTTCATAAAGTCGTCAGCACCGGCTATGCCTACAGCATATCGATATTATTTGGGCTCTTGCTTGTAAGTACGGGCAGAGTGGGTTCATCGACGCACTATGTATTTTTGCAGTCTATGCTGTTGCTGATTAATGCAGATTTCGCGCTAAGATCTCAATTCACGCTTGAGTCAAAAAGCATTTTCACATGGGTAGAGCCGTGCTGGGCAATGGCTTTTGGTGGCATGCTTTGGTGTATTCTGTTTGATAAGAAATTTACGCATCGTCTAGTGGACGCGCTTGTTGCGGCTGACTCAATTCGAGCAAGAATGGCGCAGATGTTTCTCGGCGCCGTGGCGCTCATAACGTCTGGTTTGTATGGGCTCAACATTGTTCGAATTGAAGGCGTGTTTGATC
Source organism: uncultured Oligoflexia bacterium (assembly GCA_964360145.1). GTDB lineage: Bacteria > Bdellovibrionota > UBA1018 > UBA1018 > CAYHWW01 > CAYHWW01. The sequence continues at coordinate 3,646 of CAYHWW010000210.1, read as the reverse complement.
TTACCGTTGTATTGCTTTGGTTTTACATCGTTTGGTTGATGGCAAACAGTTTCAGTATGTACTTTTCTTCTCGAATTGAAAAAATCAGAGAGGTATTTATGCTGTCGGGGTCCTTACAGCAAGGGCCCGCACTCAGCGGCGTCAGAGAAATAGACGAAATCCTGCGTGCGCACCATGAGAGCATCAAGCGTGCGGTGGAGCTGGAGTCCCGGTTGGTCAAGTCTGAGCTTGATGCCAGCCGTGTCGCTCAGGCCCAGCAGGTTGCCCACGATATTCGCTCGCCGCTGACGGTGCTTGGCCTGCTCGAGGACGAGACCACGCTGCTGCCCGAGCATACTCGGATTATGTTTCGCACCGCGATTCAGCGCATTCGTGACATTGCCAATGATTTGCTTCGTAAAAATTTGCCATCCCCCGACCCGAATGCGTCAGCCTTGGCTGATGCGCTCTCCGATGAGGATGTCGCGAGTTTGTTAGACAGCCTCATTTCTGAGGTGAGAACACAGTTTAGATCCAAGCTTGGCGTGCAAATTGAGCTCAAGGTGGACCCCAGCGCTTATGGCTCCTTCGTGCGGGTCGTACAAGCGCATATGAAGCGTGCGCTCACTAACTTGCTTGTCAACGCCGTCGAGTCCATCGAGAAAGCGGGACACGTTCATGTGAACCTCGCCGCCAGTGACGGAAAAGTGATTTTGACCATCACCGACAATGGCAGGGGTATCTCGAAAATATCACTCCAGAACCTCGGCACAAGAGGCTTCACGGAAGGCAAGGTCGGCGGTTCCGGTTTTGGCTTCAGCTCCGCAAAAGAGAAAATCGAGGGCTGGTCCGGCTCCATCGTGGTTCAGTCTAAAGTCGGTGGTGGTACCACCATCACCATTGAGCTACCTCAGGCGAAGCCACCGGCGTGGTTTCACACTCACTTGGAGATTCATGAAGGTGCGGAAGTCGTCATCATTGATGATGACAGCACCATACATCAGGTGTGGCAGGCGCGTTTTGAGCCGCTCCTGAAAAAGCACAATCTCAAAATGCTTCATTTCTCTCGATTTCATGAGTTAGAAAATTGGTTGAAAGAGAACCCCGCACGTAAAACAGACAGTTTTTTTCTCTCTGACTATGAAATCATCGGGACCCGTCAGAACGGGCTTGAGACGATCCGACTTCTGGGGCTGCAATCAAATGCAGCCCTTGTAACAAGCCACTATCAAGATCAAAAAATTCAAGCGCTGTGCTGTCAGCATGGCATTAAGATGATCCCGAAGAATACCGCTGTCATTATACCCATAACTTTTAACTCAACCCCGCCGAAAGCAGCCAGGGAAGAGGCCGCACTCATTGACGATGATGCGCTCATCCACATGGTATGGAAGAATGCCGCAGCGAAGGCGGCTGTCACGCTCTACACGTACGTCGGCATAGACGACTTTTTGAGCCATTCCCCCCCCCACCCTAAGGGCATCGCGATCTATATTGATTCAAACCTGGGCGCAGGCTTGAGGGGCGAGCACCTTTCTGAGATCCTCTACAGGCGTGGTTACCAGAACATTATTCTTGCTACGGGCTACGAGCCCGACACTGTCGACAAGCCTGAATGGATCAGGAGCATTCAAGGCAAAGAGCCGCCTTGGTCTTAGTGAGCTTTGAAGTAGATCCAGCCGGGATTTTTGGCATCAGATTTTTTATCGCTCACGGCATCAAATAAAGCATCGCGGGTGGTCCAGTAGGGTTCGTAATATTCGCGATCAGGATCAAAAAGAAGAACTTTCTGAGTGCGCTCATCGTAAGCACCGACGGTGGCAACGTGGGCGCCGTCTTCTGGATCACCAGTAATACGCCCCTGAATGAAGCTCACAATCATGAAGTCGCTGGAGGTGCGTTCATTTTCTTTCAGTGCTTTGTAAAAATGTTCTTTTGAAGCTTGAAGCTCTTTCATGTCAATGTTCTTCACTTCGATGAGTGATGTATCAGTCTTAATTCCCAGCTTCTCGGCGGCGACTCTGATGACTTCTGCCATGTACTCATTACTGACGGCGCTGCGATCAAAGGTACCAAGCATGGACTTTTTATAGCGCTCGGGGGCGTACTCACGGATCAGGCTGTCGGTAGTGACAAGTTTGTCGTCAGATGTCAGTGGCTGTTTGGACCGCGCTGCATTGAGGACCATTGCGATATTCGCGGCAGAGCAGCTGCGACCAGAGATTTGAGGCAGGTAGTATGGCGAGAGCGCCCAGTAGTCGTGGGCCGCATTTGTCTTGAAGTAGCTGACATTAGTTTCGCGAGAAAGAGGCATCGCGAGGGGGCCGTATTTGGGGCGCGGCTGTGCCAATGCATTTCCCGCGAGCAACATGACTATGACAATGATTGTGCCTTTGATTTTTGGGCTCATCCCATGATTTTAGGAGTACCCCATGGCGCACGTCAATGACGGTGGTCTCTGATTGTCTGTGCCTCCTGAATAAGCCGGGGGGCTACCCCCACCTCAATCCGAGCAGAAACATGTTCCGCCATCCGCCGCAAATCCAAGCAAAGCTGCTCATAGTCGAATGACTTCATCATCACATAACCAATGAAGTCCTCCCGCGTCCGAGGTTCTGCCGTGACCATGTCGCCTACGGCCTTGGTGTAGCCCCAGGACAACACCTCATCTCGGCCCATTACTGCACGTGGTAGCCGCATCAATACTCCCGACTGCGGCGCTCGCACCAAGCGCAGGCCTGCGTAGCAGTGCGCGGGGTTCTCTGCTTCCAGTTTAAACGGCACCTCAAGCCCCGTGGCCCAGCGCATCCACGATACCCAGGGGTTCAGCCGCGGGTAGGCATGCATCGCTAGGTCCCAAATGCGCATGTCCCCGGGGCAAAGCTTTACGATGCCTCCCAAGACGCTATGAGTCGCACCCCCCTGCCAGCCCATGGATCGTGCGGCAGCCAAGCCAGCACAGCCAATGCGCCTGCGGCTCCCCCCCGCCACTGGCGCAGGCACCACCCACTGCGTAGCCACACTAGGGCTTTCTGCTAAACTCTCCATCGCCGTGATCCAGGAGTGGCTGGGACAGTGATCCCAGCTGTGACGAATCGGTCCCGTCCCCGTCTCTCCTGCCGCTACAACCTCAGCCCCCGGGAGCCCCAAGGCCGATGCGATGAGTGCCCCCAGCCCCGCCGCTTCTTGCGCCAGGGGCAGTACGCCGATGATCTTAAACCCCGCTCCATGACACTTATTGAGTAAGGCCATGGCCGTGCCCTGCGTGGGCATCAGTTCGCACCCCACAGCGCAGTCCGCGACCCCCCAGTGCCCCTCGCCCGCCCCCGGCTTTGCCAAGACCACCGCCGCCTTGAACTCTTGCTTTGCCATCACTTGCAGGCGGCGCACTTCGCCACCATGGGTCTTCACGCTGCCCAAAACTAAAAATGCTGTTTTCATGAACCGCCCTAGAGCGAAAGCCGTGCCAGGTTTCTGAAAAAATGGAAACGCCAATAGATTCAATTACTACAACGCGCCGCAACACTTCACCGATTTACTGCTGTGCGTTGCGGCGGTCACTCAATTTGCATCACTGCCTTGATAAAGAGACACCTCCTCTCTACGATTTCACTGTAGATCGTCGATAAAGGGCCATCTGCTTCGTTGTCGGGTCCTCGCGGCTCCA
>CAYHWW010000209.1:0-5648 GCA_964360145.1 uncultured Oligoflexia bacterium | reverse complement strand
ATCTCACCCTCGCCCATGACCCCAAGAGTAAGAAGAAGATGGTGGCGCTGGAGACGTTGGGCGCAGGTGCGCGGCGCATGGCTGAGAAAGAGCGAACGTTTGCGTCTCGCACGGATATTCTCACGGTGAAGTCATCTGCGGAACACGCGCTTGCCGCGGTTCGCATCCATACAGGGGTTATGCATCAGGTGCGGGTGAGCTTGGCGGCCTTAGGGCATCCGGTGATGGGCGACCCTGTGTATCATGCAGCGAAGACGCCGTTTGCTGCCGGGGGCGGCGGGAAGAGCGCGGTGGCTCGGGATTTCGCGAGCGCGGTGAAGAGTCTTTCGCCCGTGCGTTGCCCCGATGGCGTGCTGCTGCCGGAACAGGGTTTTTTTCTGCACGCGTGGCGCGTGGGAGTGACTGAAGAAGCGATCTCTCGTTTGAAGCGCGAAGGTGCGCTTGCGGCGGAGACTCTGGACGTTCTGTCTGAAGGTATCGCATTGCCACCGCCTGTTTGGTTTGGGTGTGGCGCGAAGCACGCCGCACACAGCAGTTGAAACAAATCAGATACTTCACCCCGACCGGTCGGGGTAACTAAATCAGTAAGGTCGGGTTTGGTTGCCAGAGCCCCCTCGGCCCGCCGTTTTCATGGATGGCCGGCAGGGGGACTGGCATCGGTCAATGGGGAACACATGCCCCCGTCACGAAAACAGTTCATCAAAGCTACCGATACACTCCCGCAAAGGCAGGATCTCAACCCCATCCTCGTGGTAGCGGCGGTTGCCCAGATAATAAAGCCAAAGCTTCGCTGGCGCGTAATCCTTTTTAAAAGCTTTCAATCCCCTCAAATCTTCCGGCCTCACACGATCAGACCGTTTCACCTCAATGGCGTGGAGCCCACGCTCGCCATAAAGCACGAGATCAACCTCAAGGATGGGAGCGATGGAGGTACGCCAGGTAAATATCGAATAGTCCCAACGCAGATAGGAGTTGAGCGCCCGCAGCTCCTGGAAGACCAGTGTTTCCAATGCTGGCCCGTCGATTTCCGCTTCCGCATCCAGTGGGCCCCTTGGCCTCACCGCCCGATAAACACCCGCATCGAAGTAGAGAAACTTAGGGTGGGTAGCGAGCTTTCGCTTCGCCTTGCGTGTGAATACAGGAAGGCGCACGGCGATGAGCAGATCTTCCAGTATCTGAAAGTAATCCTCCACAACCTTGCGCTCTACCGCGCATTCGCGTGAAACTGCGGAGATGCTCAAGGGCTGAGCCTGCGAAAAACTCGCTGCCTCCAAGAACCTAGCAAAGGCCGCGACGTTTCGCGTAAGCCCTTCCTGCTGCACCTCCTCGCGCAGATATGTGCTCACATAGCTTTTCAGAAAAGCCTCAGGCGACTCCCCATTGACCGCACCGGGCAGACAGCCAAACCGCAGCGCTCGCTGCAGATCGAAGGCAGCACCCATTTCTTTCGCAGTGAGCGGGTACATATGCTCTGTATAGGCGCGGCCAGCGAGAAGATTGGCACCACCTCGTCTCAGCTTCCGTGCGCTTGAGCCTGTCAGTACGAACTTCAACTTACGAGACTCGATCAAACGATGGACTTCGTTGAGAACCTCAGGGACCCGCTGCACCTCATCGAGGATGATCCAATCCTTGTGCCCTGGAGGAATTTGGGCCGCAAGCCTGCCAGGATCGCTTTTCAACGCGAGATAGATCTCGTCGGAAAGGAGGTCGAACCGCAATGCTCCAGGGTAGTTTTCACCGAGCCAAGATGTCTTGCCCACCCCACGAGCACCGAATAGAAAGTAACTATTTGAAATTAAAGGATTAAAGCATCTGCGATACATGATTCCAATTATATCATATTTTTGGACTTATGAACCCCATTTACATTAAATCAACTTGAACATCTTCCGAAACGACCGCGCCAGCGAGTTCTTCAACGCGACGAAATAGCCTGCGAAGAGACTTTTAGCCGCGAGCTCCCGTGCGATGGCCTTCTGGGCGCAGGCGCGGCCATCACCACTGGCGCACTCCTGGCCGTAGAACTCCGCCGCACGGCGATAGTCGGGGCGGCCATCCTCATAAAGAAGATTCCTCACCTTACCCAGCATGAAGCAGGACTCTGAATCCCCCATGGCGCAAGACTGGCCCAAGAGATCGCGAGCCACATCGAGCTCGTCTCGTCCCACATCTTGGGCCGCGGCCCGTTGGCAGCCTCGCAGGATTCCCAGCTCACAAGCCCTCAGATAAAGACGGCGGGACTCTTCGCGCTCTTTGCGATCTTTGCTGATCTCCAGAGCCCCCGCCAATAAATAACAGGAGTTCACCTCGTGAAGACCGCAACCGCGGGAATAGAGAACGCGCGCCACCGCTGGCGTCCGCTTGAAATCAGAGCCGGGAGGTTGGAACGAACAAGCGAAGGCGTCGCCAAGGTTGCACCCGCGACGCAGGAACTGATCAGCCTCGGCGCCATTGCCAAGATTCATCAAGAGCAGCGCGGACTCCGTACATGCGGCGGCAATACCACCATTGCAGGATTGAGCCAGGAACTTCGCCGTCTTCTCGCCCTTTTGTTGGGGTGTTTGCTTGAATTTTACGAGCTTCTCGCCGATGTAGATGTAACTCAGCCCCTGGTAGAAGCAGGCATGGGCCGCGCCAGCTTTACATTCCCGGGAGAGCTCCAGGATGATGTCATCCACGGAGCGGAAATCAAACTCGGGCTTTTTCCGGATCCATTCCCGGCACGCGGGGCTATAGCCACCACGACAACCGCGATCGAAAAGGGCGTAGGCCGACCTCAGTTTCTCGTCGTTACCACCCGCGTCCGTGCGCGCCTTCACGGCCGCCTCGAAACAACGGATAGCGGCGCCGCCACGGCAATCGCTCAAGCGGCCCTCGTCCGTGAGAAAATGGAGATTTTCAGCGTACAACGCGCCGCCGTGCCACAAGGCCATGAGGCCGCAGGTTACAAGAAGCGCTCTGAGAACTCGCCGTTGGCGCATGTGATGAGTTTTTTCTGTCCGTCGACTTCGGTTTCGATGTTCACTGGGCGACGCCAAATATCGGCGACGTTTCTGAGGGTCTCCCGAGCCCACTTGGGGTCCAGGTCGTTGCCCTCGTACTTGTGCAGCATCAAGAGCTCGCCCTTGTTCTGGTAGTTGCCATCCACCACGTAGATGAAAGGCTGGCCCATGTTGGTGAGCCCAAACAGGATTTTGTCTTTGATTTTACGGTAATCACGATCGGCGATCTCGTACTGATTGGTGCGTCGGTTGAAGTGGTAGGTGTAGAGCTTGTAGCGCTCGCAGAATTCTTCCGTGAGGTACTCATCAATGAAGGTGACATCGTTGCAGACTTTGCGCACTTCGAAAATCTTCTGTCGCCCCAGGCCCAGCTTTTTGTCCCACTGCTTTTTAGCCCGCATATCCTCGCACTGATCGTACTCCGGGCCAAACTGCCCCTTGTTCCAACGCTCTTCGATGTCGCGCAGGAGCTCAATGCCGATTTTATAGGGGTTGATGCGCCCTGGAGCCATGGCCATGACGCCGGCGTGGTGGTCCGCGAAATCGATGATCTCGCTGTCCTTCAACGCCCGGGTCGTCATGATCTTCGAATGCCAGTAGGAGGCCCACCCCTCATTGAGAATCTTCGTCTGCCACTGGGGCGCAAAGTAGTAGGCCTCTTCACGGACGATGGCTAGCACGTCCGCCTCCCAGTGCTCCAACGGCGCATGCTCCATCAAGAAGCGCAGCACGTCTTTCTGCGGAGTCTCGGGGATACGCTTGCTCCGCACCGCTTCCAGATCCTGCTTTTTCTTCTGCTCTTCCATGAACTCCGCGGGGTTCACGAAGGAGTCCATATAACCATGGGTGGTCTTCATGCGCCCAGGCTCGGCGGCAACCTCCTCACGCTCTTCGTCGAGGGCTGAGGTCTGTACCTTTTTCTTCTCCATGAAGGGGAGATAGGGGTCGATCAAGTTCTCGATGGAAAGACAGCGATCGATGAAACTCTCAACTTTGTCCACGCCGTATCGATCCATGTAACCCCGTATGCGGACGGCGTGATTGGCCATGGTATCGATCATCTTGCGGTTCGTTTTCGAGAACCAGTAGTTGTTTTTGAAAAAGTCCACGTGGCCGTAGACGTGGGCCATGACGATCTTCTGATCCACCATGGAGTTGCTCTTCATCAAGTAGGCATAGGAAGGATTGTTGTTGATGACGAGCTCGTAGATCTTCTGCAGGCCGTAGGTATAGGTTTTCGACAGCTGGTCGTACTCCATGCCAAAGCGCCAGTGGGGGTAGCGCACGGGGAAACCACCAAGGGCTGCCACGGCATTGAGCTGCTCGTGGTCGAGCATCTCAAAGGCGACATCGAAGAAGTCCAAACCATACTCCAGGGCATAGCCACGGATTTCGTCGCGAAGTTTCAGCAGGTCCGGCGGCAGATCGGTGCGGCTTGTGCCGCGATCCATGAAGGTCATTTCCCCTTCCCAAGAAATTCTTTGATGGAGGTCATGATGCCCTCCTTGTTCTCGATCTTGGAAAGAATCACGTCTTCGCTCTCCACGGGGAAGGCCTCTCGCAAGTCTTTGAAAAACTGGCCACTGCCGTAACGGCTCTCCACCTGGCCGTAACAGAACATGTTGACCTTGGGGAGCACTTGGTCCTTCAGAATGTCCATGCAAACCCGCGTATCCTCACCGCTCCAATTGTCACCATCCGAGAAATGAAACGGATAGATGTTCCAATTGCTGGGCGAGTAATCCGTGTCGATGATCTTCTGGCAAAGTTTGTAGGCGCTCGAAATCAGCGTGCCACCGGACTCGCGGGTCTTATAGAAGGTGTTCTCATCCACCTCCCGGGCGGACGCATCGTGGATGATGTAGCGGGTCTCAATGCCCTTGTATTGAGAACGCAACCAGGTATCGATCCAGAAGGCCTCGGTGCGCACGATCTCTTTCTGCTCATCACCCATGGAACCTGACACGTCCATCATGTAGATGATGACGGCGGAATTCTCGTTCTGCACCGTGGAGCGCCAGGAGCGGTACCGCATGTCATCCTTCATGGGGAAGACAAGGGGGTTGTCGGGGTTGTAGGTGCCCGTGGCGATCTGACGCTTCAGCGCTTCTTTGTAGGAACGCTTGAAGTGGCGCAGGGACCTGGGGCCCTGGCGTGCGATGCCCGTGTAGCGATCTTTCACCACTTTCACGCTTTTGTGGCCCCGGGGCTCGATCTTGGGCAGATGCAACTCATCGCCCAGGATCTCAGCCAGCTCCTTCAGCGTGATGTCCACCTCCAAGGCGTGTTCGCCGCCCTCTTTTCCCGCCTGGCCCGCACCTTCGCCCTCTTCACCGGGCTGGGGCTGACCCGCGATGGGATCGCCGGGGTTGCCATCGCCCTGGCCCACGCCACCGGCCTCTTTTTCGCCATAGCGAAACCGAGGCATGTCGATGGAAGGCATGGGAATGGTGACCGAGTCCTTGCCCTTCCGCGCGATCATCTCGCCGTGATTGATGTAGCGCTTCAAGTCCTGCTTGATGCGCCCCTTCACGATGTTGCGGAAGCGGGAATGGTCACGCTGGATGGAGTAAATCAACGACTATCCCCTCTTTTTTGCGTCTCCGCGGGCGAAGATGGAAGCGACGAAGTTCAACACGTCAG
>CAYHWW010000208.1:0-5654 GCA_964360145.1 uncultured Oligoflexia bacterium | reverse complement strand
TGCGTCAATAGTGCATAGTCAGCCGTGAAAAAAATTCCAGAATATCCGACGTTTAATGTCTGCTACTGAATCTTATGCAATCGAGATCGGATGCGGATGCCGCAGTCCGGGCAGCGCGATGTCTCTTGAACCAGGTTCTGGCGATAATCCGTCAGATGGTTGAAGTGCAAGTGGCCGCCGCAGAGAGTGCAGAGGAGCAGCTTCTTCATGACCTCGTTGGGGTCACCGAAGCAGTCTTTATACTCTTCGTGGGTCGTCGCTGTGGGATCGTGGGGGTTATTTTGCATGACACGCACCTCTCACCCCTTCTTTCGGCAGGGGGCGTGTCGACCTTCACACGGAAACCATTGCCGGGGCGTTCAGGGCTGGGCTTTGGCAACGAGCAGCAGAGCGAGTAAACCTATGAGAACCCAGTAGGCGGACTGACGATTGAGTAGTGTCTTCATGACGCGGAAACCCCTTCAGGTTATTGATTCTACGGATTTCACGTCCACAAAGGCAGGGTTTTCAGATAGCTTGCCGCCACATGAGGAAGATTCTGCCCGCGCTTTTGATATTGCTCGCACTATTGCCCGCGGAGGCCCGCGCCGCCGTCATCGTTGCCCGGGTGAACGGCGTCATCAACGCCGGAGTTTCAGAGTACCTCGAGCGTGCGGTGAAAGAGGCGGAGCAAGCTTCCGGCGCGCCGCTGGTGGTGGTGCTCAACACACCGGGCGGTCTGCTCAATGTGACCCGCAAGATCCTCGAGATTTTTGGCAGCTCCCCTGTGCCTATTATTATTTACGTCAGCCCGGCGGGGGCTTCCGCTACTAGTGCGGGGGCCATTCTCTCCCAGGGGGCCCATGTCATCGCCATGAGCCCCGGCACCAACATGGGGGCGGCGCACCCCGTGGGCGGCCAGGGCGAGGACGTTAAGGGGGACATCAGGGACAAGGTGGTCAACGACACCGTGGCCATGGCTCAGAGCATGGCCCGCCTCCGGGGGCGGGATGGGGCATGGATCGAGAAGGCCATCCGCCGCAGCGTATCCGTCACTGCGGACGAGGCTGTGAAAGTGGGGGCGGCGGAAGTGATTGCGCCCTCCTTGGAAAAGCTTTTAGAGACCATCGATGGACGCAAGATCAGAGTGCGGGAAACAGAAGTGGTGCTGCACACGAAGGGTGAGGCCATACGGGAACTGGCCATGACCGCGGCTGAAAAGGTCCTGCAGTTTCTGGGTGATCCCAACGTGACCTACCTCCTCATGGCCATCGGTGGTCTGGGTATTTACGCCGAGATGAGCGCTCCGGGCATCAGCATCGCGGGAGTGTCCGCGGTCATTTGTTTCATCCTCGCATTCATTTCCATGCAGACCCTGCCCGTGAGCGGTGGGGCGGTGGCATTGCTCGTAGTGGGTCTGGGCCTTATTGTTGCCGAGGTGTTCCTAAGTAGTTTCGGTTTACTCGCGGTGGCGGGCATCGTGTCGTTCACGCTGGGTTCTTTGTTTCTTCTGGATCCATCCACGGGTGATTTGAAGGTTTCCCTATCGCTTCTTCTGCCTGTGACGGCAGCGATCTCTTTATTTGGTGCGGGCCTCGCCTATTTTTTGTATCGGACGAAATCCAAGGGCTACCGCGGCCTTGATCATTTCGAGGGCGAAGTGGGCGAGGTAGAGACGGTGGAGGCCGGCGGCAGCGCCGGGAAGATGCATCTTCATGGCGAGACTTGGGATTTCAAAGTCGAGGGCGGCGGCACCGTGGCGCGGGGCGACCGCTTGAAGGCAGTGAAGCGCGAAGGGTTCATTATTTTGGCTCGAAAGGAGTAGGCGATGGAGTTTATTTTCGGAGGTGGGGTGATGTTCTTTTTCTTGTTTATAGCGGTGCTCATGATGATGAGCGTGCGCATTCTCTCCGAATATGAACGGGGCGTGGTGTTCCGCCTCGGTCGCATCATGGAGGCCCGGGGGCCGGGGTTGATTTTGCTCATCCCTTTGCTGGAGCGCATGGTGCGCGTGGATTTGCGTCTGGTCACCATGGACGTGCCACCCCAGGACGTCATTACCCGTGACAACGTCACCATCAAGGTCAACGCGGTGCTTTATTTCCGCGTGCTGGACCCCAATAAGGCCGTCATTGAGGTGGAGAATTTTTTGCTCGCCACCTCAAAACTTGCCCAGACCACCCTGCGCTCCGTGCTGGGGCAGGTGGAGCTCGATGAGTTGCTTGCCGAGCGGGAGAGCATCAACCACAAATTGCAGAACATTTTGGATAAGCAGACCGAGCCCTGGGGTGTGAAGATCAGCAACGTGGAAGTGAAGCAGATTGATCTGCCTGTGGAGATGCAACGAGCCATGGCCCGCCAGGCCGAGGCGGAGCGGGAGCGCCGCGCGAAAATCATCGCCGCCGAGGGCGAGATGCAAGCGTCCCAGAAGCTTTCCGAGGCTGCCATGGTCATGGAGAAGAGCCCCATTACCCTGCAGCTGCGTTACCTGCAAACCATGGCGGAGATCACCGGCGAGGGGAAAACCACCATCGTCATGCCGCTTCCCATTGATTTGATTACGGCGTTTTTGAAGAAGTAATGCGTGATGGGACAAGATTGCCCCATCAATGACCGTTATTTGACGCGTGGGGCCTTGTAGGGTCAGTCTTCCCTGGTCAGAATTGGTGCTGGAGGGGACTCAAGGTGGAGTTTCAAGGGCCATGGATCGGCCCCCTTTCCCTTAAACACAGCACGCAGCTTTTGGGCGTGCTTTTGGTGTTTTTTGGGAATGCAGCTCAGGCATCTTCGGTACCAGTTCCCACGGTGAGGGTGTTGGTGGACCGTGAGCGATCCCACGCGGCGTTGGGGGGCTTCGACTTGGTGGTAACCGACGCCGTAACGGGGAAAGAGCTGCTGCGGGCCAGTGGGCCGGCAAGCCTGGATTTCCGCTGTGGGTTGGATGGGCGCCTCAGCGGTGAAGCCATCAGCGGCAGCCGCGCTCCGGGGGGCGTGGCCCGGCGACCGATGCAGCCTCTTACGGGGCCGCTGAAGATCACCAGCGAGGGCGGCTTTCTGCGGGTGGATCACAAGCGGCTGCGGGAAGAGGTGTACCTCTATGCCAGCGCCGGCGAGTGCATGCTCGTGAACCACGTGGATCTGGAAAAGTACGTGGCGGGTTTGTTGAACAGCGAGATGAACGCGGGATGGAACATGGAAACGTTGAAGGCCCAAGCGGTGGCCGCGCGTACCTATGCCATCTATCAAATGCGCGAGACATCCCGAGGGAGCGATCAGGCTTTTGATCTGGATTCCAGCGTGAAGGACCAGGTCTACGAGGGCGCTCACCAGGAGCGTTACCGTGCCTTAAAGGCGGTGCTGGCGACGCGGGGTGAGATCCTGGCCTTCAACGGTAAGCCCATCAAGGCGTTCTATCATTCCACCTGTGGCGGTCGCACCAGCAGCGCGGACAAGGTCTGGGGCTATCGCGTGCCCTATCTGATTCCCGTGGCCTGCGGCTTCTGCAACTCTTCACCACGCTATCGTTGGGAGCATAAGACCGCGATGTCCGATCTGGGCGTGGCGCTGAAAATGACGGGCATCATCAAGGATCGGCTCACGGGCGTGCGGGTGGGCAGGCGATCGGTGTTGGGGCGCGTGGAGACCGTGGAAGTTTTTGATGGGATGAGGCCCGTGGTGGTGGGGGGGGCGCGGTTCCGGGAGATTGCCGGCTTCTCCCAGTTGCGCAGCACGGAGTTCACCGTGCTCCGCGAAGGTAATGTGCTGCGCTTCCGGGGTAGCGGCAGCGGCCACGGCGTGGGCATGTGCCAGTGGGGATCGAAGGCCATGGGTGAGCGTGGATTCGGTTATAAACAGATTCTGAGCAAGTACTATCCATTGGCGCGGTTGTCGCGGATCTACTAGTGCAAGGCAACGAATGTTGCCTTGCAATGGCTCATTGACCTCCAATGACTCGCGGGAAGGCAACATTCGTTGCCTTCCGTGGAGCTACGACCTATAGCCTAGGTGATGATCCAAGAGACCCTGGTCGTCGGCCCATTCCAGTGCAATTGCTGCATCCTCGCTTGTGAAGAAACAAAAGAGGCCGTTGTCATTGATGCGGGTGATGAATACGACGCCATCTCAAAGCGCCTGCGGGCCCTGGGCCTCACCGTGAAGTATTCCCTGCACACCCATGCTCATCTCGATCATATCGGTGCCGTCCACGGGTTGAAGGCCGAATACGCCGCCGCGAAGATCGCGCTGCACGCCGACGACGCTGACATCTACCGCATGCTGCCCCAGCAGGGGCAGATGTTTGGGTTCCACTACGATGCGCCGCCAGCCATCGACGTGATGTTGCAAGATGGCCAGGAGATCAGCTTCGGCCGTCACAAATGCCAGGTCATCCACACGCCAGGGCATTCGCCGGGGGGTGCGTGTTTTCATTTCAGCGGAGGCGAGCTCGGCACCGCGCCATTTTTGTTCTCTGGCGATACGCTATTCCACGAGTCCATCGGTCGCACGGACCTCTGGGGCGGGGATTTTGGCACGTTGAAGAAATCCATCCAGGGTCGGCTATTTACTTTGGAGGAAGAAACCGCCGTGCAGCCAGGCCACGGGCCGCGGACCAGCGTGGGCCACGAGCGGCGGAAGAACCCGTTTGTGGGGGATCGGGTGCAATAGGAACTCAGCGAAAACTGAGTTCCGCCGCGAAGTCCCTCAATAATTTTTTGGTCGCCGCGACCACGTCGTCCACGTCCGACTCAATCATGGCGGTGCCCAGGGGCAACGAAATGGTCTCGGCCCCGAAGGTTTCCGCCCCGGCGAAGCCGCCCTGCTGTTCCCGCTGCTTGGCGCTGATGAAGCGTTGATAGAGCTTCAGTCCCGTGAGGGAGCGATAGTGCACGCCCACGCCAATGCCCTCTTGGGGATAAAGGGTCAGCATTTTGTCCCGAATGGGCGCTGGCACGCGGATTTGAAAGAGATGCAACGCATGAACCTCGTCGCCGCCGGGCAAAGCCGCTGGCAGGCCCACGGGCAAGCCCTGCAATCCCTCGCCATACCGGCGCCAGAGCCTCCCCCGCAGCTCGTAGTTCTTCTCCACGCGCTTCAGCTGATGGATGCCCAGGCTCGCCGCGAGATCGGGCATGTTGTACTTGAACCCGAACTCTTCAAAATCGTAGTGGGTGTAGCCACTGGCTGAGAAGCGCTTGTGGGCGTCTTTGCTCATGCCGTGCAGGGCCAGCTTGCTGGCCCGTTCGGCCACGGCGGCATCTGTTGTCACGAACATGCCGCCCTCGGCGGTGCTCACGTTCTTATTGGCGTAGAAGCTATAGCAGCCCGCCATGCCGTAGGTGCCCGCGTGTTTGCCGCCGCGTCTCGTTTCAATAGAGTGGGCGCAGTCTTCGATCAGTGCAATGCCGCGCTTTTTGCACAGTGCCGCTAGTTCTTCCACAGGCCCCATGAGGCCGGCAAAATGAACCAGCACCACGCCCCGGGTCCGCGGCGTCAAAGCTTTCTCGACTAAACCCACATCCAAGGCCAAAGTCTTGGCGTCCACATCCACAAACACCGGCGTGCCGCCGGCGTGGACGATGGCGTTGGCCGTGGCGCCAAAAGTCATGGCGGGCACGATGATCTCGTCGCCGGGCTTCAGGTCCAGGCAGGCATAGGCGATGTGCAGCGCCGCCGTG